>NZ_LFDT01000075.1:0-209 GCF_001037925.1 Vogesella sp. EB | reverse complement strand
GATGCAGAACGGCTACGTCGAAAGCTTCAATGCCAGATTCCGCGATGAGTGCCTGAATGAGCATGTCTTCGATTGTTGGCAGAAGCGCGGCAGATCATTGCGGCTTGGCGGGACGACTACAACCAGGTGCGCTCCCACGGCGCGATTGGCCGGATACCGCCAGCAGTGTTTGCGGCACGCTACCGCCAGCAGCGGGCCACCGAACTATC
>NZ_LFDT01000074.1:0-220 GCF_001037925.1 Vogesella sp. EB | reverse complement strand
CTGCACGTCACCAGTGCCGCCGCCGGCAGCACGCTGGTGCTGACCCTGGCCGACGGCACGGCGCTGAGCCCGGCGGACTACGCTTCCGGCAGCTTCCAGTACAGCAGCGATGGCGGCAGCAGCTGGACGACCTACAGCGGCGCCATTACGTTGGCCGCAGGTGATAGCGACCTGCTGATCCGTACCACCACGGTCGGTGACAATGCGGAGGAGATGGATG
>NZ_LFDT01000073.1:0-277 GCF_001037925.1 Vogesella sp. EB | reverse complement strand
AAAACCAGCTACTCAACATCGACGTGCTGGCCAACGACACCGACGTCGACGACGGCCATGTGTTGAGTCTGGTTGACGCCAGCGCGCCGGCCGGCATGGGCACAGCCAGCGTGGTCGGTGGCCAGCTGCAATTCGATCCGGGGACCGACTTCGACCATCTGGCCAAGGACGCGGTGGTGCACGTCACCCTCAGCTACACCATGACCGACCAGTTCGGCGCCGAGTCGAGCAGCACGGTGGATGTCACCGTCACCGGCACCAACGACGGGCCGCTGGC
>NZ_LFDT01000072.1:0-293 GCF_001037925.1 Vogesella sp. EB | reverse complement strand
TGTTCGGGATTTTTCGGTATTGTACCGGGAAGGTTCTAGAAGGTTCCGGAGTGGGGCCCACCTGCATGGGGGGACCCACATGGACGTGGGTAGTGGGGGCAAGGCCCCACACCCCTGGTCAAGGTGCACCAAGATCCCCCCTTAGAAGGAATAAGATCATATCCCGAAGGGATAAGATCAAGATCCCTAAAAAGGGGGGATAACAATCGGTGGGGAAGGAAATAATGAGATTTCTTTCCTCCCACCTTGGCCAACGCCCCAATGGACTTGGAGGGCAAGAAACCAGCCCCTCC
>NZ_LFDT01000071.1:0-297 GCF_001037925.1 Vogesella sp. EB | reverse complement strand
ACCGACGGCTTCACTGACGGCAACGAAACCGTCAGCGTGGCGGAAGACACCACCCTGGAAGGCAGCGTGCTGGGCGGTACCAGCAGCGTGGACGGCGACGTGCGCGTCACCGGCTTCAGCATCGGCGCCAACAACTACGCGGCTGGCGCCAGCGCCAGCATCGACGGCGTCGGCAGCCTGCAGCTGAACGCCGACGGCAGCTACGTGTTCACCCCGGCGGCCAACTACCACGGCGCGGTACCGCTGGTCAGCTACACCGTCAGCGACGGCGTGAGCAGCGACAGCTCCACCCTCAGC
>NZ_LFDT01000070.1:0-412 GCF_001037925.1 Vogesella sp. EB | reverse complement strand
TGAATCGCCCCTCCTTTCCTAGATACCTCGTGAGCCTCACACTAGGCCCTACAAGGAGGTGTCATGAGCAGGCAGCGTTTCCCCGAAGAATTCAAGATTGAAGCCGTCAAACAAGTAACCGAACGTGGCTATCCGGTGGCCGAAGTCGCCAGCCGGCTCGGTGTTTCGGCGCACAGCCTGTATCAATGGCTGAAACGCTACGACCCCAAGCGCACGAAACCGGCTGAATCTGCTGACCAGCAAGCTGAAATCCGCCGTCTCAAGGCAGAGCTAAAACGGATGACCGAGGAGCGCGACATCCTAAAAAAGGCCGCCGCATACTTTGCCAAGGAGTCTGGGTAAGGTATGCCTTCATCCGGGCCCACGAGCAGCAGTTTCCAGTCCGACGACTGTGTCGTGTCATGTCAGTACT
>NZ_LFDT01000069.1:0-472 GCF_001037925.1 Vogesella sp. EB | reverse complement strand
CCCCAGTGGCTACTACGCCTGGAAAGCGTCCCCGCATTCACCCCGTGCCCGCGAAGACCAACGCTTGCTGGGGCAAATCAAGCAGGCTTGGCTAGAGAGTGGCGGTGTCTATGGCTACCGCAAGGTGTATGGCGATCTGCGGGCTCTGGGCGAGCGCTGCGGCAAACACCGCGTGGCCCGGCTGATGAAGCAGGAGGGACTACGTTCGCAGACGGGCTACCACCGACGTCCGGGGCATTACCGTGGCCGGCCCGCAGTGGTGGCGCCGAACCACCTGCAGCGCCAGTTCACCGTGGATGCGCCGAATAAAGCCCGGGTGACCGACATCACGTATATCCGTACGCATGAGGGGTGGCTGTACCTGGCTGTGGTGCTCGACCTGTTCTCGCGACAGGTCATTGGCTGGTCGATGCAGTCACGTATCGATAGAGAGCTGGTGCTGAATGCCTTGTTGATGGCGGTATGGCGACGC
>NZ_LFDT01000068.1:0-604 GCF_001037925.1 Vogesella sp. EB | reverse complement strand
CGTAACTGGGTGACTATAAAGGTGCACTACAGGTATCTCCGAAAGTATCTATTGTTTTATGCGGATCGAGACTGGGATTTGTCACTCCGTGTAAACGGAGAGGTATCTCTGGGCCCACTCGGTAGGACATCATCATAATGTGCACAATGTGACCAAGGGGTTGATCACGGGATGATGTGTTACGGAACGAGTAAAGAGACTTGCCGGTAACGAGATTGAACAAGGTATCGGTATACCGACGATCGAATCTCGGGCAAGTACATACCGCTAGACAAAGGGAATTGAATACGGGATTGATTAAGTCCTTGACATCGTGGTTCATCCGATGAGATCATCGTGGAACATGTGGGAGCCATCATGGGTATCCAGATCCCGCTGTTGGTTATTGACCGGAGAACGTCTCGGTCATGTCTACATGTCTCCCGAACCCGTAGGGTCTACACACTTAAGGTTCGATGACGCTAGGGTTATAAAGGAAGTTTGTATGTGGTTACCGAATGTTGTTCGGAGTCCCGGATGAGATCCCGGACGTCACGAGGAGTTCCGAAATGGTCCGGAGGTAAAGATTTATATATGGGAAGTCCTATTTTGGCCACCGGAAAAA
>NZ_LFDT01000067.1:0-640 GCF_001037925.1 Vogesella sp. EB | reverse complement strand
GAAGCGCAAGAAAATCCCAGTGGCAGACCGTCACCCGTTGGCTCGCCCGATGGCGGTCAGCCAGGTCTGGTCGATGGATTTCGTATTCGACCGGACGGCCGAAGGCCGGGCCATCAAGAATCTGACCGTGGTCGATGATGCCACCCACGAGGCGGTCGCCATTGTGCCGGAGCGCGCGATGGGTGGCCTGCATCTGACGCACGTCCTCGACCAGTTGGCGAAGACACGCGGCTTACCCAAAGCGATCAGGACCGATAACGGTAAGGCGTTCTGCAGCCGTGCGATGTTGACCTAGGCGCATGCCCGTGGCGTTCAGCTCTTCCTCATTGAGCCGGGCAAGCCCAATCAGAATGCCTACATCGAATCGTTTAACGGGCGTTTCCGGGATGAGTGCCTGAACGAGCACTGGTTCACCAGCCTGCTGCATGCCCAAGTCGTCATCGAAGCCTGGCGGAGGGAATACAACAACGAAAGACCCAAGAAGGCCCTGGGTGGTTTGACGCCGGCCGCCTACGCCAAATCACTCGCTGAGAAATCAGGTAAATTAGCCCCGGACTCTAAAGCCCACTGCTACGCCCCTGAAAACGGAGGGACGTCGGCAGGTCAGTTGGCCGCAAGGCTACGAAGAGACTGGGCAGCG
>NZ_LFDT01000066.1:0-667 GCF_001037925.1 Vogesella sp. EB | reverse complement strand
GGATGCTGGACGGCGGCGCCGACCCGCGCTACCTGTCGCGGCGCATCGTGCGCATGGCGTGGGAAGACATCGGCCTCGCCGATCCGCGCGCGATGCAGATCGCGAACGACGCCGCCCTCACCTACGAGCGGCTGGGCAGCCCGGAAGGAGAGCTGGCGCTGGGGCAGGCGGTGATCTACCTCGCCATCGCCGCCAAGAGCAACGCCGGCTACAAGGCCTACAACGCGGCGCGCGCCTTTGTGGCGCAGGACCAGTCGCGGTCGGTGCCGGTGCACCTGCGCAATGCGCCAACCAAGCTGATGCAGGAACTGGGCTACGGCCACGACTACCGCTACGCCCACGACGAGCCGCACGGCTACGCGGCGGGCGAAACCTATATGCCGGAAGGCATGGAAGACGTGCACTGGTATGAGCCGGTGCCACGCGGTCTGGAAAGCAAGATCGCCGACAAGCTGGCCTTCCTGCGCCAGCTCGACGAAGACGCCAAATAGCCCGGCAGAAAGCGATGCCGTCGCCGGCGGCCTGCCGGGCAAGCCGTAACTCGCCAGCCGCGGCCGGCAAGATCGCCAGAGCCAGTGAAAAGCGCCGTGTTTCAACACTGAAACACGGCGCTTTGCTGTCTGGCTGTCCAAAACCGGACGGTAGCCGTTAACGGTTTATGGCAAGC
>NZ_LFDT01000065.1:0-695 GCF_001037925.1 Vogesella sp. EB | reverse complement strand
CTGAAACGCTACGACCCCAAGCGCGCGAAACCGGCCGAATCTGCTGACCAGCAAGCTGAAATCCGCCGTCTCAAGGCAGAGCTGAAACGGATGACCGAGGAGCGCGACATCCTAAAAAAGGCCGCCGCATACTTTGCCAAGGAGTCCGGGTAAGGCATGCCTTCATCCGGACTCATGAGCAGCAGTTTCCTGTTCGACGTCTATGTCGCGTCATGTCTGTGCACCCCAGTGGCTACTACGCCTGGAAAGCTTCCCCGCATTCACTTCGCGCCAGCGAAGACCAGCGCTTGTTGGGGCAAATCAAACAGGCCTGGCTGGAGAGTGGTTGTATCTATGGCTACCGCAAGGTGCATGACGACCTGCAGGCATTGGGCGAACGCTGTGGTAAACATCATGTGGCACGTTGGATGAAACGGGAGGGCCTGCGCTCACAAACCGGCTATCACCGCCGTCCTGGGCATTACCGTGGCAGGCCCGCGGTGGTGGCGCCGAACCACCTGCAGCGCCAGTTCACCGTGGATGCACCGAATAAAGCCTGGGTGACTGACATCACGTACATCCGCACACATGAAGGATGGCTATATCTGGCCGTGGTGCTCGACCTGTTCTCGCGACAGGTGATTGGCTGGTCGATGCAATCACGCATCGATAGGGAACAGGTGCTGAATGCCTTGTTGATGGCGGTATGGCGACGT
>NZ_LFDT01000064.1:0-719 GCF_001037925.1 Vogesella sp. EB | reverse complement strand
CAGTGTGGCGTCCTGGGCGGAGCGTCGCCACCGGCCGGTAGGGATCCACTCGCGGCCAGTAGTGGGGTCGCTGTGGCGGCTGCTCAGCTCGGCTTCGACGGCGCCGCGACGCTTCGAGTAGTGCAGGATCGCGCGCGGATCGAACCCGATGATTTCGCGGATCGGCGAGCCGGCCCGGGCGGCGAACCGCACGCCGAGGCGTCGGCCGAGTTGGTATTCGACGGCGCGTTCGTAGGCGATCCGGGCGCCGATGGTGGCCTGGTAGAACGCTTTGCTGTCGAGCGCGAGCCACGTCTCGCGTCCGTCGCGGACGACGCGGACTTTCGAGCTGACGATGATGTGGGAGTGCAGCTGCGGGTCTTTCTCCCGGGACATGCGGTGGTCGAAGACCGCGGCGGCGAGGCCGTCGGTGTCGACCTGCACGATGCCGTTGGTGCCCAGCCGGGTGAACGCCCCGTGCGCTCGTAGGTGCTCCAGGGCGGCGCGTACGCCGTCGTGGTGCGATGCCATCACCTCGCGCTTGACCCGGTCGTCACCGAATGCCCACAGCAGGCTGACGCTCTTGACGGGTGAAACGGTGACGTCGAACCCGGCCACGGGGTGCCGTTCCGGGGCGGTCCAGATCCGCAGCCACACCTGGGCGATCTGTTCGTAGGTGGCGTCTTCAGGTAGGGCTTTCCACGCTTTTTCAACGGCGGCTTGGCGGGCGTCGTCGTCGA
>NZ_LFDT01000063.1:0-968 GCF_001037925.1 Vogesella sp. EB | reverse complement strand
TGATCTGCACCCCTTAGGTCTTACCAATCAACAGTAGAGAGAAGTCCGTCACTGAAGGAGAATGACGGACATGAAGAAGAGCAGATTCACCGAAGAACAGATCATTGGCTTTCTCAAACAGGCCGAACTGGGCATGGCCATCAAGGAGGTCTGCCGGCAGGGTGGTTTCTCCGAGGCCACCTTCTACAAGTGGCGAAGCCGATACGGCGGCATGAATGTCGCCGAGCTCCAGCGCGCCCGAGATCTGGAGGCCGAGAACGCCCGTCTCAAGAAGTTGCTGGCCGAGGCCCATCTCGACATCGAAGCCCTCAAGGTCGCCTTCGGGGTAAAGCGTTAGCCCCGCAGGCCAAGCGGCAGGCCATTAGCGTCATGTTGAGCAGTGGATTGGCGCTATCAGAGCGCCGCGCCTGCCGGCTTGTGGGGCGCTCCCGAGATGCCTGGCGGCATCCGCCGCAGGCGGATGCGCTGACGTGTCAGCTGATGGCACGCATCGTCGAGATCGCGCAGACACGCCGCCGTTTTGGTTACCGGCGGGTGCATGATCTGCTGCGTCACGAATTCCCAGCCATCAATCACAAACGGGTTTACCGCTTGTACCGCGAGCAGGGCCTGGCCGTCAGGCGACGCAACCGCCGGCGCAAGCTCACTGGCGTGCGTACGCTACTGCAGGCGGCCACGCAGTTGAACGAGGTATGGAGCATGGATTTTGTCAGCGACCAGTTAGCCTGTGGCCGACGCTTGAAATGCCTGACGGTAGCCGATGACTTCAGCCACGAGGCGGTACAGGTTGCGGTGGATTTCTCGATGTCTGGCCAATACGTCACGCGCATGCTGGATCAGGTGGCGCAATTTCGCGGCTATCCGTTGGCAGTCAGGACGGATAATGGGCCAGAGTTCACCAGTCGTGTGTTTATGGGGTGGGCGCGAACGCATGGTATCCGGCACATTCTGATTCAGCCGGGCCGGCC
>NZ_LFDT01000062.1:0-1178 GCF_001037925.1 Vogesella sp. EB | reverse complement strand
GGCGATGATTTTGGCAACAACGCCAGCACCAACGGTGCGACCACCTTCACGGATGGCGAAACGCAGACCTTCTTCCATCGCGATCGGAGCAATCAGCTCAACCTTGATTTCTACGTTGTCGCCTGGCATAACCATTTCCACGCCTTCTGGCAGACTAACAGCGCCAGTCACGTCAGTCGTACGGAAGTAGAACTGCGGACGGTAGTTAGCGAAGAATGGAGTGTGACGACCACCTTCTTCTTTGCTCAGCACGTATACCGAACCAGTGAATGTGGTGTGCGGCTTGATCGAACCAGGCTTAACCAGAACCTGACCACGCTCAACGTCTTCACGCTTGGTACCACGCAGCAGCACGCCTACGTTGTCGCCAGCCTGACCTTGATCCAGCAGCTTGCGGAACATTTCCACGCCGGTGCAAGTGGTCTTGACGGTGTTCTTCAGACCAACGATTTCCAGTTCTTCACCAACTTTAACGATACCGCGCTCTACACGACCGGTCACCACAGTACCGCGGCCGGAAATGGAGAATACGTCTTCGATTGGCAGCAGGAACGGCTTGTCAACAGCGCGTTCTGGAGTCGGGATATAGGTATCCAGTGCGTCAGCCAGACGGAAGATCGCTGGTTCGCCGTATTCGGACTGGTCACCTTCCAGCGCCAGACGGGCGGAGCCGGTAACGATCGGGGTGTCGTCGCCTGGGAAGTCGTAGGACGACAGCAGGTCACGCACTTCCATTTCAACCAGTTCCAGCAGTTCAGCGTCATCCACCAGGTCAGCCTTGTTCAGGAAGACGATGATGTAAGGCACGCCAACCTGACGGGACAGCAGGATGTGTTCGCGAGTCTGTGGCATTGGGCCGTCAGCTGCGGAGCAAACCAGGATCGCGCCATCCATCTGCGCAGCACCGGTAATCATGTTCTTCACGTAGTCGGCGTGGCCCGGGCAGTCAACGTGAGCGTAGTGACGGGACTCGGTCTCGTACTCTACGTGAGCGGTGTTGATGGTGATACCACGTGCTTTTTCTTCTGGCGCGCTGTCGATCTGCGAGTAATCTTTCGCTTCGCCACCAAATTTCTTCGACAGAATAGTGGTGATCGCTGCAGTCAGAGTGGTTTTACCATGGTCCACGTGACCGATGGTACCAACGTTTACGTGCGGCTTGGTCCGCGCAAACTTTT
>NZ_LFDT01000061.1:0-1227 GCF_001037925.1 Vogesella sp. EB | reverse complement strand
AAGTATGCTTATCTTGATGAAAAAGATATGTCCTGTTATTATTAGTGCTAACCTTTCAGAACATGAAGAAGAAAGATTATTAAAAATTCTGAAGAATCACCGTGCCGCTATTGGATATACTCTTGATGATCTTAAGGGCATTAGTCCCACTCTATGTCAGCACAAGATTTGAAGGAAGTATGCCCTAGAGGCAATAATGAAGTTGTTATTTTATATTTCCTTATTCATGATGAAGGTTTATTATTCATGCTAGAATTGTATTGATTGGAAACCTAAATACATGTGTGAATACATAAACAAATACCATGTCCCTAGTATGCCTCTACTTGACTAGCTCGTTGATCAAAGATGGTTATGTTTCCTAGCCATAGACATGAGTTGTCTTTGATTAACGGGATCACATCATTAGGAGAATGATGTGATTAACTTGACCCATTCCATTAGCTTAGCACCGATCGTTTAGTATGTTGCTATTGCTTTCTTCATGACTTATACATGTTCCTATGACTATGAGATTATGCAACTCCCGTTTACCGGAGGAACACTTTGTGTACTACCAAACGTCACAACGTAACTGGGTGATTATAAAGGATGTACTACAGGTGTCTCCGAAGGTACATGTTGGGTTGGCGTATTTCGAGATTAGGTTTGTCACTCCGATTGTCGGAGAGGTATCTCTGGGCCCTCTCGGTAATGCACATCATTATAAGCCTTGCAAGCAATGTAACTAATGAGTTGGTTGGGATGATGTATTACAGAACGAGTAAAGAGACTTGCCGGTAACGAGATTGAACTAGGTATTGGATACCGACGATCGAATCTCGGGCAAGTAACATACCGATGACAAAGGGAACAACGTATGTTGTTATGCGGTTTGACCGATAAAGATCTTCGTAGAATATGTAGGAGCCAATATGGGCATCCAGGTCCCGCTATTGGTTATTGACCGGAGAATAGTCTCGGTCATGTCTACATAGTTCTCGAACCCGTAGGGTCCGCACGCTTAAGGTTCGATGACAGTTATATTATGAGTTTATGAGTTTTGATGTACCGAAGGAGTTCGGAGTCCCGGATGAGATCGGGGACATGACGAGGAGTCTCGAAATGGTCGAGACGTAAAGATCGATATATTGGACGACTATATTCGGATTCGGAAAGGTTCGAGTGGTTCGGGTATTTATAGGAGTACCGGACAGTTACGGGAATTCGCCGGGGAGTATATGGGCC
>NZ_LFDT01000060.1:0-1397 GCF_001037925.1 Vogesella sp. EB | reverse complement strand
ACCCCGGCCACGAACAGGCTGATGTGCTGGCCGACGTTGTGCAGCCACCTCCTGCCCGAGGTCTGGTTGAGGTCGCGCTGCGCCACCTGGTCGATGTTGCTGCCTGCGGCCAGAGTCAGGGAGTGGTCGGTCGTTGCGGCGAGGCCGGCCGGGGCGCTGAGGATCATCAGCGGCTGCTGGCCGGCCTGGGCGGGGCCATTTCCCTGGAGGGCGGTTTTGCCGTCCTTGTCGGTGTTGCTGCCGGCCTCCCAGGCTTTCAGCGCCTGCACGTGGTGCTGCAGGTGGCCGTCGGGCTTGTTCACGCCTTTGCCGTTGTCGGGCTTGATCTCGGCGGGGCCGGTTTCCAGCGTGTCGGCCAGCTGCGCGGTGGCGGTGTCGGCCAGGGATTGCGCCAGCGCCAGCGCGGCGTCGAGCTGGCTCTGTGCGCCGTCGCGCGCCAGTTGTTTGCCGCCGGCCGCGGCTTGCGCTTCGGTGCTCAGCAGCAGGCCGTGGCCGGCACGGAGGACGCCGTGGCGGTCGGTGCGCAGCTCGAAACCTTCGCCGCGGGGTTCGGCTTTGCCGTCCGCGCGCGGGTGGGTGAGGTAGCCCTGGTTGAGCTGGGTCTTGCCGTGTTCGCTGCTGAGTTTTGCTCTGACTTCGTTTGGCGTGTCGTCGAACAGCAGTTCGTTGTACTGGCAGCCGTGGTGTTCCTTGCTCTTGATGCCGGACAGGGTGTGGTTGCTCGGCAGGCTGCCGGCGCCGCTGAACGCCGGCGGCGGGTGGCTGCCGTTGTACAGCACGCCGGTAATCACCGGGCGGTCGATATCGCCTTCGATGAAGTCGACCAGCACTTCCTGGCCGAGGCGCGGGATGAACTGGTGGCCCCAGCCGGCGCCGGCGCTGGGCATCGCCACCCGCAGCCAGCAGCTGGAGCGTTCGTCGAGATTCGCCCCGCTGTCCGGGTGCTCGTCCGGCCGCTGCCAGTGGAACTGCACCTTGATGCGACCCTGCGCATCGGTGTGCACTTCTTCATTGGCCGGACCGACCACGGTGGCGGTCTGCGCGCCGCGCGCGGTGGGCTTGGCATGGCTGCTGGCGGCGTAGGCCGGGGTCAGCGGCAGGCCGCGGCGCTGGGCGTCGAAGGCGCTGCGGAATGGGGCATCGTTGTCATCGTCCCCACTTGCGGCCAACGTTGGCCGCAACGCGGCCGGTAGGCTGCGGGCCAGCTCGGCCGGCAGGTTGTTGCGCACGCTCAGTGTCTGGCGGGTAACCACGAATTCGCGCTGCTCCGGTGCGTCCCACTGGTGCGCCGGGTGGTCGTCGAGGCGGAACCACTGCCCGGCGGTCAGGCCGCGCACGCTGCCAGCGCCGCTGAAGGTCTTGGCCTGCGCGTCCAGCGCCTGCTGCCGCAGCCGCGC
>NZ_LFDT01000059.1:0-2343 GCF_001037925.1 Vogesella sp. EB | reverse complement strand
GTGGTGGTCTTGCCGGTGCCGGGGCCGCCGGAGATCACCATGAAGCGGCGCTCGGTGGCCAGCCGCGCCGCCAACCGTTGCCAGTCGCCGGCATCGGACGGCCCGAACAGTGCGTCCAGCACGGCTTCAACCTCACCGCCGAACGGCTGCGGGTCGCGCGCCAGCCGCGTCAGCGCCGCCACCAGCTGGGTCTCGTCCTGCCAATGGCGCGCCAGGTACAGCCGCCCGCCCTCGTCCAGCACCAGCGGCGTGTAGTCGCCCGCGCGCCCGGCCAGCGGGCTGCGCCGCAGCCGCGCATAGTCGTCGCCGGACAGGCCGCCGAGGCAGACGTGACCGCCGGCCACCGCCGCCAGCAGCCGTTGCAGCAACGGTTGCAGCGCCGGGCCGTGCTCGGGGTCCAGCCGCGCGAACAGGCGGGCAAGCTGGTCGGGAAGAAAGCTGTCGCTGACAGTGGCAGTCATGGGCAAACCTGGCAAAAGACGTTAGAACGTGTTCACGATCTCGCGCGCTCACGCGAGGCTAAGGCGCAAACGGCTGAGCAAGCGGCGTTTATCCGGAGATAAACCCGCAGGCCACAGCCGTTTTCAAGGTGGTGTCACCCCATTGCTATACAGCAGATCGTGAACGGGGTTTTACCCGCCGCAGCGGGCAAGCGGAATCGGCATCACGATACCGCACGGCGCGCTCAGGCGCCCAGCTTCGCCTCCAGCGCCTCGCAGATGGTGGTCAGGATCTTGATGCGCGCGTAGTACTTGTTGTTGGCCGCCACCAGCGTCCACGGCACCGCGCTAGTGCTGGTGCGGTCGATCATGTCGCACACCGCCACCTTGTAGTCGTCCCACTTGTCGCGGTTGCGCCAGTCTTCCTCGGTGATCTTGAAGCGCTTGAAGCCGGTTTCCTCGCGCGACTTGAAGCGCGAGAGCTGCTCGTCGGCGCTGATCGCCAGCCAGAACTTGAGCACGATGGCGTTGTTGTCGCGCAGCTGGTGCTCGAAGTCGTTGATCTCGTAGTAGCCGCGCATCCAGTCGGCGGTTTCGGCGAAGCCCTCCACCCGCTCCACCAGCACGCGGCCGTACCAGGTGCGGTCGAAGATGGTGACCTTGCCCTTGCCCGGCACATGGCGCCAGAAGCGCCACAGCCAAGGCATCGCGCGTTCCTCCTCGGTCGGCGCCGCCACCGGCACGATGCGGTAACGCCGCGCGTCCAGCGCCTGGGTGATGCGGCGGATGGCGCCGCCCTTGCCGGCGGCGTCGTTGCCCTCGAAGGCCAGCACCAGCGAGTGCTCGGCAAACTTCGGATGCCGCGTCAGCCCGTTCAGCCGCCCCTGCAGCGCCTCCAGCTGCTGCTTGTAGTCATCCTTGGAAAAGGCCTGATCCAGCTGCAGCGATTCCAGCAGCAGCTTGTTGTCCGCCGGCGGCGTGATCGCCGCCACGTCGGAACGCGCCTGCCACACGTGATCCAGCGCCAGCCGCTGCTGCAGCGCCTGCAACAGCGCGCGGCCGACGGTCAGGCTGCGGTAGTTGGCATCCTCGCCGTCCACCACCAGCCACGGCGCGTAGGCGGTATTGGTCAGCCGCATCATGTGCTCGGCATTGTTCTTGATGCGGCTGTACTGGCCGTGGTGCTTCCAGTCCGCCTCGGTCACCCGCCACGCGGTGGCCGGGTCCTTTTCCAGCAGCTTCAGCCGCTTCTTCTGCTTGTCCTCGGCCAGGTGCAGCCAGAACTTCAGCACCAGCACGCCGTCGTTGGCCAGCATGCGCTCGAAGCGCAGGATGTCGAACAGCTGCTTGTCGAAGGCGTCACGGTTGGTCTTGCTGTCGACGCGGTCGAACAGCGCATCGGAATAGTAGGAGCCGAAGAACATGCCGATGCGGCCCTTGGCCGGCAGCTCGCGCCAGTAGCGCCACATCCACGGCCGCTCGCGCGCGTCGTCGTTGGGGGCGTCAAACGCCGCGGTGTGGATCAGGCGCGGGTCCAGCCACTCGTTGATCTGGTTCAGCGTCTCGCCGCGGCCGGCACCGTCCATGCCGTGGATCAGCAGCAAGAGCGGGAATTCGCCGCGCTGCTTCAGCTCGTACTGCACTTCCAGCAACGCCTCGCGCAGCGCGGCCTCCTCGGCCTTGTAAGTGCTCTTGTCGATGACGTGGCCGATCTCGGCGGATTCAAACATGGGGCGATCCTTTGCAAGGTTGGCCGCAAGCGGCGCAGGTGGCGATGCTCAATGACATGATTGTAGCGGGAATGTCAGCGGCACCGGGGCGGCCATTGCAACACGGATCCGCCACCACCATCGCGACCAGGATCAAGCCTTGCGCTCGTCATTTCCGCGGCCAACGTTGGTAA
>NZ_LFDT01000058.1:0-2868 GCF_001037925.1 Vogesella sp. EB | reverse complement strand
GCTGGGTGAAAGGGTGACGGCCCGGCGCTTCGATGGTCAAGTGGCAGAGCTGCAAGTGCGCGCTGCCATCTTGAACCGCTTCAGCATGCTGGGCCGTCCGTGCACGGTAGTGGTGGAGTAAATCTGTTTGGGGAAAGGGAAAAATCATCCTGCTTCGGATTTATGCAACAGAGCCGTTCTGACTCCATGAATCCAGCTCGTGTTTGCATCAGGTTATGGAGTTGTTGGACAGCCTGAATGATCCAGTCCATTCGGCTTTTATAGTTTTCAAAAATTGTCTCTTCTGGTGCTGCCGATTTAAGTTTTGGGTCATTTGTCTGGCAGGCATGAGTAAACGCCAGTTCCAGATCAGGTGAAAACCAGCTCTCCAGCCACGTTGGCGTTGCACTCACTTGACAAACGCAGGGTCGTCTAACAGCAGCAGCTCCCCCTTCTGCGGCAAGCACCGTTGTTTATTTCAGCGCATCCGGAATGACCGGATTCTGCTGCCCAGCAGGCGGAGGCGGTAACGGCGGGTCTTGGTAGTCGGTGTCAATCGAAACGCCCTGCGCGCGCAGTTTGGCTTCTTTGATATTGCGCAAGGCGCGAAATGCCAGATTGCGTTTCACCCAGGTATCCCGCCAGTGGTCCCGATCTTTCTCGTCCACTCCCAGCCGCTCGGTTTCTTCGCGAGGGGTAAAGGTTAGGCTGATGAAGTAGGCTCCGGGCTTGGCTGGATCCAGGTGGTTGACATCGCGATCCACTTGCAGGGTAAGGTAGGTATGATCGGCATAAAGCTCCCATGTCAATGGAGCTGGTAGTGCCATCCATTGCTCAAACGACAGCGGGTAATCTGGATCGATATTGTCCTGTGTGAAATAGTCGAGAGCAGCCTTGCCTTTAAGTCGCGGCTTCGCTTCAGAAATATAGTATCGCCACCCGATTTTACGTAGGTCCTGTATCAAGTTTAGTACGTACTGATGGGCAACGGGGTGGGGTTGCATGCCGCCTTCTTTTAATTTGGCTGTGATTAATAAATTGTTTATGCCAACCTTCCTGCCCCTATCTTCTGCTGCATTGATCAGCGTGACCTGTGGGATCACTGTTTCCAATGTGCCAGTTTTGATGATGACCAGCATAGTTTTGCCACGACTGTCTGCATTGATATAGTAAAAATTCAATCCGAAATTTTTCTTGTTGGCCTTTACCAATTCGCCATACTGCTGCTCCAGAATTGTCCCAGACTGCCCAAATGCAACTTCAACCTGTGATGGGAAAACACTACCCTGAGCCATAGCCTTGGCACCCTTATTACTGAATATAAAAAAAACGACTGCGATGACGGCAATGCCCACCAGCATGATGAACCACTTAAGCATGCGCTTAGTCCTTACTGACATACCAGCCTGCCATGATTTTGAGTTCTGTTTCCATAGTGCTCGTTTGCGTTTGCATTAACCGATGAAAGTCATTGGCAGCACTGGTGATCCAAATCATCCGGCTGTCGTAGTTTTCCAAAACTGTCCCTTCCGGCGCTGCCGATTTAAGTTCCGGGTTATCTGTCTGGCAGGCATGGGTAAACACCAATTCCAGATCAGGTGAAAACCAGCTCATCCAGCCACGCTGGCGTTGCACCCACTTGGCAAACTCTGGGTCGTCATACATCAGCGGCTGCAGGATCACGCCCTGCTCATGTCTTGCGATATCCATCAAGTGGGAAAGCTGTACCTTTGCGCGATCAGCGGGTGTTTCTGCTGCCTCTATCTTCTTGATCGTGGCAAACGCACTCTTGATGAAGCCAGAAATCGGCAGGTACTTCAGCGTGGGTAACGCCGTATCCGCCCACGGTAGCCGTTTCAGGTTGTCGATTACCGCTTGGTGGCAACCATTCTCGCCGCGCGTATCCAGGCATTGCGCAAAGGTGTCGGGGCTGTAGTTGTGATACCAGTGTGTGGGGGCAATGTCCTGAAACAGCCAGAAATTACCCTTGCCCAGTCCATCGCGCACATAGCCAAGCCCGGTGGCGTCAGGCGCATGCTTGCCGGCATCCACCCGGGTCAGGTCCAGCGTGCAGGCCACGGTTTTGCTGGCAAAGGCGCCCAGTGCCATCCAGTAGTATCGGCCTTTCTTTTTGGGGTTGCCGTATTCCTCCTGCTCCAGGTAGAGGCGAGCATAGGTGGCGGCAATAGTTCTGGCGCGCTGCGCGTAGTCGCTCAGCGTGCTGCGTTTCGGGGGAAAGCTCACCCCTTGCTCACGAGTTGAAAGTCGCCGGTAGGCAAACTGCTGTGCCAGCGACCACATGGTGTCGCAGCCAGCCTGCAGTGTGCAGACCGAGCCCTCGCGGGTATTGGTTGTTGCTTGTGCGCTTGGGTTGGGAGTTGCCATGATTAGTGTTTATCCTGGTCCGGCTGTATTGCGTCCCAGACCAATTCGGCTGCCAGCGGGGTGGCTTGTGAGGTATGAATACGCTGGTTGCTGCCATCGCGCTTGATTCGGTGCAGCAACTGCTGCTTGCCGTCATCAACCAGCAATTGCACGCCTGGCAGTGGTTTTCCATTTGGGCCCAGTAACTGGAATTTTTCATCGTATCGCTCAGCGCTAGGAAAGCCCTTCATGTTCACCCCAATGCTCGCCGGCCCGCTCAACGCATGCTCCGCCCCCTTCACGCTCACCGTGCCGGGGCAGTGCACCTCGATATTGCCGCCGGACAGCTTGATGTAGCCGCCGCCGCTGGTCAGCAGGATTTCAGCCTTGGCGCTGATCTGTACCTTGCCTTTGCACGAGGTGATGGTGATGTTCTTGTCCGCCGTCAGCTCCATTGCCCCACTCTGCGCCTGAACCTGCACCTTGCCGCGGGCGGCGATCAGCTTCAGGCTGACCTTGTCCTTT
>NZ_LFDT01000057.1:0-3324 GCF_001037925.1 Vogesella sp. EB | reverse complement strand
ATGGCTGGCCGGCGGCTTAAGCGGCCAGTGCCGCCAGCAGCGTGTCCGGCTGGCTGTGGCCGTCCAGAAGCAGGCGGATGCGGTTGAAGGTGGTACTGGCCAGCTGCGGGTGCTTGGCAAACGGCACCAGGCCGTCGTGCGGCCAGCCGGCGGCCAGCAGCACCTGCTTGCGGAAGGTACTGCCGGCGACACCGCCGCCGCCCATCTGCATCAGCTGCTGTTCGATCAGTGTGTGCGGAAACGGGGTGCGGCGCAGGGTGCTGAAGTGATCGGGGTGCACTGCTTCGTCAAAGGCCATGTCTGCTCCTTGGTAGCTTGTCATTGTCATTGCATTGAACACGCGATGGCCGCCGCCGGCAAGTGTTGTCGCAGCCGGTGACCGCGGCACGGACTGTGCAGGCGGTTGCGGCCAGGCTTGTGCGGCGCTGGCGGCTGTAGTTTTACGCTTACGTAACTCAAGGCTTACGTCACCAGTGTTACCGGATTTTTTTGTTTTTCGTGCAACAAATCCCTGTTTGCCGCGCAAAAACTTGGTGTTGTTTGCGTTTTGGCAGGCCGGGATGAACCTCGTCGACTACAAATCGGCGACAATGGCGGACTCAGCTGTTCCCCTCTGTCCATCCCTGTTGTCGAGGTTTGTCATGTCGCTGCAAGCACCGTCCTATATTCAGCATTCCGAACTCATCGCCTGGGTTGCCCAAGTGGCTGCCCTGACCAAACCGGCCGCCATTCACTGGGTGGATGGTTCGGCAGAAGAAAACGAGCAGTTGCTGGCGCAAATGGTCAAGGCCGGTACCCTGACCCGCCTCAACCCGGCCAAGCGTGCCAACTCCTACGCCGCCTTCTCCGATCCGTCCGACGTGGCGCGGGTGGAAGACCGCACCTATGTCTGCAGCGCGCACAAGGCCGACGCCGGCCCCAACAACAACTGGATGGCGCCGGACGAGATGCGCGGCACGCTGAACGGCCTGTTCGACGGCTGCATGGCCGGTCGCACCATGTACGTGATTCCGTTCAGCATGGGCCCGCTCGGTAGTCCGATCGCGCACATCGGCATCGAGATCACCGATTCGCCGTACGTGGTGGCGTCGATGCGCATCATGACGCGCATGGGCCGTGCGGTGTACGAGGTGCTGGGCAAGGATGGCGCCTTCGTGCCGTGCGTGCACTCGGTGGGCGCGCCGCTGGCCGCCGGAGCGGCTGACAAGCCGTGGCCGTGCAACCCGGACACCAAGTACATCGTGCATTTCCCGGAATCGCGCGAGATCTGGTCCTACGGCTCCGGCTACGGCGGCAACGCGCTGTTGGGCAAGAAGTGCTTCGCGCTGCGCATTGCTTCGACCATGGGCCGCGACCAGGGCTGGCTGGCCGAGCACATGCTGATCCTCGGCGTGGAAAGCCCGCAGGGCGAGAAGTCCTACGTCGCGGCGGCCTTCCCCAGCGCCTGCGGCAAGACCAACTTCGCGATGCTGATCCCGCCCAAGAGCTACAACGGCTGGAAGGTCAGCACCGTCGGCGACGACATCGCCTGGATCAAGCCGGGTGCCGACGGCAAGCTGTACGCGATCAACCCGGAAAACGGCTACTTCGGCGTGGCGCCGGGCACCTCGGTGAAATCCAACCCCAACGCGATGGCGATGCTGCACGAGAACGTGATCTTCACCAACGTGGCGCTGACCGACGACGGCGACGTGTGGTGGGAAGGCATGAGCAAGGAAGCGCCGGCACACCTCACCGACTGGCAGGGCCAGGACTGGACGCCGGAAATCGGCAAGCAGACCGGCCGCAAGGCGGCACACCCGAACGCGCGCTTCACCGTGGCCGCGACCCAGTGCCCGTCGCTGGACGCGGCGTGGAACGACCCGGCCGGGGTACCGATCTCGGCCTTCATCTTCGGCGGCCGCCGCTCTTCCACCGTGCCGCTGGTGTTCCAGGCCGCCGGCTGGGCCGAGGGCGTGTACATGGCGGCGACCATGGGTTCGGAAACCACCGCCGCCGCCTTTGGCGCGCAGGGTGTCACCCGCCGCGACCCGTTCGCGATGCTGCCGTTCTGTGGCTACCACATGGGCGACTACTTCCAGCACTGGCTGGACATCGGCCAGCGCGTCAGCCAGGCACCGGGCATCTTCTGCGTCAACTGGTTCCGTACCGACAAGGACGGCAAGTTCCTGTGGCCGGGCTTCGGCGACAACATGCGCGTGCTGGAGTGGATCGTCGGCCGCGTGCAGGGCCGCGCCGCGGCGGTATCCGGCCCGCTGGGCTGGGTGCCGGAACACGGCGACCTCAACTGGGAAGGGCTGGACGAAGTCACCGCCGAGCGCTTTGCCGCGCTGATGGCGCTAGACCACGCCACCTGGCAGCACGAGCTGGCGGCGCACGACGAATGGTTCGCCAAGCTGGCCGACCGCCTGCCGCCGGCACTGGCGGCGCAGCGTACCCGCCTCAGCGCGGCGCTGATCGCCTGACGCCCGGCGTGACTAGGCAAAACGGCTGCCCGCGGGCAGCCGTTTTTGTTTGCGGCCAACCTTGGCCGGCTGCGCTACAGTGCGATAAAGATGTTGCGCATTAATACGCTTAACGCTATTGTCATTAGCCCGTTTTATAACCTGTACTGGCATAACCTTGCTGTTATGTCGGGAAAAGGAGTGTTCTTTATGCTGTCATGGTTCGAAAGCCGGGTGAATCCGTATCCGGAAACCCCGCCCGCGCAACCGCCGCAGGGCTTCTTCCCCTTCATTTGGGCGGCCACCGCCGGCACGCGGCCGCTGATCCTGGCTATGACCACGCTCACCGCCTGCATCGGCGCCTTCGAGGCGCTGCTGTTCTCCATGCTCGGCTCGGTGGTGGACTGGCTGGGCAAGGTGCCGCCGGCGCTGTTGTGGCAGGAGCAGAAGCACAACCTGCTGCTGCTGGCTGGCATCCTGCTGGCCAGCCCGCTACTGATCGCCTTGCAGGCGATGTGCAAATACCAGGGCCTGGCCGGCAACTTCCCGATGCGCCTGCGCTGGATCTATCACCGCCACCTGCTCGGCCAGAGCATGAGCTTCTACCAGGACGAATTTGCCGGCCGCGTGTCGGCCAAGGTGATGCAGACCGCGCTGGCGGTACGCGACACGGTGATGATCGTCACCGACATCCTGGTGTTCGTGGTGATCTACTTCGTCACCATGATCGCGGTGGTCGGCAGCTTCGATACCGCGCTGCTGTGGCCGTTCATCGGTTGGCTGCTGCTGTACGTGGCGACGCTGGCCTACTTCGTGCCGCGGCTGGGCAAGGCCGCCAGCGCGCAGGCCGACGCCCGCAGCCTGATGACCGGGCGCATCA
>NZ_LFDT01000056.1:0-4141 GCF_001037925.1 Vogesella sp. EB | reverse complement strand
TAGCAGCTGGCGCCGACGATGGCGCTGGGGCCGAGCGCGGCGCGGGCGGCAGCGATGCCGGCGTCGTCGCGGCCAACGTGTACGCCGTCGGCGCCGACCGCGCGCGCCAGCTCGACATCGTCGTTGACGATGAACAGCACATTGCGGCTGCGCGCCAGGCTGGCGAGGATGCTGGCCTGCCACAGCCGCCGCACCGCGTCGCTGCCCTTGTTGCGGTACTGCAGAATGCGCGCGCCGCCGTCGAGCACGGCGCCGACCTGCTCGATCAGGCGTTCGCTGTCGTCGGTGTCCGGGGTGATCGCGTACAGGCCGTTAAACGTTTGCATCTTGCTCCTTGTCGGCATCGTCGTCGCCGGCGTCGTCGTTGGCCCAGAACAGGCGGTCGGGAATGAACTGGCCCATGCCGGGACGGAAGCCGTAGCGCAGCGCCTGCCAGGTGTAGTCCTGCGCCTCTTTCACCGCCTCCGGCACCGCCAGCCCGCGCGCCACCAGCCCGGCGATGGCGGCGGCGAGCGTGCAGCCGGAACCATGGAAGCTGCCGTTGAGTCTAGGCCAGGTGTCGACGCGGATTTCGCCGCCCAGGTCGTAGAGCCGGTTTTCCACGTCGCGTGTCGGCTCGTGGGTGCCGGTGATGAACACGTAGTCGCAGCCCAGCCGCGTCAGGCGTTTGGCGCAGTCGGCCACCGACAGCTCTTCCTCGTCGTCGGCGTCGTTGGCCGCCAGCCGCCGCGCCTCGATGCTGTTGGGGGTCAGCACCGTCACCTGCGGCAGCAGCACGTCGCGCAGCACGTGGATCATGTCCTCGCGCGCCAGCTCGTCGCCGGCGCCGCTGGCCAGCACCGGGTCGTAGATCAGCGGGATGTCGGGGTAGTCGGCGATCAGCTCGGCGATGGCGACCACGTTATCGATGCTGCCGATCATGCCGACCTTGAACGCGGCCACCGGCATGTCTTCCAGCACTGCGCGCGCCTGGTCGAGCACCCATTCGTCGTCGATGACCATGAAGTCCTGCACGCCGCGGGTGTCCTGCACCGTGATGGCGGTGATCACCGACAGCGGATGGCAGCCCATGCTGGCCAGGGTCAGGATGTCGGCCTGGATGCCGGCACCGCTGGTGGGATCGGCTCCCGCTAGCGTCAGCACGATGGGCGGGAGAATGATGTCTTGGCTCAAGGCTTAACCTCTCTGGTCTCACAGGATTTACAATACGGATTTTAACCGAGCGAAGGCTTAACACTATGCAAACCTGGATGTGTCTGATCTGCGGCTTTATCTACGACGAAGCGGCGGGTCGCCCGGAAGACGGCATCCCGCCCGGCACCAAGTGGGAAGACGTGCCGATGAACTGGACCTGCCCGGATTGCGACGCGCGTAAAGACGATTTCGAGATGATGGCGTTCTGAGTGACGCCGCTGCAAGAGGAAACAGAAAAATGGCTAACTGGCTGACCCGGACCGGATGTGTCCTGATGCTTTCCGCGGCCGTTGCCGGCTGTGTCAACACCACCGCCACCGGCGCCGTAGGTGCCAGCCGCAAGCAGCTGATGCTGCTGTCGCCGCAGGAAGTGGAGCAGGCCTCCGCGCAGTCCTATGTGCAGGAAGTGGGCAAGGCGCGCAGCGCCGGCAAGCTCAATACCGACGCCGCGCTGACCGCCCGCGTGCGCAATGTGTCGCAACGCCTGATCGCGCAGGTGCCGGTATTCCGCGCCGACGCGCGCAGCTGGAAATGGGAAGTGAACGTCACCCAGTCCGACGACCTGAACGCCTACGCGATGGCCGGCGGCAAGATCATGGTCTACAGCGGCATCGTCAACCGCCTCAAGCTCAGCGACGACGAGATGGCGGCCATCATCGGCCACGAGATCTCGCACGCGCTGCGCGAACACTCGCGCGAGACCATGAGCCAGGCCTACGCGCAGCAGATGGGCCTCGGCATCGTCGGCCAGCTGGCCGGCCTGTCGCAAGGCTCGATGGAACTGGCCGCCATCGCCACCGACGTGGCGCTGACCAAGCCCAACAGCCGCACCATGGAATCCGAGGCCGACATCATCGGCCTGGAGCTGATGGCGCGCGCCGGCTACAACCCGAACGCATCGGTGACGCTGTGGCAGAAGATGATGCAGGCCGGTGCCGGCACCGGCCCGAGCTTCCTGTCCACCCACCCGTCCGGCCCGGCGCGCATCGAGGAGCTGCAACGCCAGATCCCGCGCGTGCTGCCGCTGTACAACGCCGCCCGCAAGGCGCGCTGAGCGATGTCGCCGTCACTTGATGCCGCGCTGCTGCAACAGCTGGAGCAGCACGCGCTGGCGCTGCCCGGCGTGGTGCTCGACATCAAGTGGGGCGGCGTGCGCGTGCTGCAGATCGAAGGCAAGATGTTCGCCACCTTCCACGATGGCGGCGTCGCGTTCAAGGTCGACGCCGACGACTTCCTCGCGCTGTGCGACCTGCCCGGCGTCACCCCGGCGCCCTACCTCGCCCGCGCCCGCTGGATCAAACTGCACACGCTGCAGAGCTTCAGCGTGGCGCAGGTCGAGGCAAGGTTGGCCGCAGCGCGTCTCATCGTGCTTTCCCGGCTGTCAAAAGCCACCCGCGCGCAATACGGACTCTGAATGACTTACCTCTACATCAAGGCCTTCCACCTGTTCTTCGTGGTGTCCTGGTTCGCCGGCCTGTTCTACCTGCCGCGACTGTACGTCAACCTGGCGCTGGCCGAGCCGGGCAAGGAATACGACCGCCTGCTGCTGATGGCGTACAAGCTGTTCCGCTTCATGACGCCGCTGGCGGTGCTGGCGCTGGTGTTCGGACTGGTGCTGTGGCTGGGCTACGGCGTCAGCGGCGGCTGGCTGCACGCCAAGCTGACGCTGGTGACGGTGCTGGTCGGCTACCACGGCTACTGCTACAAGCTGCTGCAGGATTTCGTGCAGCAGCGCAATCGCCGGAGCCACGTCTGGTTCCGATTCTTCAACGAAGTACCGGTACTGCTGCTGCTGGCAGTGCTGATCCTGGTGGTGGTGAAACCGTTTTGATCAAGCTCCTGCTCCCCCTCGCGCTGGCCGCGCTGCTCACCGGCTGCCAGCAAGACTGCGACGGCCACGTCTACGTGCTGGCCCAGGGTCTGGCCGCCGGCGCCAGCGTGCCCGGCAAGATGGAACCGTCCGCCCTGCCGGCCGGCTTCCCGCGCGGCCAGCTGTCGTCCGACGGCTCCTACGCCGGCCGCAAGGCCTACTGCAACGTCACCGCCGCGCGCAGCGACTATGTCGACAGCGCCCGCGCCGGCCGCATCGCCGTCCCCGGCGCCTGGTCGGTATGGCAGACCGACGCGCGCTGGCCGGACGACGTACACCCCTATCGCCCCGCAGACTGGCGCCTGAAAGCGCCGGCCCGTCTCGTCAAGGAAATGGAAAAACACAATGGCAGTGGAAATTGAACGTCGTTTCAGGGTAAACGGTGACGCCTGGCGCGGTCTGGCCGAGGGCGTGCGCTACCGCCAGGGCTATTTGTCGGTGGAAAAGGAACGCACCGTGCGCGTGCGCGTGGTCGGCGACCAGGCGTGGCTGACGCTGAAAGGCCAGATCAGCGACATCAGCCGCCACGAGTTCGAATACCTGATCCCGGTGGCGGAGGCGCAGACCATCATGGACGCGATGTGTCCGATGGTGGTCGACAAGCTGCGCTACCGCATCGACTTCGGCGGCTTTGTCTGGGAAGTGGACGAGTTCTTCGGCGCCAACGCCGGGCTGGTGCTGGCCGAGATCGAGCTGCCATCGGAAGACACCGCCTTCGACAAGCCGGACTGGATCGGCGAGGAGGTGACCTTCGACGGGCGCTTTACCAATGCTTATTTGTCGAAGAATCCGTTTGGGTCGTGGTGAGCGGCTGAGGTGGCGGCCTAGGTTGGCCGCAAGGTGATGTGGACAAGGGCAAGCCGGCTGGCTTGCCCTTTTCTTAATTTGAGAATGCGGCGAGCCGGGCGCGTAGGCTGGTGCTGAGCCTGCGAAGCCCAGCGTTTACCGCGAGCGAGTGGCAAAGCTTGGCCGCACGCCGTAGTGGTGTTGCGGCCAACCTTGTTTTGGGTTTGGTATCCGCTGCGCGGATGTTTTTTATCTGCCGCTTTCCGCGCGGCGGCGGGGTACTTTCTTTTG
>NZ_LFDT01000055.1:0-5208 GCF_001037925.1 Vogesella sp. EB | reverse complement strand
GAAACGATGTTTCTTTGAACTTGCGTGCCAAAAAATTGCTATGAGATTGAACTGAAGAGTTTGATCCTGGCTCAGATTGAACGCTGGCGGCATGCTTTACACATGCAAGTCGAACGGTAACAGGGAGCTTGCTCCGCTGACGAGTGGCGAACGGGTGAGTAATGCGTCGGAACGTGCCGAGTAGTGGGGGATAACGCATCGAAAGGTGTGCTAATACCGCATACGAACTGAGGTTGAAAGTGGGGGACCTTCGGGCCTCACGCTATTCGAGCGGCCGACGTCTGATTAGCTAGTTGGTGAGGTAAAGGCTCACCAAGGCGACGATCAGTAGCGGGTCTGAGAGGATGATCCGCCACACTGGGACTGAGACACGGCCCAGACTCCTACGGGAGGCAGCAGTGGGGAATTTTGGACAATGGGCGCAAGCCTGATCCAGCCATGCCGCGTGTCTGAAGAAGGCCTTCGGGTTGTAAAGGACTTTTGTCCGGGAGCAAATGCCTGGTGTTAATAGCACCGGGAGCTGAGAGTACCGGAAGAATAAGCACCGGCTAACTACGTGCCAGCAGCCGCGGTAATACGTAGGGTGCAAGCGTTAATCGGAATTACTGGGCGTAAAGCGTGCGCAGGCGGTTTTGTAAGCCAGATGTGAAAGCCCCGGGCTCAACCTGGGAACTGCGTTTGGAACTACAAGACTAGAGTGTGTCAGAGGGGGGTGGAATTCCGCGTGTAGCAGTGAAATGCGTAGAGATGCGGAGGAACACCGATGGCGAAGGCAGCCCCCTGGGATAACACTGACGCTCATGCACGAAAGCGTGGGGAGCAAACAGGATTAGATACCCTGGTAGTCCACGCCCTAAACGATGTCAATTAGCTGTTGGGGGTTAGAATCCTTGGTAGCGTAGCTAACGCGTGAAATTGACCGCCTGGGGAGTACGGCCGCAAGGTTAAAACTCAAAGGAATTGACGGGGGCCCGCACAAGCGGTGGATGATGTGGATTAATTCGATGCAACGCGAAAAACCTTACCTGCTCTTGACATGTACGGAACTTGCCAGAGATGGCTTGGTGCCCGAAAGGGAGCCGTAACACAGGTGCTGCATGGCTGTCGTCAGCTCGTGTCGTGAGATGTTGGGTTAAGTCCCGCAACGAGCGCAACCCTTGTCATTAGTTGCCATCATTAAGTTGGGCACTCTAATGAGACTGCCGGTGACAAACCGGAGGAAGGTGGGGATGACGTCAAGTCCTCATGGCCCTTATGAGCAGGGCTTCACACGTCATACAATGGTCGGTACAGAGGGTTGCCAAGCCGCGAGGTGGAGCTAATCTCTTAAAGCCGATCGTAGTCCGGATTGGAGTCTGCAACTCGACTCCATGAAGTCGGAATCGCTAGTAATCGCAGGTCAGCATACTGCGGTGAATACGTTCCCGGGCCTTGTACACACCGCCCGTCACACCATGGGAGTGGAATCCGCCAGAAGTGGGTAGGGTAACCTTAGGGAGCCCGCTTACCACGGTAGGTTTCATGACTGGGGTGAAGTCGTAACAAGGTAGCCGTAGGGGAACCTGCGGCTGGATCACCTCCTTTCTAGAGAAGGCGAGGTTGGGCACTTACAGCCTATCGGTTATTCGAAGTTAAGGGCGGCACAGTTGCGAGAGTGGCTGTGTTGTAGCAAGACTGGGTTTGTAGCTCAGCTGGTTAGAGCACCGTGTTGATAACGCGGGGGTCGTTGGTTCGAGTCCAACCAGACCCACCAGTGTACCCTTTGGGGGATTAGCTCAGTTGGGAGAGCACCTGCTTTGCAAGCAGGGGGTCGTCGGTTCGATCCCGTCATCCTCCACCACCAATGCAAACAAAAGCGCATAGGCGACAGCCTGTGAATTTCTGTTTGCGTTGTAAAAAACGCCCGATCTTTAACAAATTGAAGAAGCCGAAATACAAGCGGCGAGATGAAGTGACGAGTTAATTCTGGTCATAACAGATCGTCGACTTGGGTAGAAGATTGTATCGCGGCACGTCGAGAGACGTGTCACGCAAACTCGATGTTATCAAAGTAAGGCAACTGAAATGATAGGGTCAAGTGAATAAGTGCATCTGGTGGATGCCTTGGCGATCACAGGCGATGAAGGACGTGCAAGCCTGCGAAAAGCAGTGGGGAGCTGGCAATGAAGCTTTGATCCACTGATATCCGAATGGGGAAACCCACTCCGCAAGGAGTACTCCTGCCTGAATATATAGGGCAGGTAGAGCGAACCGGGAGAACTGAAACATCTAAGTACCCCGAGGAAAAGAAATCAACCGAGATTCCGTAAGTAGTGGCGAGCGAACGCGGAAGAGCCTGTACGTGTTATGGATTGTTTTAGTGGAATGGTCATGGAAAGGCCAGCCGTAGTGGGTGATAGCCCCGTACACGAAAAGACATTTCAAGAACTAGGCGTACGAGAAGTAGGGCGGGACACGCGAAATCCTGTCTGAATATGGGGGGACCATCCTCCAAGGCTAAATACTCGTGATCGACCGATAGTGAACCAGTACCGTGAGGGAAAGGCGAAAAGAACCCCGGGAGGGGAGTGAAATAGAACCTGAAACCGGATGCATACAAACAGTGGGAGCCTGGAAACGGGTGACTGCGTACCTTTTGTATAATGGGTCAGCGACTTACATTCAGTGGCAAGCTTAACCGAATAGGGGAGGCGTAGGGAAACCGAGTCCGAATAGGGCGTCTTAGTCGCTGGGTGTAGACCCGAAACCGAGTGATCTATCCATGGCCAGGATGAAGGTGCGGTAACACGCACTGGAGGTCCGAACCCACTAGTGTTGCAAAACTAGGGGATGAGCTGTGGATAGGGGTGAAAGGCTAAACAAACTCGGAGATAGCTGGTTCTCCCCGAAAACTATTTAGGTAGTGCCTCATGTATCACTTCCGGGGGTAAAGCACTGTTATGGCTAGGGGGTCATTGCGATTTACCAAACCATGGCAAACTCTGAATACCGGAAAGTGCAAGCATGGGAGACAGACGGTGGGTGCTAACGTCCATCGTCAAGAGGGAAACAACCCAGACCGCCAGCTAAGGTCCCAAATGATCAGTTAAGTGGTAAACGAGGTGGGAAGGCATAGACAGCCAGGATGTTGGCTTAGAAGCAGCCATCATTTAAAGAAAGCGTAATAGCTCACTGGTCGAGTCGTCCTGCGCGGAAGATGTAACGGGGCTCAAACTGATAACCGAAGCTGCGGATGGGCACAGTCAAATGTGTCCGTGGTAGGGGAGCGTTCTGTAGGTCTGTGAAGGTGGTGGTGTAAACCCTGCTGGAGATATCAGAAGTGCGAATGCTGACATGAGTAGCGATAAAGGGGGTGAAAAGCCCCCTCGCCGAAAGCCCAAGGTTTCCTACGCAACGTTCATCGGCGTAGGGTGAGTCGGCCCCTAAGGCGAGGCTGAAAAGCGTAGTCGATGGGAAACGGGTTAAAATTCCCGTACTTTTATGCAGTGCGATGTGGGGACGGAGAAGGTTAGGTCAGCCAACTGTTGGAATAGTTGGTTCAAGCCGGTAGGCTGGTGCGGTAGGCAAATCCGCTGCACCTTAAGGTCGAGAGGTGATAACGAGGTTCTACGGAACTGAAGTGACTGATACCACGCTTCCAGGAAAAGCCACTAAGCTTCAGCTGCATAAGAACCGTACCGCAAACCGACACAGGTGGGCAGGATGAGAATTCTAAGGCGCTTGAGAGAACTCAGGAGAAGGAACTCGGCAAATTGATACCGTAACTTCGGGAGAAGGTATGCCTCTGCGTGTGTAGTGACTTGCTCACGAAGCGTGCAGAGGTCGCAGAGAATAGGTGGCTGCGACTGTTTATCAAAAACACAGCTCTGTGCCAACACGAAAGTGGACGTATACGGAGTGACGCCTGCCCGGTGCTGGAAGATTAAATGATGGGGTGCAAGCTCTTGACTGAAGTCCCAGTAAACGGCGGCCGTAACTATAACGGTCCTAAGGTAGCGAAATTCCTTGTCGGGTAAGTTCCGACCCGCACGAATGGCGTAACGATGGCCACACTGTCTCCTCCTGAGACTCAGCGAAGTTGAAATGTTTGTGAAGATGCAATCTACCCGCTGCTAGACGGAAAGACCCCGTGAACCTTTACTGTAGCTTTGCATTGGACTTTGAACAGACTTGTGTAGGATAGGTGGGAGGCTATGAAGTGGGAACGCTAGTTCTCATGGAGCCGTCCTTGAAATACCACCCTGGTGTGTTTGAGGTTCTAACCTTGGTCCGTGATCCGGATCGGGGACAGTGCATGGTAGGCAGTTTGACTGGGGCGGTCTCCTCCCAAAGTGTAACGGAGGAGTTCGAAGGTTACCTAGGTACGGTCGGAAATCGTGCTGATAGTGCAATGGCAAAAGGTAGCTTAACTGCGAGACCGACAAGTCGAGCAGGTGCGAAAGCAGGACATAGTGATCCGGTGGTTCTGAATGGAAGGGCCATCGCTCAACGGATAAAAGGTACTCCGGGGATAACAGGCTGATTCCGCCCAAGAGTTCACATCGACGGCGGAGTTTGGCACCTCGATGTCGGCTCATCACATCCTGGGGCTGTAGCCGGTCCCAAGGGTATGGCTGTTCGCCATTTAAAGTGGTACGTGAGCTGGGTTCAAAACGTCGTGAGACAGTTTGGTCCCTATCTGCAGTGGGCGTTGGAAGTTTGACGGGGGCTGCTCCTAGTACGAGAGGACCGGAGTGGACGAACCTCTGGTGTACCGGTTGTGACGCCAGTCGCATTGCCGGGTAGCTAAGTTCGGAAGAGATAACCGCTGAAAGCATCTAAGCGGGAAACTTGCCTGAAGATGAGACTTCCCTGGGCCCTTGAGGTCCCTGAAGAGTCGTTCGAGACCAGGACGTTGATAGGTCGGGTGTGGAAGCGCTGTGAGGCGTTAAGCTAACCGATACTAATTGCTCGTGAGGCTTGATCCTATCATTTGAGTGGCTTTGCCGAGAGGCGGAGCGCAAGCGGAAACGCGATACAGAATACGAAATCTTCTACCGGCTGAGTGACAGACTCAGTGTAGGCTTCTTTGATTTGTGACAGTTTATGTCTGGTGGCCATAGCGAGGTGGTCCCACGCCTTCCCATTCCGAACAGGACCGTGAAACGCCTTAGCGCCGATGATAGTGCAGATACCTGTGTGAAAGTAGGACACCGCCAGACGCCCCAT
>NZ_LFDT01000054.1:0-5841 GCF_001037925.1 Vogesella sp. EB | reverse complement strand
CGCACAGCTCGTCGCACAGCAGGGTCAGCGTGTTGAGCGGCGTCGACAGGCTGTGCGCGGTGCCGGCCGCCTGCACCCCCAGCGCCACCAGCTGCTCGTCGCGCAGCTGCGCCTCGCGCGCCTGCGCCAGCGCCGCCTCGCGCTGCGCCAGCTGCCGCGCCAGCGACGACACGAAGGTGGTCAGCAACAGCACCGACACCGCAAAAGTCAGCCACATGCCGACCAGATGCAGGCGGAAGGCGTAGGCTGCATCGTCGCCGGCCAGCGGCCACGGCAGGTGCCAGCCAAACAGCAGCGCGTAGCCGCCCAGGCTCAGCAGCGCCAGCAACCACGCCTGGCGCGGCGGCAACAGCAAGGCCGCCAGCAGCACCGGCGGCAGGTACAGCGAGGCCAGCGGATTGGCGGCACCGCCGCTGAAGGCCAGCACCTCGGAGAGCACCAGCACGTCGCCGAACAGGCCCAGCGCCAGCTGCGAGCGTGGCGGCAGCGGCCAGTGCCGCAGCGCGAAGTTGAGCACGGCCAGCGTCGCCAGCGCCTGCACCAGCAGCAGCCACGGCAACTGCAGCGCCAGCTGTGCGGCCAACAGCAGCGCCAGCAGCGCCGCGCCCAACATCAACCAGCGCAAACGCCGTACCGCCTGCGCCACCGGCCCAAGGTTGGCCGCAAACAGTGCCGGAAAAGTGGAAGTCATCATGGCGGCTACTTTAGCATCGCCGTCGCCGCGCGCGGCAGGCTGCGACGATTTGTCGCAGCGGGCGGTCGCGCCTTTTGCCGGGCACAGGCTTGACAGAAAAAAAACGGACGGCTAATATGCGCCGCTCTTGTCGGGGGGATTCCCGAGCGGTCAAAGGGATCAGACTGTAAATCTGACGGCTCAGCCTTCGAAGGTTCGAATCCTTCTCCCCCCACCACAAGACTCATCAAAGTCCTGCGCACCGCGTCAGGGCTTTTTTGTTTGCCCGCGCCGCCACGCCGCTGACGCAAAAAAGCCCACAAAAAAAGCCGCCCGCTGTTGCGGACGGCCACTTCCAGTTCGCTAGGCGAAGACGCCTCCCCGCCAATCCCGACTATAGCCAATGGCCGGCGGTGGCGGAATGCGGCATCTTGTCGCAGCCTGCCAGTCCCGCAGCCCTTAATCCAGATCCAGCCGCGCCAGCACCGCATCGCAAAACGTCGCCGTACTCGCGTCACCGCCGAGATCGGGCGTGGCGATGCCGTCAGCCAGCGTGCGCCGCACCGCCTGCTCCAGGCTTGCGGCCAACGTTGGCCGCGCCCACCAGTGGCGCAGCAGCAACGCCAGCGACAGCAGCGCCGCCACCGGGTTGGCAATGCCGCGCCCGGCGATGTCCGGCGCCGAGCCGTGCACCGGCTCGGCAATCGCCGCCTGCGCGCCCAGGTTCAGCGACGCCGCCACGCCCAGCCCGCCACCGAACGCCGCCGCCAGATCGGACAGGATGTCACCGTACAGATTGGGCGCCAGCAGCACGTCGAAGCCTTGCGGCGCCTGCGCCAGCTTCAGCGCGGCGGTGTCGACCAGCAGCTCGTCCACCGCGATCTGCGGATAGGCGGCGGCCACTTCGCGTGCCGCGTCGCGGAACAGGCCGTCGGTGAGCGGCATGATGTTGGCCTTGTGCACGATGGTGACGCGCCGGCGGCCGCCGTCCTGCGCCAGGCGGAACGCGGTCTCGGCGACGCGGCGCGAGGCGGCACGGGTGATGCGCTTGATCGCGGTGGCGGTGTCGCCGTCGGAGTGCTCCTCGCCGACATAGAGGTCTTCGGTGTTCTCGCGCACGATCAAGAGGTCGATGCCCTCGGCCGCACCGCTGCCGGGCAGGCTCAGGGTTGGCCGCACATTGGCGTGGCAGCCCAGCTCGCGCCGCAGCTGCACGATGGGCGAGCGGTAGCCGGCCACCGGATACGCCGGCGAGCTGACCGCACCGAACAGCACCGCGCCACAATCGCGCACCGCCGCCAGCGTCGCCGCCGGCAACGCCGTGCCCTGCTGCCGGAAGGTGTCCCAGCCGGCGTCGGCGGTCACGATCTGCAAAGCCGGCAGCAGCCGGTGCAATACCCGTACCGCCTGCGGCACCACTTCGCGGCCGATGCCATCGCCGCTGATCACGCATAGTTTCATCTTCTGCTCCCGCTCGGTGTCGCCTGCTTGTTGTTGCATGGCAACATATCGCGCCGTCCGGCGCAGGGCAAGTGGCGCCGCCAGCAGCGCCGGCAAGCCCGCCACGGCGGGCTATTCGAGAACGGCTATCATTCTATCCCCTGATATAAATCAAAAAAGCAATAAAGACAGAACCTTTACATCCAAGCAGTTATTTGGAAGTCGGGTTAGAATACGCGCTTGTTGAATTTGCCCGTTTGATAAAGACGACACTCATGGCTACTCTTTCCTCCGAAACCGTCCTGTCCGTCCATCACTGGAACGACACCCTGTTCAGCTTCACTTGCACCCGCGATCCGGGTCTGCGTTTCATCAACGGCCAGTTCGTGATGATCGGTCTGGAAGTGAACGGCAAACCGCTGATCCGCGCCTACTCGGTGGCCAGCGCCAACTGGGAAGAGCACCTTGAGTTCTACTCGATCAAGGTGCCGAATGGTCCGCTGACCTCGCGCCTGCAGAACATCCAGCCGGGCGACAAGGTGGTGATCTCCGGCAAGCCGACCGGCACCCTGGTGCAGGACAACCTGCTGCCGGACGCCAAGAACCTGTACCTGCTGTCCACCGGCACCGGCCTCGCCCCGTTCATGTCCATCATCAAGGACCCGGACGTGTACGACCGCTACGAAAAAATCGTGCTGATCCACGGCGTACGCTGGGTCAGCGAGCTGGGCTACCAGGACTACATCACCAAGGAACTGGCCGAGCACGAGTTCCTCGGCGAGATGATCCGCGAAAAGCTGATCTACTACCCGACCGTGACGCGCGAACCGTTCCGCAACCAGGGCCGCCTGACCGACCTGATCCTCAACGGCAAGCTGGCCAGCGACATCGGCCTGCCGCAGCTGAACCCGCAGACCGACCGCGCGCTGCTGTGCGGCAGTCCGGCGATGCTGGAAGACACCTGCAAGCTGCTGGACAGCCTCGGCTTTGTCGAGTCGCCACGCATGGGCGAGCCAGGCCACTACGCCATCGAACGCGCCTTCGTCGAAAAGTAATACCGGCCCTGCCGCTTGCGGCCAGCCTGTCACACCCCGCCACGTGCGGGGTGTTTTGCTATTGGCGCCGCCGCGCGGGCGAGCGTGCCGCGCATGGCGTGTCGCGCGGCCACCGCCGTTGGCACCCACCGTAGCCATGATGATGCCGATTGTGGATAACTTACGGAATCAGCCTGCCGCTGTGGATAAGTTGAAGTGTGCCGCAACCCCAGCACGCGACAGCCGGACGGGCGCGGGGAAACGGGGAAACGGGGAAACGGGGAAACGGGGAAACGGGGAAACGGCGGCATGATAGCGCAGCCGTGCGGCCAACCCTGGATTGTTTTAACAGCTCCGGGAACGACGGCAGTGCGGTGCGATGGCCCGCACCGGCATACGGCAAGGCGGCGCAGAAACGACAACGGCCCGCCAGATAGTTCTGGCGGGCCGCAGATACGCAAAAGCCAGTTATCACGAGGATAACTGGCTTTCATGTTGGTCGGAGTACAAGGATTCGAACCTTGGACCTCCTGCTCCCAAAGCAGGCGCACTACCGGGCTGTGCTACACTCCGTCACTTCCGAAGAAGTGGAGCAAATTATAAGTAACGCTCCCCGCTCTGTCAAGCCATTCCCCAAGAAAAAATGTGACCGCCCCGTTCAGCGCCGCGAGCGCTCACGCGCGCGCAACAGGAAGCGGTCCAGCACCGGGGTGCAGTCGAGCAGGTGCGCGGCGCCGGGCGGGTGGAATTCCGGGTGCCACTGCAGGCCGCAGACGAAGTTGTCGTCGTCCAGCCGCACCGCCTCGATCAGGCCGTCGTCGCTGGCGCGCGCCTCCACCAGCAGGCCGCGCCCCAGTGCGCGGATCGCCTGGTGGTGGATGGAGATCACCTGCTTGCCGCCCTGCCCGCCGAGCAGGCCGGCCAGCAGCGAATCCGGCGTCAGCACGATGTCGTGGGCGTGGCTGTCGTAGTCGCGGTGCAGGTGATGCGACACGCCCAGCTGGCTGGGGATGTCCTGGTACAGCGTGCCGCCGAGCGCGACGTTGATCAGCTGCGCGCCGCGGCAGATGCCCAGCACCGGCTTGCCGGCCTCGACGAACTCGTGGAACAGCTCCATCTCGTAGGCGTCGCGCACCGCGTCGCCGTGCCAATCATCGTGCAGCGCCTCCTCGCCGTAGCTGCGCGGGCTGAGGTCGGCACCGCCCTGCAGCACCAGACCGTCCAGGTAGCGCGCGTAATCGGCCAGCCGGATGCTGCTGCGGTTGATCATGCCGTCGCCGAGCACGGTGGGAATCATCAGCACCATCACGTCGCGCGACATCACCCAGTGCGCCACCGACTGCTCCAGGTATTGCAGGGTTTTCGACTGCAGCCCGTCGGCGCCGGGCTGCGGGTGATAGATGCGGGCGGAGAGTCCGATTTTCAGTGGTGTCGTCATGCGGCCAACCTTTCACGCTCAGGAGCTGGCGGCCAGTCCGTCAGCCTGTCACAGACAGACGCCGCCGGCAGGCGATTGGTTCACCCGTTCATGGCTGCGGCCACAGCCGCCCGGCGAGGCCGGATTGCCGCGGCGGCGCGTTGAGCACGCCGGCCTCCAGCACCGCCGGGTTGCCGGCCAGCACGAACATATCGCGGGCGCGGGTAATCGCGGTATACACCAGCGCGCGGGTCAGCACCGCGCTTGGCGCCGCCGGCAGCGCCAGCCACACGCTGGCGAACTCCGAGCCCTGCGACTTGTGCACCGTCATCGCGTACACGGTGTCGTGTTCCGGCAGCCGCGCCGGCGCCACCTCGCGCCAGCCACCGTCGGTGGTGGGAAACACCACCCGCAAGCGCCCTTCCCGCATCACGGTGAGGCCGATGTCGCCGTTGAACAGGCCGATGCCGTAGTCGTTGCGCGTCACCATCACCGGCCGGCCGGCGTACCAGTCGCTGCCGGCGGCCTTGCGGCCCAGCTTTTCCAGCTCGGCCTCGATCTGCGCGTTGATGGCCGCCACGGTGTGCCGCTCCGCCGCCAGCAGCATGAAGCGGTGGAAGGCGGCAAACAGCGGCGCCCAGTCCGCAGCGTCGGCGTCGGCGTCCAGCTGCGCCAGCGCCTGCCAGTAGTCGGCGCGCTGCGCCAGCAGGCCGGCGGCGTCGGGCAGCGCCGGCTGCTGGCGGATGTCGGCCTGCGCCTGCTGCGCCAGCAAGGCGTGCACCTCGTCCAGCGCCGCGGCATTGACCGCGCGCGCCAGGCGGCCGATGCCGGAGTCGGCACCGAAACGGTGACTCTTCTGCAGCACCACCACGCTGTCGGCGAGGATGGCCGTATCGTCGATCACCCCGGGCAGATTGATACCGGCGGCAAGCAGGCCTTGCGCCGTGTCGCTGCGCCACGCCTGCCGGCTGCAAATGTCGCCCAGCACCGCGCCGGCTTCCACCGACGCCAGCTGGTCGCGATCGCCGAGCAGGATCAGCCGCGCGTGCGAGGGCAGCGCCGCCACCGTCTGCGCCATCAGGCTCAAGTCCACCATCGACGCCTCGTCCACCACCAGCACGTCCAGCGGCAGGGGGTTGGCCGCATGCTGGCGCGGGCGCGCGGTGCCGGGGACCAGCCCGAGCAGGCGGTGCAGCGTCTGCGCCTTGTCCGGCAGCTGCGCGCGCACCGCGTCGGCCACCGGCAACCGGTCACGCGCGGCGCGCACCGACTCGGTC
>NZ_LFDT01000053.1:0-6124 GCF_001037925.1 Vogesella sp. EB | reverse complement strand
AAATCGACACACTGACAAGAATCTGGCGCAGCTGAAGCGCCCATCGCAGCAAAGGGAAACGAACCAGCCAGCCAGATGTAGCAACTTCCGCAGGATCTATTCAACAACTTTGAAGAAAAGTCAGATTTTTTCAGGAACTCTACGCCTCTTCAGCTTCGTGGCAAGCACACAAAAAGAAGAAAAGCCTTACTTGGCAAGGACAGTAGTTTTCACTAACTTTGCTTCCCTACACGAAGCGGAGATGGTGAAATGCCGCAACTGGCGCACGCTTCATTGCTCCGCATTGAATTCCAGCTGACCAATCAAGACCATGCCCCGTTTGGCCCGAGGCCAGTTTGAAAAGGCGTCGCGGCAGGCCCGCCACGACCTTTTCCATGCCCCGGAAACCCCGTGCGACGATGACTGTACCGTGCAGACTCAGGTTTTTGGCGCGCATCGTGAAGGCCTGCGGGCACCGATTCAGCGGAGACAGCGGCGTTGCGCGTCAGGGGTAAGAGCTTTGCACGCAAACCCCATTCGTACCACAAGGCCGGTCTGGCTCAGACTGCGCCGCGATCGCGCCTCAGACTTCCCAGTATTCCTTTTCCCTGCCCTGCGCGCCCGGGCTGAGCTGCTCGCGCAGACTGCGCAGCTTTTCCGGCTCGCCACGCACGCGGAACCAGCTGCCGTCTTCCTCGGCACGCTCTTCCAGCACCTGGCAGTGGCTGTAGATGTCACCGCGCAGCTGTTGCACCGACCACGGCAGCAGCAGCTCGTCTTCCACCAGATCCTGCTGGAAGAAGGAAACGATGGTCGCGTGCAGGCTGGCCACTTCCTCCGGACGACGCGCACTCATCACCACGCAGCCCGGATAGCGCTGCTGCAGTTCGGCAGTCCAGGCCGCCTGGGCGGTTTCATCACCGACATGGTCGATCTTGTTGAATACGCGGATGCGCGGCACTTCGTCGGCGCCGATTTCCTGCAGCACTTCGTCGGTCACTTCCAGCTGGCGCAGGAAACCGGGATCACTGGCATCAATCACATGCAGCAACAGCGCCGCATCCAGCGCTTCTTCCAGCGTGGACTTGAAAGAGGCCACCAGTCCGTGAGGCAGGTTCTTGATGAAGCCGACGGTATCGCTGACCAGCACGCGCGGCACGCTTTCCGGGTAGAGGGCACGCACCGTGGTGTCCAGCGTGGCGAACAGCTTGTTGGCCACCAGCACTTCGCTGCCGGTCAGCGCCCGCATCAGCGTGGACTTGCCGGCATTGGTATAGCCCACCAGCGACACCCCGCCCAGCCCCAGGCCCTGACGTTCCAGACGGCGTGCGCGCTGGGTCTTGCGCTCCAGTTCCATGGCGATGATTTCGCGCTGCAGCTCGGCGATGCGGTCACGCACCTTACGACGGTCCAGCTCGGTATGCGACTCACCGGCACCACGACCACCCACGCCGCTACGTTGCCGGCCTTGCGGACCGGCCAGTTTGGCCGCTTCGCGCAGGCGCGGGGCCATATAGCCGAGGCGGGCGATTTCCACCTGCGCGCGTGCCGCGCGTGAGCGGGCATTGCGATGGAAAATTTCCAGAATGACCATGGTGCGGTCCATCACCGCGCACCCCACGGCCAGTTCCAGATTGCGCGCCTGCGACGGGGAGATTTCGTGGTCCACCAGCAACACGTCGAACTCGACAGCATCAGCGTCCAGCGCTGGCGATCCGGCTTCCAGCTCGTCGTTGCGGACACCGCGATTGACGAACATGCTGACTTCTTCCAGCTTGCCCACACCCAGATAGGCGGTGCGGTCGAAGCTGCTGCGCTTTTGCACAAAGGTCTGCACCACCTGGAAACCCAGCGTCTTGGCCAATTCGCTCAGTTCGGCGAGCGACGCCTCGAACTCGACATCACTGACATCCGGCAACTGGACCGATGCCACCAGGGCGTAGCGGGGCTTCTCTTTGACTTCTGTTTGCATGGGCAGATGACTTCAACTTGATGGCTAACCGAGCATAGTACTCACAAATGGCACCGTCCGTTGCCCGAATGCGTGACAGGCAATCGCTAGCCATTCAATCTGCGCGCGCGGAGAGCGGCCCACTTGGCGCGCGCAGGCTTCACAGTCCGACAGACGCCACGTTGAATAGCACTTCGCCAATGGCAATTTGGCGACGCAGATGAAAATCTGCCGCAGATGAAGAAACGATGCAGTCGTGCCCCGACATGCTTTATCTGCCCACCGCCTTGCAGCCAGGCTGACCGTGTCACTGGCCAGTGCCTCGCCACTCATGCGGCATCGCGTAATGTAAGACATTCACCAGAAAGGCCGGCAGGGTCTATCCGCCAACGCTCATCGCTGCCGCCAGGTCATTGGCCAACCACGATCGGAGTGCTACTTGCCGCGATACTCGATGCGCGCGGTCATTTCCTCGATCGCCAGCGCCAGTGCCTTGGCCGCACCCGCCGCATCACCGGCGACATCGGCGTAGTCGGTCCACTCGCCGTAGCGCAGCTGCCAGCCGCCCGCTCCGGCGCCCTCGACCCGCAGGATGTACTCCGGCACGGAGAACTGCTCGCCGGCCGCGGTGGTCAGCGGGCGGTACTGCACCGCGTCGCCCCAGCCGTTCATGACCGGCGCTCCGCCGGAGCGGGCGCCAAGCATGGCAGCCCGAAGAGATTGAAATGGTTCATCCGCCGATTCTAGCAAGCCGCCGCCGTGCCGGCTGCCGCGCTGGCGTGATGTCTGTTATGCCGCGATGCGACCAGCGCTAGCTGACCACCGGTAACTCGTCCCAACAGGTGGTCCAGCGCGGCGAGCGTTGCTCCTGCCGCATCCGCCAGTTCGCGCTGAGCGCTTCCGACGCCAGTTTCAGCGTGCCGCTGCCATAGTGGCGGTTTACCTGATCCAGCGTTTGCAGCAAGGCGACGCGCCGCGGATCGGTACTGATCGCAAACAGGTCCGGCTGCCGCGCCTGGGCGGCGCCGATCCCCAGCAGCACCACGCCGGCCTTTTTGTAGCCGTATCCGGGCTGGTAGATCGCCTCCAGCCCGGCCAGTGCCGCCTTGACCAGCACAAAGGTGTCGGCGGCGGGGCCAGGCAGCGGCACCACCGTCCAGCCGCGTTGCGCTGTTGCATCGCCAAACGGGTTGCCACGGACACTGACGCCGACCAGCTGCGCCACGCTGTGCTGCTGGCGCAGTTTCTCGCCGACGCGGGTGGCGTGATGGGTGATCGCCGCCGCCAGCGTGGACTTGTCGCTCACCGTGCGCGCAAACGAGCGCGACGAGATCAGCTGCTGCCGTGGCGTGGCGATGTCGTCCAGTTCGAGACAGGACACGCCGTTCAGCTCGGCCACGGTACGCTCCAGCACGATGCCGAAATGGCGCTGGATCAACTGCGGCGCGGCACGCTGCAAATCCAGCGCACTGTGGATGCCAAGGCGGGCGAGCTTGTCCGCGCTGCGCCGGCCCACGCCCCAGACCCGGTTTGCGGCCAACCTTGCCAGCAGTTTTTCCTGCCAGTCGCGCGCAAGCCAGTCCCAGGCGAACACGCCGTTGCAGCGCGGATGGGTCTTGGCCACGCTGTTGGCCAGCTTGGCCAGCGTCTTGCTGCTGCCGATGCCGACACAGGTGGGAATGCCGACGCGCTGCAACACGTCGGCACGCAAGCGGGCCGCGTGATCGCGCAGCTCGGGGATGCCGTCGAGGGTGATGAAGCTTTCATCAATGGAGTAGATTTCCTGCTCGATGCCCCAGCGCGCCACGACCTGCATCATCCGTTGCGACATGTCGCCATACAGCGCGTAATTGCTGGAAAACACCGCCACACCGTGACGGCGGCACTGCGCCGCGATCTGGTAGTACGGCAGGAAGGCGTCGATGCCAAGTGCCTTGGCCTCGGCCGAGCGCGCAACGACACAACCGTCATTATTGCTGAGCACGATGATGGGCTTGCCGGCCAGATCGGGACGGAACACCCGCTCGCACGAGGTATAAAAGCTGTTGCCGTCGACCAGCGCAAAGGTGCTCATGTGAAGCGCTTGACGCAGGCGGTGACCACGCCCCAGATGCACAGCTCCTGCTCGCCGCCCAGCTCCAGCGGCGCATAAGCGGCATTCTCCGCCAGCAGCGCCACGCGGCCGTCGCGGCGGTGCAGGCGCTTGACGGTGAACGCGCCGTCGATGGCGGCCAGCACGATGTGGCCGTGCAGCGGCGGCAGACCGCGATCGACCACCAGCAGATCGCCGTGATGGATGCCGGCATCGGCCATGGAATCACCGCTCACCCGCACCATGAACGAGGACGCCGCGTCACGAATCAGGTAACGATTGAGATCCAGCGGACTGTCCTTGTAGTCGTCGGCCGGCGACGGAAAGCCGGCCGGCACGCTGGCGCCGTACAGCGGCACGCTCTGCGGCAGCAGCGCTGCGACCGGTAGGTAAAGCTGCATGCTGGTCTCTCCATAATCGATCTTTTGATTATGTACGATTTCAAATAAACTGCAAAGCCCGTAGTTGCCGTGCGCCCGCCATCACCGCGCCACACCCCGCCTGCGGCCAACCTTGTTCGCCCCACCGGCAGCGCTGCGCGCCATGGCGGAGGCCACCCGCCCAGCCGCCGCCAGCAGCCGTGACAACGCACCGCGTCAAAGCGCCTATAAATCAACTATCTAGCCCGCAACGGAGACAGGCATGAAGCCGGTTCGGCGCAAACAGTTCGTCAACTTTGGCAGCAGCTCGTCGTGGTCGCACGCCACGCCACCGCTCGCCAGCGCGCCGCCCTCTGTCGCCCTCACCCGGCCGCAACTGGGGGCGGAGTATCTGGCGTGGGCGCACTGGCTGGATGCGTTGCACAAGCGCGCCAGCCAGGGCAACGAGGCCGACGCCTGGGCACTGGCGGAAGGCAAGTTGGCCTTCGTGCTGCGCCGCAGCCTGCTGCTGCGCGAAAAAGTCATGCTCGGCGGCAGCCTGTCACGGGCGGTAACCGAGGAAACCGCGGCACTGGTACAGGAGCTGGAACAAGTGATTGGTGAGCTGACCGGGCGCGAGATGGCGCCGGTAGACGACTGGCCGCTGCCATACCGCCTCTACCGCCGCCAGGGCGACGCCGGCAAGCCGAATCCCGCCGCCGGCCACGACCGGCGCCAGGGCAGCCGCCAGCGCAAGAACCTGCTGTCGACACAGGCGCAGCAGGACTGCCAGCAGGCGGTGGGCTGCCTGCGGCTGGCGCTGGAGATCCTGCACCGCCAGCCGCCACTGGCCAAGTCCGGCGCCTGGCAGGCGGCCAACCTCGGGCTGGCACGGGTGATCGTGCTCGGCCACCTCAGCAGCCAGCCCGACCACAAGCTGGTGGGTAGCTAGCACTGGCACCCTGCAATGACAGCCGCCGGCAAACCCTCGCCAAGGCTTGCGCTGCAGGCAAACTCTCCTTGTCATTGCGAGGCTTTATCTGTAGAATGTCTTTCCTCAATGGCGGGTCTCCCCGCATTGTGCGATGGTCAACCTGGTCAGGTCCGGAAGGAAGCAGCCACAGCCGTTTAGCGCAAGTGCCGGGGGTCGGGCTCGCCACCCCAATTTACCCCGTTGCCGATAGCTCACTATCGGCAACGGGCGTTTCGCATAAATTACACTGTCCTTTTTCTCGCAATCCTGCTATCATACCGATGCAAGTCAAATAAGGCTGGGCAAAGACTCGGCCATATGTTTTATTTTTTGCAAAAGTCACGCGGACACTACCCCGTCCATGATTAACAGAACTCATATGCGAGGAACGCCATGAAATTGTTTGATAAAATCCCCAATCCGCGCGAAATCCGCCGCAAGCTTGGCTTGAACCAACAGGAATTCTGGAGCCGTATCGGCGTTACCCAGTCCGGTGGTTCGCGCTACGAAAGCGGTCGCAACATGCCAAAGCCGGTACGTGAATTGCTCCGTCTGGTGCATGTCGAGCAGATCGACCTGGCGAAAGTCCGTCGTGAAGACTTCGAGATCGTTGAATATCTCAAGGAAACCCACCCGGACCTGTACAAGAGCCTGCGTAAAGCGGTTCGCGCCCGCCTTGATACCCAAGGCGAAGCAGAAGGCACCGTTGCCGAAGCCTGAACAAGCGGCTGAAGCAACCATCAAAAAACGCCGCCGTCCGGTCCGGGTTC
>NZ_LFDT01000052.1:0-8779 GCF_001037925.1 Vogesella sp. EB | reverse complement strand
ATGGCCGGCAGCGATCAGCCGGCGCTGACCGAGGCACTCTTCAGGATCACGTACAGCTCGTCCTTCAGCTGCAGCTTTTCCTTTTTCAGGGTCTCGATCTCCAGCGGCGTGGCCGGGGTGATGTGCGCTTCCATGTTCTTGATCTGCTGGTCAAGCTCGTTGTGCTTGTCGAACAGACGGCTGAAGCGGCTGTCTTCGGTTTTCAGCTGGGAAATCAGGTCGCGGAATTCTGGAAACATGGGCAGGCTCCTTGTGGGTGGGTCGTTGCCTGAAACAGGCGGTCGATTTCATGCTACGCCGGCCAACGCCCCCCGATTTGATCCAGCGCAAGCAAGGTCAATGCCCAATGCATGGTGGTGCCGGCAGGCCGGCGCCCGCCATCTCAGAGCCAGTCCACGATCTCGCGCGCTCACGCGAGACAAGGCGAAAACGGCTGAGGAAGCGGCGTTTATCCAGATATAAACCAGCATGCCGAAGCCGTACTCACCGCGCAACGTTTCACGAAGCGCAGCAGATCGTGAACAGGCGCTCAGGCGCCCTTGAGCAGCGCCAGCAACGCGTCGGCATCCAGCCGCGCGCTGACGTCGCCGCCTTCCAGCAGGCTGTCGGCCAGGTCGCGCTTGGCCGCGTGCAGCGCCACGATCTGCTCCTCGATGGTGTGCTCCGCCACCAGCCGGTAGATGGTCACCGGCCGCTGCTGCCCCATGCGGTAGGCGCGATCGGAGGCCTGGTCTTCCACCGCCGGGTTCCACCACGGGTCGAGGTGGATCACGTAATCCGCGGCGGTCAGGTTGAGGCCGGTGCCGCCGGCTTTCAGGCTGATCAGGAAGATGTCGCCCTCGCCGCGCTGGAAGGCGTCGACGCGCTCCTTGCGTGCCTTGGCCGGGGTGGTGCCGTCCAGGTACTGGTAGGCGACGCCGCGCGCGTCCAGATGCTGGCGCACCAGCGACAGGTGGTCGACGAACTGGCTGAATACCAGCGCCTTGTGGCCGTTTTCCAGCAGTTCGTCGGCGATGTCGGCAAATGCCGCCAGCTTGCTGCCGGCGATGGTGCTGTCCTTCAGCACCAGCTGCGGATGGCAGCAGAAACGGCGCAGCTTGGTGATCTCGGCCAGCACCTGCATCTGCTTGCCGTCGGCACCCTTCAGTTCGTCCAGCTTGGCCACCGCCTGCTGCCGCATCGCTTCGTACAGATGCAGCTCGTCGGCCGACAGCGGCACCTTGCGCGTGATCTCGGTGCGCGGCGGCAGCTCGTCCAGCACCTGGGTCTTGGTGCGGCGCAGGATGAAGGGCTGGATCAGCGCCTTAAGCGCCTTTTTCGCGCCCTTGTCGCCGCGCTCGATCGGGTTGCCGAAGCGCTGCGCGAAGCGTTCCTGGCTGCCGAGCAGGCCGGGGTTGAGGAAGCGGAACAGGCTCCACAGCTCGCCGAGGTGGTTTTCCACCGGCGTGCCGCTGGCCGCCAGGCGGAAGCCGGCCTGCAGGTCCATCACCGCCTGCGCGCGCTTGGTGCCGGCGTTCTTGATCGCCTGCGCCTCGTCCAGCACCACGCTTTGCCATTCGATGGCGGCAAAGGCGGCGGCGTCCTGCTGCAGCAGGCCGTAGCTGACCACCACCAGATCCAGCGGCCCGAGGTCGACCAGCGAACGGAACTGGTGATACGGGCGCACCTTCAACGTCGGCGCAAAGCGCGCCGCCTCCGACAGCCAGTTCAGCGCCACCGAGGTCGGCGCCACCACCAGCTGCGGCCCGCCCGGCGCGCGCGCCAGCAGCAGCGCCAGCGTCTGTACCGTCTTGCCCAGGCCCATGTCGTCGGCGAGACAGGCGCCGACGCCCCAGTGCGCCAGCCGCGCCATCCAGTCGTAGCCGTCGCGCTGGTAGTCGCGCAGCTCGGCCTGCAGCGTGGACGGCAGCTGCGGCTGGAATGCCTGCAGCGACTGCAGGCGCTCGGCCTGCGCCTGCCACGCATCGTCGGCGTCGAAGTCGCCGACCTCGCCGGCCAGCTCCGCCAGCTGCGCGGCGGCCAGCGCCGACACGCGCAGGCCGTCGCGGCCAACGTGGTCGGTCAGCAGCGCCAGCTCTTCCAGCCGCTTCTTCATCGCTTCGGTCAGCGCCAGCCAGTCGTCGTCGCCGAGCTTGAGGAAGCGCCCCGGTGTGTCGCGCATCAGCTCCAGCAAATCACGCAGTTGCAGCACGCGGCCGTCGTCCAGCTGCAGCGCGCCGTTCAGCACGAACCAGTCGCCCTGCTGCTTGATGCCGAGGCTCAGTTGCGTCAGGCCGCGGCGCGACTTGATGCGCAGGCGCTCGCCCTCCGGCCACACGCACTCCAGCAGCGCGCTGTCCAGTGCCTGCAGTTCGGACAGCACTTCCAGCGCCGCCTGCGGCTCGGCCAGCAGCCACTCCTGGCCGTCGTTGTCGCTGGCGGCCAGCAGCGGACAGGCGGCCAGCACGCTCTTCAGCGCCTTCTGTTCCTTTTTCAGGTTGCGACGGGTCTGGATCGCCTTGCCGTCGCTGTCGCCGACGATGTTCTCCAGCCCGGCGCCGGGCTTGCACCAGTTGCCGCCCGGCAGCGGCCGCACCAAGAGCTGCAGGCGCAGCCCCTCGCTCAGCGGCAGCAGGTGGGCGTAAATGCGGCCGTCGGCCGGCACGCTGTCGATGTGCGCCGCCAGCTCCGGCATGTCGGTGTGCACCGGCACCAGCGGCGCGATGTCGCGCACCGCCTCCAGCAGTTGCGCCTTGGCCGCGCGCGGCACGGTCAGCTCCTTGCCGAGGATGGTGGCGATCTGGCGCACCTCCTTGCTGATGCTGTACACCGCCAGCCGCGTCGGCGTCGCCTTGTCCCACACGATCTCGCTGTCCGGCGCGATCTTGCCCGGCACCAGCTTGATGCGGATCAGCTCGCCGCTTTCCTGCAGCTGCAGCGCCACGCTGCCGGCCACGATGTCGATGCCGACATCCGGCGCGTCGCTCCAGTACACAGCCGGATGGCCGATCAGCTGCGGCAGCGCCTTTTCGGCGTCGATCTCGTAGATGCTGCTGGCGTGGTAGTGGTGCTCGTGCTGCGCGCGCAGCACCTTGATGATCTGCTGGTCCTGCAGCAGCAGGTAGTCGAGGCTGTCGTCGCCGTCGAACAGGCGGCGCCACGACACGGTACGGCCGCGGCTCCACTGGTTCTTGGCCGAGCGCTTCTGCTCGCGCGCTTCCAGCATCACGCCGTGGGCGCCGGCGCTGAGCAGCCACGCCAGCCGCGTCTGGCCCTGCGCCGCCGTGCTGCGGCTCTCGCTCTTGTTGGGGCCGAGCTGGCGCAGCGCGTGCAGCGCCTGCTGCCACGCTTCCTGGCGCTGGAACGCCTCAAGCAGCGGCTTCAGCCGGTGCTGGCGGTGCCACTCCGGCTGCTGCCGCGGCTGGCCGAACTGCGCCGCCAGCAGCGCGTCCAGCTCGGCAGCCACCCACAGGTAGCCCTCGTCCTGCATCTGTTCGCGGAAATTCTGCAACGCCGCCTGCCACTGCGGCGTGCGCGCCTGTTTCACGTCCAGCCAGTACATCGCCAGCGCCAGCAGCAGGCCGTCGACGCCGGTCAGCGTCGACGCGTCCGGCAGCGTCAGGTTGTTGCTGATGGCGCCGCCCTCGTGCTGCAGCACCAGATGCTGCAACACGTAGTAGCTGTGGCCGAAGTGCTGGCGGATACCGCTGCTAATCGCCTGCTTCAGCGCACTGCTGCGCTGCGGGCTGTCCGGGCTGCCCAAGAGCGCGATGCAGTGGAAGGCGTTGAGGTCGGCCGGCAGCTCGATCTTGCGTTTCTGCGTCTGCTCCTTCAGCTCGTCCAGCCACTGCTGCAGCGTGGCCAGGGCCTCGCCGTAGCGGCCGGACACGGTGTGCAAAAAGAACAGGCTGCTGATGGCGAAGCCCTCGCCGGCGGCGGCCTCCTGCAGCAGGCGCTGGATGTCGCCGCGCCACAGGAACTGCAGCATCAACAGGCTGGTGAGCTGGTCCCAGTCGCGGTAGCCGTCGTCCAGCCGCGACAGCGCGTAGCGGTAGCCCTCGCGGAAGGTGTCGAAGCGGTAGTTGGCCTCCGGCAGGTAGTCCAGCAGCAGCAACACCTGGATGTCGTCGACCAGCTGGTCGAACAGCTGGCGCCCGGCGGCGTTGGCGAACAGGCGCTTGAACGGCGCCTGCGGCAGGCTGCCGCTGTGCAGCGCCGCCGCCTGCTGGTAACGCTGCAGCCAGTCCTGCGCCGCGCCGACCTGGCCGTGCAGGATCGCCAGCCACAGCCGCAGCTGGATCTGCGCGAGGTCGGGCTTGCCGCGCGCCGCCGGCGACATCGACAGGTGCTCGGTCAGCAGCTCGTCCCACGCGGTGCGCTCCTGGCGGTCGTGCAGCAGCTGCAGCAGCACGGTATTGCGCGCGCCCGCCGCGATGCGGTACGGCAGGCCGGCGGTGCGCACGATCCAGCCCTGGTGCTCCAGATCGCCGAGGATCTCGCCGAGCTTGTCATTGTTCACCGCCTTGCCCTGCTCGTCGCGGATCAGGTTCAGCTGCAGCAGCGTCAGCAGGTTGGGCCTGGATTCGCCGGCCGGCAGCAAGGCCAGCGCGTGCAGCACGGCCAGATGCGCCGGTGCGAGTTGATCAATGGTGTGGGCGGCAAACAAATCGGTCATTGGCGGCGATCGGGAAATACAAAAACAAAAAAGCCGCACACCCGGTCAAGGGCATGCGGCCAACCTTGGGCAGGGCAAGATTATACGCGGCTCAGCGCACGGCGTGCGGCGGAGATGGTCTGCTCCACCAGCTCGTCGGTGTGGGCGATGGAGATGAAACCGGCCTCGTACGCCGACGGCGCCAGGTACACGCCCTCGTCCAGCATCGCGTGGAAGAAGGCCTTGAAGCGGGTGATGTCGCAGCGGGTGGCCTCGGCGTAGCTGGCCGGTACCGTGTCGCTGAAGTAGAAGCCGAACATGCCGCCGACGCTGTCGGTGGTCATGGCGATGCCGGCGTCGCGCGCGGCGTCGGCGAGGCCTGCGGCCAACCTTGCGCTGCGGCGACCGAGGGTGTCGTGGAAGCCCGGCTGCTGGATCAGGCGCAAGGTCGCCAGACCGGCTGCCACCGACAGCGGGTTACCGGACAGCGTGCCGGCCTGGTACACATTCCCCAGCGGCGCGATCTTGCCCATGATGTCGGCGCGACCGCCGAAGGCCGCCAGCGGCATGCCGCCGCCGACCACCTTGCCCAGCGTGGTCAGGTCCGGGGTGATGCCGTGCAAGCCCTGCGCGCAGCCCAGCGCCACGCGGAAGCCGGTCATCACCTCGTCGTAGATCAGCACCGCGCCGTACTGCTCGGTCAGCGCACGCAGCGCCTGCACGAACTCGGCCGACGGCTTGATCAGGTTCATGTTGCCGGCGATCGGCTCCAGGATCACGCCGGCGATCTTGTCGCCCAGCTCCTTGAAGGTGTCGCTCAGCTGCTGCACGTCGTTGTACTGCAGCACCAGCGTGTGCTTGGTGCAGTCGGCCGGCACGCCGCCGGAGGACGGGTTGCCGAAGGTGAGCAGGCCGGAGCCGGCCTTGACCAGCAGGCTGTCGGAGTGGCCGTGGTAGCAGCCTTCGAATTTCACGATCAGGTCGCGGCCGGTAAAGCCGCGCGCCAGACGGATCGCCGTCATCGTCGCCTCGGTGCCGGAGGACACCAGTCGCACCTGCTCCACCGACGGCAACAGCTTGCAGATTTCCTCGGCGATCTCCACCTCGCCTTCGGTCGGCGCGCCGAAGGACAGGCCGCCGACGGCCGCATCCTGCACCGCCTTCACCACCTCGGGGTGGGCGTGGCCGAGAATGGCCGGGCCCCAGCTGCCGACATAATCCAGGTACTGCTTGTCGTCGGCATCCCAGAAATAGGCGCCCTCGGCACGCTTGACGAAGCGCGGCGTACCGCCGACCTGACCAAAGGCACGCACCGGCGAATTGACGCCGCCGGGAATCACTTGCTTGCCACGTTCAAACAGTTCGAGATTGCGGGACATCGTTTTCCTTTCTGGCGGCATCACACACCGCGCTGGCTAAATGGGCAACGGGCCGCCCGTGGCAGCCCGGCAAAATCCTGTCGGTCACGATACGGCAGCGCGCGCATCGCGGCGTTGACCTGTATCCAGAAGCGTGCGCCCTGCGCGGGCGTCTGTTATCGAGGCAGGATTGTCCGGCAAATCGCCGCGCAAGGCCACCACCGGGCAGAAACGCAGCGTTCGGCCGGCGCGATGGCGGCTGGCGGCCTGGATTTTTGCCACAGAAGTACACGGAAAGACACGGTCAAAGACAACAACTTCTTTAGCCACGAAACCCACGAAAAGACTCGAAAATGAAAACGGAAAGGTTGGCCGCAAGCGATCTTCATTACCAGCCAACACCGATGCGACGCACCCGATCCCGTTGGTGCAAGCCGTGAAAACTGGCGCCAGCCCGGAAACAAGCCGCCCCCTTTTGAGCGCAGCGTATGGGCGGCGCCGGGATGGCGACAGTTTTCACGGGAATTCTTGCGCCTCCGGGAAGAGCGGTCTGCGCGCGAATCTCTGATTCGCTCAGCGATGTGAAAAGGGGGATGCGGCATCCTCTTTCCCGCCGCCGCGCGGCAAGCGGCAGATAAGAAATATCCGCGCAGCGGATACACCAGACAGAACAAGGTTGGCCGCAAAACCCGACGCGGCTTGCGGACAACGTTGGCGCAGCAAGCGGTCTTGGTTTTTGCCACGGAAGCACACGGAAGCACACGGAAAGACACGGACAAGGGCAAAGGCGGCTTTGGCCACGAAACCCGCGAAAAAACACGAGAACAAGGTTGGCCGCAAAGCATGTCGATCGCCAGAACGATAGGGTGCGTCACCCGCAGGGCGACGCACCGTCAAATGCGAGTCAGCGGCAGAGCACCCCCCAGTCATCCGCAAGCGACAAGACCGCCGCATCACAAGGCCAGCAGCGGCGCCACCTCGTCCACCGTCAGCGGCCGCACCACGCGGCCGAGCTCCACCCCGTCGCGCAGCAGGATCAGCGTCGGCCACAGCTTGACGCGGAAGCTGCGTCCCAGCCGCCGCCCGGCGCCGTCCTCCACCTTGATATGGGTCAGCGCCGGCTGTGCCGCCAGCGCCTGTTCGATCGCCGGCTGCGCCGCCTGGCAGTGCGGGCACCAGTCGACGCCGAACTCCAGCAGCAGCGTGCCGGTAGTGGCGTCGAGGCTGGCGCGCTCGGGGGCGGCGGCGGGGTAAGTGGCAACATAGGGCATCGCGGGTTTCCTTCAGCTATCGGGCGGGCAGCGGTACCGGCCTGATGGCCGGCGGGCACCGCTCATGATAGCCGGAAACGCGCAGCGCCCGCCTGAACACCCCCTGGCCGCAAACCCGGCACGGCTTGCGGCCAACCTTGCCGGCTTGTGCGGCGCGCTTCAGCCCGCGTGGCGCAGCGACTCAGTCATGCGGCCGCTGGCCGCGCGCCACCGCCCAGAACACATGCGTGTACACGCGCCAGCCGTGGCCAAAGTCCTGCACATAGGTTTCCACCATGCCATCACGCTGGCTGCGCAACAGCCGGCCCCACTGCCCGGGAGTCGCCAGTTCCAGATTGGCCATCGCCGCCGGCATCGCCGCCAGCGAGGTACTGTCGTCGTCGTGGCTGTAAATGGCCTCCAGCTGCTCGTAGTCGTGGCGATTGGGGTGCTGGTTGCTGTCCGGACTGCGGGTGTAGTCCATGCAGGAGCCGAGGTTTTCGTTATTGAAGTTCTCGTCCTGATGCCCCAGCCCAAAATTGTGGCCCACCTCCTGGCACATCACCAGCTGGCGCCAGGCCGGCGTGTTGTAGCTGGCGGTCTTGAAGTAGCTGTCGTTGAGCTTGGTGGTGCCCTGCACGATATGGCTGCCGCTGGCCCAAATCTGCGCCAGCCCCAGCCAGCCGTTATTGCCGTACGCCGAATTGCAGACCTCGACCCGGCCGCTCGTCGGCCGGCAACGCTTGGCGGTGGTGCCACCGGCCACCATCTGCGTATCCAGCACCGCAGAGCTGGTCCAGTCCGCCGCCGCCGTTTTGAAGAACTCCAGCCAGTTGCTGTCGACGTTATTGCCCAGCGGCACGGTAAACGGGTTGCCGGTACGGGCCCAGTGGTAATTGCCCCAGGCATGGCTGGCCTGCGCCAGCGGTGCCGCCAGCAAGGAAGCCAGCAGCGTGCCGGCCAGAAGCGTAGTGCGTGACATGATGCAAGCCCCCGTGAAGTGTCCCCTTCACAGTAATGACCAGTCGCAGCACAAATACAAATGCCAAGCAGGCAAAAATCTGCCTTTCATCATGCAATGAAAGTAGGTGGGCATGCTGCACTGCCGGCCGGCCGCGCCAAGCGGGAAGCGGGAAGCGGGAAGCGCCGGATCAAGACATCCGCGTAGCGGAGTCGCCAGACAAAACAAGCTTGGCCGCAAACCGGGCAAGGCTTGCGGCCAACCTTGATCATTCCATCGCGGTAAACGCTGGGCTTCGCCAGCTAGCACCAGCCTACATGCCCGACTTGCCGCGTTGCGGTTACACCAGCGTCTGGTGCATCGCCCCTTCGGGGTGACGGCACCCTACACCCCGCCTCGTCCAATCGCCCGCCAGCATAGAACCGATGCGCCCGCTCCCGTTGGCGCAGGCCGTAAAAACGGCCGCCAGCCCGGAAACAAGCCGCCCCCTTTTGAGCGCAGCGGATGGGCGGCGCCGGGTTGGCGGACGTTTTTACGGGAATTCCTGCACCGTCGGGTCGCCTTTTCTTGGTACGTT
>NZ_LFDT01000051.1:0-10689 GCF_001037925.1 Vogesella sp. EB | reverse complement strand
ACGCCATCGCGGTGATCGGCGGCCTGTTCGAACAGGCCGACCCCGGCGCCGCGGCACACACGCTGGCGGCGCTGTACCACTGAGCCGCGCTTTACGCCCGGCGCTCTAAAACCGGGCGAGACGGCATTAAAAACGGCGGCGGCGGCGGCGGTGTTTATCCGAAGATCAACCCGCCTGCCGCCGCCGTTTTCACCGGGTCCCGCCTGTTCACGTGAGCGCGCGATGGTGAACCGGCGTCAGGCCACCGCGTCGATGATGCCGCCGACGAGCTGCAGACCGCTGGCCAGCGCCTCGCCGGTGGCGGAGAAGCCGCCATACAGCGCGTCGCCGCTTTCCTCGATGCCGCTGACCACGCCGGTGGCCACCTGCAACGCACCGGCGCTGATGTCGCCGACGCCGGAGGCGATCTTCACCACCCCGCTACCCACGCTGCCCAGGCCGTAGGCCACGGTGGACCCCGCTGCCGCGATGCCGGAGAGACTCATATTGCTGTCCTTTGCTGTGCTGTTGCCGCCCCTGCGGCATGACGATTTGTAGCCTAACGTCAGCGCAACTTATCCATGCTGCGGTTTTGCATCCGCCCTGTTACAAGACGGCAACATGGCGCGGCCAACGTTGGCCGCAAAAAAACCGCCACGCGGCGGCGTGGCGGTCTGGACCCGAAAAGCGCGACTCAGCCCAGCTTGTTGTCGGCGATGTGGTAGTGCGGGTCCTCGAACTGGTTGACCTCCACCATGCCCTTGGCCTTGTCCAGCAGCTCCAGGCAATCCGGGCTCAGGTGGCGCAGGTGCAGCGTCTTGCCGGCCTGCTGGTAGCGGGCCGCCAGCGCATCGATGGCCTCGACGGCGGAGTGGTCGACCACCCGCGCGCGGCGGAACTCGATCACCACGTGCTCCGGGTCGCTCTTCGGCGCGAACAGCTCGCTGAAGTTGGCCGCAGAGGCGAAGAACAGACTGCCTTCCAGCTCGTACACCTTCCAGCCCTGCGCGTCGGTGCGGGTCGTGACGCGGATGGTCTTGGCGTGCTGCCAGGCGAACACCAGCGCGGCAAACACCACGCCGCACAGCACCGCCACCGCCAGATCGGTGAGCACGGTGATCAGCGTCACGCCGACGACGATGATCGCGTCCTGGCGCGGGATCTTGCGCAACGCCTGCAGGCTGCCCCAGGCAAAAGTCTTCTGCGACACCACCAGCATCAGCCCGACCAGCGCCGCCAGCGGGATCTGCTCGATCCACGGCGCCAGGAACAGGATGAAGCCGAGCAGGAACAGCGCGGCGACGATGCCGGACAGGCGGTGGCGGGCGCCGTTATTGATGTTGATCATGCTCTGCCCGATCAGCACGCAGCCGCCCATGGTGGCGAACAGGCCGGCCACCACGTTGCCGCCGCCCTGCGCCAGCGCCTCGCGGTTGGGCTGGCCGCGGCTGTCGGTGATGTCGTCGATCAGGTTAAGTGTCAGCAGCGACTCCAGCAGGCCGATGGCGGCCAGTACCAGCGAGTACGGCAGGATGATGTAGAGCGTGTCCAGCGTCAGCGGCACCTGCGGCAGGTGGAACTGCGGCAGGCCGCCGGCGATGGAGCCCATGTCGCCGACGGTCTTGGTGTCGATGCCGAAGCCGGCCACCACGCCGGCCACGATCAGGATCGCCGCCAGCGCCGCCGGAATGGCGCGGCTCAGCCGCGGCAGCAGGTAGATGATGGCCATGGTCAGCACCGTCAGCGCCGCCATCACCGCCAGCTGCGGCGCGGCCAGCCACTGGCCGTCTTGCTTGAAATGGCCGGCCTGCGCCACCGTCATCACCAGCGCCAGGCCGTTGACGAAGCCCAGCATCACCGAGTGCGGCACCATGCGGATGAACTTGCCGAGCTTGAACACGCCGAACAGCAGCTGCAGCCCCCCCATCAGCACCACGCTGGCGTACAGGTACTCCACGCCGTGCCGGGTGACGATGGACACCATCACCACCGCCAGCGCGCCGGTGGCGCCGGAGATCATGCCCGGACGGCCGCCGAAGCTGGCGCTGATCAGGCACAGGAAAAAGGCGGCATACAGCCCGGTCAGCGGGCTGACGTGGGCGACCAGCGCGAAGGCGATCGCCTCCGGCACCAGCGCCAGCGCCACGGTGATGCCGCTGAAAAAGTCGGTCTTGATCGCCGACGGGGTCATTTTGGTCAACACGCTACTCCGCAACAGGGCGCGCGCCGGCAGGCGCACCACAGCGGGCGGCAGCGCAAGGCGGCGGCAAACTCACGACAGACAGGGGAAAGGACGCAGCGGCCGGCACACGAACCGGGCCGGCCGCGACGGGCGAAGGCGGCGATTATCCCACGCCCGCCAGCGCCTGTCGCCGGCGCTCAGCCGGCGGCCAGGGTTGGCCGCAAGGCACCGCTGCCCGGCGGCTGCGGGCGGAACAGCGGCTGGCTCTGCCCCGGCAGGCGGTAGCGCTGCGCCAGCGTCTGGTACAGCCCGGCCTGCGCCTGCTGCTGCAGCGCCTTGTTGAAGCGGTCGCGCACACGCGGGTCGCGGAAGGACAGCGCGTACTGTGTCGGCGGAAACAGCGCGTGGGTGCACAGCGCCTGGCGGTTGTTGAGCGGCACGTCCGGCTGCTGCGCGAAGTGCAGGAAGATGAACAGGTCGGAGATGACGACATCGGTGCGGCCGGTGAACAGCAGGTTGTTCAGGATGGGTTGCGGCGACGATTCGACATAATCGACGTTGGCCTTGGCCATCGCCGCGAATTCGGCACCGAGGAAGCGCTGCGCGTTGTGGAACGCCGCCACCCGGTACTGGCCCAGCTCGGCGATGTGCTTGGGCTGCAGGTGACGATGGCACAGCGTGATCGCCATGTTGCGGTAGGCGATGTAGGGCTCGGACACGAACGGGCCGTTGTTGGAGATGGCGGCATCGATGCGGCCGTCGGCCAGCGCCAGTTGTGCGCGCTGGTTGGGCAGCAGCAGTATTTTGGGCTGATAGCCGGCGGCGCGCAGCACGCTGCTCACCAGCTCGTACTCGATGCCGCGCGCCTCGTCGGCGATGATGTATGGCGGCTTGTTTTCGCCCAGCGCCACCTGCAGTACCGGCAGCGGCGACTCCACCGCCGGCGCCGGCAGCGCCAGACACAGCAGCGCCGCCGTCAGCAGCCGGCGCGGCCAACCTTGGGCCGGGTAGCGCGCCATGCTCAGGTGTTGTAGCCGAGGTTGGGCGCCAGGTCGCGCTCGGCCTGTGCCACGCTGACACCGCGGCGCAGCGCGTAGCTTTCCACCTGGTCGCGGCTGATCTTGCCGACGCCGAAGTAGCGCGAGTCCGGATGGCTGAAGTAGAAGCCGGACACCGCCGCCGTCGGCAGCATGGCGTAGCCTTCGGTCAGCGTCATGCCGATCGCCGGTGCGTCCAGCAGCTGGAACAGTTCCTTCTTCACGGTATGGTCCGGACAGGCCGGGTAGCCCGGTGCCGGGCGGATGCCGACGTACTTCTCGTCGATCAGCGCCTCGTTGTCCAGCGTCTCGTCCGCGGCGTAGCCCCAGAACTCGGTGCGCACGCGGCGGTGCATCAGCTCGGCAAAGGCCTCGGCGAAGCGGTCGGCCAGCGCCTTCAGCAGAATGGCCGAGTAGTCGTCGTTGGCGGCCTCGAAACGCGCCACGTGCGGGTCGATGCCCAGCCCGCCGGTGACGGCGAAGGCGCCGATGTAGTCGTCCACACCGCTGTCACGCGGCGCGATGAAGTCGGCCAGACACCAGTCCGGATTCCGGTTGCCATCCTTGTCGGTCTTCACCAGCTGCTGGCGCAGGCCGACCCAGGTCAGCAGCGGCGCCCGCGTTTCCGGATCGAGAATCTCGATGTCGTCATGATTGACGCTCACCGCCGGGAACAGGCCGATCACCGCGTTGGCGCTCAGCCATTTCTCGTCGATGATCTGCTTCAGCATCGCCTGCGCGTCCGCCCACAGGGCGGTGGCGGATTCGCCGACCACTTCGTCGCTGAGAATGGCGGGATAACGGCCGGCCAGCTCCCAGCTCTGGAAGAACGGCGTCCAGTCGATCACCTCGGCAATCTCGGCGAGGTCGTAATTGACGTAGCGGCGCACGCCCAGCCACTTGGGCGTCGGCGGGGTGTAGTTGGCCCAGTCGATGCGGTGGCGCTGCTCGCGCGCGGCGGCAATCGGCAGCAGCTTGGCGTCGCCGCGGCTCTCGAAGATGGCGCGGGCGCGGGCGTAGTCGTCGGACACCTCTTTGACGAAGGCATCGCGCAGGGTGTCGGACAGCAGGTTGGAACAGACGCCCACGGCGCGGCTGGCGTCCGGCACGTAGATCACCGGGCCGCTGTAGTTGGGCGCGATCTTGACCGCGGTGTGCACGCGGCTGGTGGTGGCACCGCCGATCAACAGCGGGATGTCGAAGCCCTGGCGCTGCATTTCCTTGGCCACGTGCGCCATTTCTTCCAGCGACGGGGTAATCAGCCCGGACAGGCCGATGATGTCGGCGTTGTGCTCGCGCGCGGCATCCAGAATGGTCTGGCACGGCACCATCACGCCCAGATCAATCACCTTGTAGTTGTTACAGCGCAGCACCACGCCGACGATGTTCTTGCCGATGTCGTGGACGTCGCCCTTCACCGTGGCCATGATGATCACGCCCTTGGCCGGCGCATCCTGCAGCCCCATGCGGATCTTTTCTTCCTCGATGAACGGCTCCAGGTGGGCGACGGCGGCCTTCATCACGCGCGCCGATTTCACCACCTGCGGCAGGAACATCTTGCCGGCACCGAACAGGTCGCCGACCACGTTCATGCCATCCATCAGCGGGCCTTCGATCACGTGGATCGGGCGCTCGCACTTCAGGCGCACTTCTTCAGTATCTTCGGTGATAAAGGTGGTAATGCCCTTGATCAGCGCGTGCTCCAGCCGCTTTTCCACCGGCTGCTTGCGCCAGGCGAGGTCCTCGCTCTTGGCCTCCTTGGCGTCGCCACGGAAGCTTTCCGCCAGCGTGATCAGCGCCTCGGTCACCGCCATGATGTCGTCGCCGCGCATCAGCACCACGTCCTCGATGCGCTCGCGCAGCACCGCGTCGACCTCGTCGTACACCTCCAGCGCGCCGGCGTTGACGATGCCCATGGTCATGCCGTTCTTGATGGCGTGGTACAGGAACACGGCGTGGATCGCCTCGCGCACCTTGTTGTTGCCGCGGAACGAGAACGACACGTTGGACACGCCACCGGAAATCTTGGCGTGCGGCAGGTTCTGCTTGATCCAGCCGGTGGCCTCGATGAAGTCCAGGCCGTAGCGGGCGTGTTCCTCGATACCGGTGGCCACCGCGAAGATGTTGGGGTCGAAGATGATGTCTTCCGGCGGGAAGCCGACTTCATCGACCAGGATGCGGTAGCTCTTCTCGCAGATCTCGACCTTGCGCGCGTAGGTATCGGCCTGGCCGACCTCGTCGAAGGCCATCACGATCACCGCCGCGCCGTAGCGGCGCAGCAGGCGCGCCTGCTCGATGAACTTGTCGACGCCTTCCTTCATCGAGATGGAGTTGACGATGCCCTTGCCCTGGATGCACTTCAGGCCGGCCTCGATCACGTCCCATTTCGAGCTGTCGATCATGATCGGCACGCGGCTGATGTCCGGCTCGGCGGCGATCAGGTTGAGGAAGCGCACCATCGCGGCGTGGGCGTCCAGCATGCCCTCGTCCATGTTGATGTCGATGATCTGGGCACCGTTTTCCACCTGCTGCCGCGCCACGTCCAGCGCGGTCGCGTAGTCGCCGTTGAGGATCAGCTTGGCGAAGGCCTTGGAGCCGGTGACGTTGGTGCGCTCGCCGACGTTGACGAACAGGTCCTTGTCGCCGATGTTGAACGGCTCCAGACCGGACAGCCGGCACTTCGGTTCGATCTGCGGCAGCGGCCGTGGCGGCAGGTCTTTCACTGCTTCGTAAATGGCCTTGATGTGCTCCGGCGTGGTGCCGCAACAGCCGCCGATGATGTTCACCAGCCCGGCTTCCGCCCACTCGCACACCTGCGGTGCCATGTCTTCCGGCGTCAGGTCGTAGCCGGTGGGCGCCAGCGGATTGGGCAGGCCGGCGTTGGCGTGCACCGACACGAAGGTGGCCGAGATGCGCGACATTTCTTCCACGTACGGGCGCAGCAGGTCGGGGCCCAGCGCGCAGTTCAGGCCGAAGCTCATGGCGTTGGCGTGCGACAGGCTGTTGTAGAACGCCTCGGTGGTCTGGCCGGTCAGCGTGCGGCCGGACTGGTCGGTGATGGTGCCGGACACCATGATCGGCAGCCGGGTTGTCTCCGGATGCTCGTCGAAGTACTTGTGGATCGCGAACACCGCCGCCTTGGCGTTCAACGTGTCGAAAATGGTTTCCACCAGCAGGAAGTCGGCGCCGCCCTTGACCAGACCGTCAATGGCCTCGGTGTAGGTTTCCACCAGCTCGTCGAAGGTCACGTTGCGGTAGCCGGGGTCGTTCACGTCCGGGCTGATGCTGCAGGTGCGGCTGGTGGGGCCGAGCACGCCGGCACAGAAGCGCGGCTTGTCAGGGTTGGCCGCCGTCATCGCCACGCACAGGTCTTTTACCAGCTTGGCGGCGGCGTAGTTCAGCTCCCACACCAGTTCTTCCATACCGTAGTCGGCCATCGCGATGGCGGTGGCGTTGAAGCTGTTGGTCTCGATGATGTCGGCACCGGCGTCGAGATAGGCCTGGTGGATGCCGGCAATGATCTGCGGCTGGGTCAGCACCAGCAGGTCGTTGTTGCCCTTCACGTCGCGCGGCCAGTCGGCAAAGCGCTCGCCACGGTAGTCCGCCTCTTCCAGCCGGTGGCGCTGGATCATGGTGCCCATGCCGCCGTCCAGAATCAGGATACGGCGGGCGAGCAAGTCGTAGGCGGAGTGATGGGCAATTTTTGACATGGCAAAGGCGACTTTTTTAAGTAAAACTATGTAGATGCGGGGCCGGTTATCTTAACATTGCGCACGCGGCTGCGAGATCGAATCCTTAGATCGAGCATTTATAACCATCTGGCTGGTGCTTCATATGAAAACCCCACTTCTGGTGCTAACCATTGTCGCTACCGGCCTGCTGGCCAGCACGGCCCAGGCCGCGCCGGCGCTGCGCATCGGCGTCGCCGACTCCGACTCCGCCCCGATCGTGGTACTGGCCGGCAGCCAGCTGGTCGGCGGGCTGTCGAAGGAGCTGGGCGAAGAGCTGGGGCGCACACTGAAGGCACCGGTGGAGTTCATCGTGGTGTCGCGCAAGCGGGTGGAGATGTCGATCGACAACGGCAGCATCGACATCGTGTGCAACACCAATCCGGCGTGGTATGTCGGCGCCTCGCGCGTCGGCTGGACGCGCGAGTTCTACCCGCAGATCGAACGGGTGATGTCGCTGAAGCCGCACCCGCGCACCATCGACAGCGTCGACGAGCTGGCCGGCCAGCGCATCGGCGTCATCGGCGGCTACCACTACACCACGGTGGAGCCGCTGTGGCAGGGCCAGCGTGCCACCCGCGTCAACCAGCCACGGCTGCCGCTGTTGATGCGCGCGCTGCAGACCGGCATGGTCGACGTGGTGATCAATTCCGAGCTGGAGATGAGCGCCTGGGCGCGCGCCAACCCGGCGCAGGCGGCCAACCTGCGGCTGCACCCGCTGGTGGTGTCGGTGATGCCGACGCGCTGCGCGGTGTCGCCGGGCAGCCGCTACAGCGAGAGCCGGCTCGACCAGGCCATCGGCGAGATGGAACAAAACGGCAGCATCCGGCGTATCCTTGACCGCTATGAATGGAAAAACCGCTAAACGTTGGCCGCAACGGCTGGCCGGCGCACTGTGCCTGCTGGCCGTGACCCTGCCTGCCGCCGCCGACGACGACCACACCCTCACCGTCGGCGTCACCGAGAACGACGCCGCGCCGTCGATGATCTTTTCCTACAGCCCGCAGCCGCAGCTGGACGGCGGGTTGTGGAAGGACCTGCTGGACAGCATCGCCCACCAGCTCGGCCAGCGCGTGCAGTACCTGCCGCTGGCGCGCAAGCGCATGGACAGCTACCTGCAGGGCGGCCAGATCGACATGGTGTGCAACACCAACCCGGCGTGGTGGGAGGCGCCGGAACGCTTCCACTGGTCGCTGCCGCTGTCCGAGCAGGTGGAACGCTTCGTGTCGCCGCTGACGCTGCACGAACGCATCACCTCGCTGAGCCAGCTCAACGGCCGCCGCATCGGCACCGTGATCGGCTACCACTACCCGGCGCTGGCGCACGCCTTTGCCCACGGCGCGCAGCGCATCGACCAGCAGCAGGGCAACCTGCAACTGCGCGCCGCCGCCAGCGGCGTGGTCGATGTCGCGGTGGTCGACGAGCTGAGCTTTGCCTGGTGGCTGAAAAACAACCTGCGCGAGGCGCACCAGGTACAGCTGCAGCCGCTGGTGCTGTCGCGCATGCCGCTCAGCTGCGCACTGTCGCGCCGCTCGCACCTGGCGCCGGCCAGCCTCAACCACGCGATCCGCACCCTGCAGCAGCAGGGCGTGCTGGCCGCCCGCCTCAAGCCCTACCAGGTGCCATGAGCCAGCGTTACCTGTACCTGCACGGCTTCCAGTCCGGCCCGCAATCGCTGAAGGCGCGCGAGACCGCCGCCTGGCTGCAGCAGCACCCGGCCGCCGGCCAGCTGCTGTGTCCGCAGCTGTCGCCGTATCCGGCGCAGGCGATGCAGCAGCTGCAGTTGCTGATCGCGCAGCAGCAGCCGACGGCGCTGATCGGCAGCTCGCTGGGCGGCTTTTACGCCACCGCGCTCGCCGAGCAACACCGGCTGCCGGCGGTACTGATCAACCCGGCGATCTGGCCGGAGCGCGAGTTGCAGCACTTCCTCGGCCCGCTGCACAACCCGTACACCGGCGAGCACTACCGCCTCGGCCGCGAGCACATGCAGCAGCTGGTGGCGATGCGGCCAGCGCGGCTGACGCCGGCGCGCTACTACCTGCTGCTGGGCACGGCCGACGCGGTGCTGGACTGGCGCGAGGCGGTGCGCCACTACGCCGGCGCCAGCCAGCTGGTACAGAGCGGTGACGACCACCGCCTGCAGGCGTGGCCGCAGCTGCTGCCCGGCGTGGCGCGCTTTGTCGACGACTACTACCGCCGCCAGGCGCCGGCCGCCGGCTAAGCGCGTGTTCCCGATCTCGCGCGCACACGCGAGGCAAGGCGAAAACCGGGGGCGCAGCGTTTAGAACCGCTAACAAAACCCCTGATCCTGCGTTGCGCCTCCTTGCCGTACGACTTGTACTGTCTGCGTCGGCGCGCCTTGGCTCAGGTGCTCTGCGAGGTTTTGTTAGCGGCTCTTAGCTGGAGATAAACCCGCAGCCGAAGCCGTTTTCAACGCGGTATCGCCCCATCGGGATCCCTCATCAGGATTAAGTGCAGCAGATCGTGCACAGGCTCTGGCGAACACTGTGTTCCCCCGCGCCACGCGCGCTTTGCGGCACACTGCCGCTGTTACCGACCCCACGCTCCGGAGGCCCCATGAACCTGACCATCCGCCTGTCGCACTGCGGCGGCCCCGATGTCCTGCGCGCCGAACAGGCCGCCATCCCCGCACCGGCCGCCGGTGAAGTGCTGCTGCGCCACACCGCCATCGGCGTCAACTTCATCGACACCTACTACCGCAGCGGGCTGTATCCGCTGCCGCTGCCGTCCGGGCTGGGTTCCGAGGCCGCCGGCGTGGTGGCGGCGGTCGGCGACGGCGTCAGCCACCTGCAGGTCGGCGACCGCGTCGCCTACGCCGGTGGCGCACAGGGCGCCTACAGCCAGTACCGCACGCTGCCGGCGGCGCTGCTGGTGAAGCTGCCGGACGACATCGCCGACGACACCGCCGCCTGCGTGATGCTGCAGGGCATGACCGTGGAGTACCTGATCCGCCGCACCTACGCGGTGGAAGCCGGCCAGACCGTGCTGTGGCACGCCGCCGCCGGCGGCGTCGGCCAGATCGCGGTGCAGTGGCTCAGCTCACTGGGCGTCAACGTGATCGGCACCGTCGGCAGCGCCGACAAGGCCGCCATCGCGCTGCGGCTGGGCTGCAAGCAGGTAATCAACTACCGCGAGGAAGACGTGGTGGCGCGGGTGCGCGAGCTGACCGGCGGCCGCGGCGTGCCGGTGGTGTACGACTCGGTGGGCAAGGATACCTTCGAGATGTCGCTGGATAGCCTCGCGCCGCGCGGCATGCTGGTCAGCTTCGGCAACGCCTCCGGCGCGGTGCCGCCGTTCGCGCCGCTGCTGCTGTCGCAGAAGGGCTCGCTGTTCTTCACCCGCCCCAAGCTGGGCGACTACGTGGCCACCCGCGCCGAGCTGGAAACCAGCGCCGAGGCACTGTTCGAACGTATCCGCGCCGGCGCGGTGAAGGTGCAGCCGTCGGCGCGCTACGCGCTGGCCGACGCGACGCAGGCACACGCCGACCTGGAAGCGCGGCGCACGACCGGCTCCCTCATCCTGCTGCCCTGAGAACCTGTTCACGATCTGCTGCGCTTAGTGAAACGTTACACGGTGAGTACGGCTTCGGCATGCTGGTTTATCTCCAGCTAAACGCCGCGCCCCTCGGTTTTCGCCTTGTCTCGCGTGAGCGCGCGAGATCGTGAACACGTTCTGAGCGCGACGCTTCCGGACGACAAAAAGGTTGGCCGCATCGCTGCGGCCAACCTTTTCCTTGTGTCAC
>NZ_LFDT01000050.1:0-12547 GCF_001037925.1 Vogesella sp. EB | reverse complement strand
GCCGAAGCTGGCGCGCTTTCCCGATGTCGTGCGGCTGGAATACGCGCTGCTGAGCAGCGGCCTGCAGCTGGGGCGCGGCGAGATGAACTGGCAGCGTAGCCGCGGCGACTACCGCATCGTCACCACGGTCAAGCCGCTGATCGGCCCGACGCTGCGCTACGAGGTGCACGGCGAGCTTGGCCGCAACGGCCTGCAGCCGCAACGCTTCAGCGCCAGCCGCAACGAGCAGCCGCGCGAATACGCGCAGTTTGACTGGGCCGCCGGCGTGCTTAACTACGGCGACAAGGAGGCGAAACAGGCGCCGCTGCAGCCGGGGGCGCTGGACTGGTTGAGCCTCGCGTTTGAGCTGGGCTTGCGCGGCGAGCAGCCGGGCGCGGCAACGCGGCAGGTGACCACCGGCAAGAAGGTGTACCAGTTTGCGCTGCAGCTGGCCGGTGAAACGGATTTCGAGGCGGGAGGCGGCACGCTGCGTGCAGTGGTGCTGCGCGCCCGCAACGACAAGGATTTGATCGAGTTCTGGCTGGCGCCGGACTTTGCCAATCTGCCCATCCGCATCATGCGGGTGGATAACGACAAGCGCTTTGAATTGCGCGCGACACTGATTGAATTTAACGGTGCGGTAGTGTGGACACCACCGCCACCCCAAAGGCCCAATAAAGATGAAAATTAACCTGCAGCAATTCAACCAGATCGAACAGGTGCTGTTCGCGATGGTGAAGTTCGACCGCCCGGCCGATGCCGTGCTCACCGCTCACTTCCGTGCCAACAGCAAGCTGGGCGCCACCGATCGCCACCTGATTGCGGAAACCGCCTTCGCCTGCCTGCGCCATCTGGAAACGCTGCGCGCGCTGTGCGGCCAACGTGCCAACACCCGCAAGCTGGCGCTGGCCACGCTGGTGCGTATCGGCGGTGCCAACCTGCGCGAGCTGGACGGCATCATCAAGGAAACCGAGCGTGAATGGCTGTCGTCGCTGAAAGGCGCGCCGCTGCCGGAAGAACTGACCGCGCGTGCGGCGCTGCCGCAGTGGGTGCTGGACATGCTGCCGCCGCTGGCGGAAGAAGAAGTGGTGGCGCTGGGCAAGGGCCTGGCCTCTGCCGCGCCGCTGGATATCCGCGTCAACACCCTCAAGCTCAAGCGTGACGACGCGCTGGTGCAGCTGCAGGATTCCGGCGTCGCCTGCGAGGCGACACCGTACTCGCCGATCGGCATCCGCCTGAAGGGCAAGCCGTCGCTGGCCAAGCACCCGCTGTTTGTCGGCGGCGCCATCGAGGTGCAGGACGAGGGCAGCCAGCTGCTGGGCCTGCTCACCGGCGCCCGCCGTGGCGAAATGGTGGTCGATTTCTGCGCCGGCGCCGGCGGCAAGACCCTGCTGCTGGGCGCGCAGATGGCCTCCACCGGCCGCCTGTACGCGTTCGATGTGTCGGAAAAACGCCTCGCCAACTTCAAGCCGCGCATGGCGCGTTCCGGTCTGTCCAACGTCAACACCACGCTGATCGCGCACGAGAACGACACCAAGGTGAAGCGTCTGGCCGGCAAGGCCGACCGCGTGCTGGTCGATGCGCCGTGCTCCGGCCTCGGTACCCTGCGCCGCAACCCGGACCTCAAGTACCGCCAGAGTGCGGACAGCGTGGCCGAGCTCAACGCCAAGCAGCAGTCTATCCTCGCCTCCGCCGCGCGGCTGGTGAAGGCCGGCGGCCGGCTGGTGTACGCCACCTGCAGCCTGCTGCCGCAGGAAAACCAGGCCATCGTCGAAGCCTTCCTCGCCGCCCATCCGGCGTTCGAGCTGGTGCCGGCCAACCAGGTGCTGGCCGAGCAGAAGATCGCGCTGGATACCGGCGACTATCTGGCGCTGCGTCCGCACCAGCACAATACCGACGGCTTCTTTGCCGCGGTATTGCAGCGCAAGGCCGGGGTGGCGGATGCCGCACTTGAGCCGGAAGCCGAAGCGGGTCTACAATAACCCATTGATTTAGTCGGGTATGCGCCCGGCGCGACCACTTGAAAAAGGAATACCATGTCGATCCAGGACACCATCCGTCAGACCGTGACCGAAAACCCTGTCGTGCTTTTCATGAAGGGCTCGGCGCAGTTCCCGCAGTGCGGCTTTTCCGGCCGTGCGGTACAGATCCTCAAGGCTTGTGGCGTGAACAACTTCGTCACCGTTGACGTGCTGGCCGATGCGGAAATCCGTCAGGGCATCAAGGACTACGCCAGCTGGCCGACCATTCCGCAGCTGTATGTCAACGGCGAGTTCCTCGGCGGCTCCGACATCATGTACGAGATGTACCAGTCCGGCGAACTGCAGGAAGTGCTGAAAGACCTGGCCAACTAAGCCGCGTCTGCTACGCTCCGACAGCCCGTGTGCCTCGCGCCACGGGCTGTTTTGTTTGGACGGGCGGCAGTGAGGGCCGCGTGCAGCGGGGCGTTTGAAATGATTGTATAATGTCGCCCCATACCTCACGCCTGCACCGCCTGGTGCAGCCGGTTTTATCGATTACCGAAAGCGGTTTGCCGGAACCTGGTTCCGGGGCCGCTTTTTGCCAAGGTTTGGGATCCCCATGAACATTACCGTCGTCAATCATCCCCTGGTGCAGCACAAGCTCGGCCTGCTGCGCGAGGGCGACATCAGCACCATGAAATTCCGCCTGCTGACCCAGGAGCTGGCGCGCCTGCTGGCTTATGAAGCCACCCGCGATTTCGAACTGGAAACCGTCACCATCAACGGCTGGTGCGGCCCGATGGAAGTGCAGCAGATCAAGGGTAAGAAAGTGACCGTGGTGCCGATCCTGCGCGCCGGCATCGGCATGCTGGACGGCGTGCTCGATCTGGTGCCGTCGGCCAAGATCAGCGTGGTCGGCCTCGCCCGCAACGAGGAAACGCTGGAGCCGGTGTCCTACTTCGAGAAATTCGTCGGCAACCTGGACGAGCGCATCGCGATGATCATCGACCCGATGCTGGCCACCGGCGGCTCGCTGATCGCCACCATCGACCTGCTCAAGCGCAACGGCTGCAAGCACATCAAGGCGGTGGTGATGGTGGCGGCGCCGGAAGGGGTGAAGGCGGTCAACGACGCCCATCCGGACGTGCAGATCGTGGCCGCGTCGCTGGACAGCCACCTCAACGAGCACGGCTACATCATTCCGGGTCTGGGTGATGCCGGAGACAAGATCTTCGGTACCAAACACGCCTGATGACCCGGCGCCGCCTGCCTGAGCCGGCGGTGGCGCCACGGTTGCGGCCAACCTTGTGCGGGGGAATGTCGATGCAGCACAACGCCTATCAACTGCTGGAACATGATTTTCTGCTGCGCTTCCCGCACGCTCTGCAGGACGAGGCGTGGCTGGCGCTGGGAAAGAAGCACCGCGGCATCGACCGCGTGCTGCAACTGTGCCGCGACGGCCTGAGCGAGCCGCTGCTGCGCGCTGCCATCGACAGCGGCAATACGGCGGCGGTGATTGATTGCTGCCGCCAGATCGTCAGCCGCTGCAGCACGGTCAGCACCTTCGAGCGCATGGCGTTTCGCAACTACCTGGCGTTCAGCGACGTGCACCGGCCGTTCGTGGCGGCGCTGTATGCGCTGCTGTACCGTTTTGACGAAGCCAGCTTTGCCGATTTTGTCGAGGTACTGCAGCTGTGCCGCCACGACGGCAAGGCCAATGCCGCCAAGTGGCCGCTGGTGAGCTGCTTCCTCGCCTACAGCGATCCGCAGCAGCACGTCTGCATCAAGCCGACCACCATCAAAAGGTTGGCCGCACGGCTGGACGTCGACATTGCTTACCGGCCGTTGCCCAATTACGACACCTACTGCCGGGTGCAGGCGATGGTGCAGCAGTTCCGCGCGCACAGCACGCTGGCGGCGGGGCAGGACAACATCATCGCCCAGGCGATCATGTATTGCGCGGCGGCCTGAGGCGCCGGCCGCGCGGCGCACGATTTCAACAACAATAAGGAAAACACAGCATGTTTCAACAACTGAAGACGGCGGTATCTGGTGCCCAGATCCTGTTCGTCGCTTTCGGCGCGCTGGTGCTGGTGCCGCTCTTGACCGGTCTCAATCCGGCGATGGCGCTGCTGGGCGCCGGTGTCGGCACGCTGGTGTTCCAGCTGTGCACCGGCCGCCAGGTGCCGATCTTCCTCGGCTCCTCGTTCGCCTTCATCGGCCCCATCATCTACTCGATGCAGACCTGGGGGCAGGGCGCCACCATGTTCGGCCTGTTCTGCGCCGGTTTCATGTACTTCGTGTTCGCCGCCATCGTGCGCTGGCGCGGCATGGCGATGGTCAATCGCCTGCTGCCGCCGGTGGTGATCGGGCCGGTGATCATGATCATCGGCCTGTCGGTGGCCAGCGCCGCGTCGAACATGGCGATGGGCCGTGCCGGCGGTAACCAGATCATGCCGTACGAGACCTCGCTGCTGCTGGCGGCGGTATCGCTGGCCACCACCATCGTGGTGTCGATCTTCGCGCGCGGCATGTTCAAGCTGGTGCCGATCCTGGCCGGCGTCACCGTCGGCTACATCGTGGCCGCCTTCATCGGCGTGGTGGATTTCGACAAGCTGGCCAATGCGCCGTGGTTCGTGGTGCCGGCCTTCGGCAGCATGGAAGTGAACTGGGCGGCGGCGTTGTTCATGCTGCCGGTGGCGATCGCCCCGTCGATCGAGCATATCGGCGGCGTGATGGCGATCGGCGGTGTGACCGGCAAGGACTACACCAAGACCCCGGGCCTGCATCGCACCCTGGCCGGCGACGGCCTCGGCGTGTGCATCGCCGGCGCCATCGGCGGGCCGCCTGTGACGACTTACGCCGAGGTGACCGGCGCGGTGATGATCACCCGCAACTTCAACCCGGTGGTGATGACGTGGGCGGCGGTGTTCGCCATTTGCATGGCCTTCTTCGGCAAGTTCAACGCGCTGTTGCAGTCGATCCCGATGCCGGTAATGGGCGGCATCATGGTGCTGCTGTTCGGCACCATCGCTTCCATCGGTCTGAAGACGCTGATCGAGGCCAAGGTCGACCTGATGGAGCCGCGCAACCTGGTGATCATCTCGGTGGTGCTGACCTCCGGCATCGGCGGGCTGGAGCTGACCTTCGGCTCGTTCAGCCTGGTCGGTGTCGGCCTGTGCTCGGTGCTGGCCATCGTGCTGAACCTGATCCTGCCGCAGCAGGCGGCCAGCCACGACGGCATCGTCGAAGGCCAGGACGTGTAGAGGCTGTAACAGCCAGGGTTGGCCGCAGCCTGCGGCCAACCTTGCTCGTGTGATGCGCCGCGGGGGAGTGCCGCCGCGTGTCGCCATGAAAAAACCCGCCAGCAGTGGCGGGTTTTTTTTGCGGCCGCGCGGATCAGGCCTCGGCGTTGTCGTCCAGCACGATGCGCACGCGCAGGCCGGGCGCGTCCTGTTCGGCAATCGCCAGCAGGCGGTCGATATTGGGATGCTTGCCGGGGTGGGCACGGGCGTCGTCGGTGTGTTCGGCGTACAGCGCCAGGCCTTCGCGCGCCGCCGCCTTGTCGATGTGGCCGAAACGTTTTACCAGCGCGTGATAGACGCGCACCGAGCCGGCGGTGCCCGGCTTGTTGTCGAGGCGTTGCAGCGGTTCGCCGGCGGCATCCAGCAGCATCAGCGCGGCAATGCCGTCGATGGTGGGCAGGGTGGCGAGAATGTCGGCAAATTTCATGATGATCAAAGCTCCGTGGGCAAGATGTTTCGTAGAATGGAATCAGACCCTTCCTTCATTACCCGAGTTTACCTGACATGACGCGCCGCAAAATCCTGCTGTCCCTGTTTTTGCTGTTGCCGCTGCTGGCGGCCGGCTACTGGTGGTGGCGTCCGGCGGCGGTGGCGGTGGTGACGCTTGAGGCGCAGGACGTGGTGCGCAGCGTGGTGACCAGTGGCCGCGTCGAGGCCAGCCGCCAGAGCCGGCTTGGCGCCACCATAGGCGGCCGGGTGGTGGCGACACCGGTGGCCAAGGGTCAGGCGGTGACCGCCGGCACCGTGCTGCTGCAGCTGGAGCCGGAAGAGCTGCTGGCGCAATTGCAGCAAACCCGTGCCCAGCTGGAGGATGCCGGCCAGCAGCAGGCCGATGCCGAGCGCCAGTTGCAGCGCCAGCTGGCGCTGTTCCGCCAGGGCTTTGTCAGCCAGGCGGCGCTGGATGGCCTGCAGCGCAGCCGCGATCAGGCACGCTTGCGGGTGGCGCAACTGCAGGCGCAGCTGGCGCAGTATCAGGCGCGGCTGGCGCAGGCGCAGATCCGCGCGCCGGCCGACGGCGTGCTGCTGGAGCGCGAGGTGGAGGTCGGCGACCTGCTCACCGCCGGCAGCGCCAAACTCAGCTTTGCCACCGCCGGCCCGAAACACGTGCTGCTGGATGTCGATGAACGCCAGCTGGCGCAACTGGCCAGCGGCCAGCCGGCGCTGATCGCGGCCGACGCCTTTCCTGCGCGGCGGGTGGCCGGCAAGGTTGGCCGCATCGCGGCGCAGGTGGATAACGACCGCGGCACCTTGGAGGTGGAGGTGCTGCTGGGCGAGGACGGCAGCTTTTTGCTGCCGGGGATGACGGTGTCGGCGGAGATCGAGACCGCGCGCTTGCGCCAGGTGCTGCTGCTGCCGGCCGAGGCGGTGAAGCGTGGCCAGGTGGCACTGGTGCGGGACGGCCGCCTGCAGCTGCGGCCGGTGCAGGCCAGCGCGGTGGTGGAGGGCAAGGTGCAGATCCTGCAGGGGTTGCGCGCCGGCATGGCGGTGGTTACCCCCTTCCCGTTGCTGGCGGCCGGCAGCCGCGTACGCATCGTGGAGGCGGCGCCATGAACTTCGTGTGGACGGTGGCGTGGCGGCTGCTGCGCGAGGGTCGCTTCCAGACCGCGCTGATCCTGGCTGGGGTCAGCATCGGTGTCGGTGTCATCGTCTACATCACCGCCATCGTCAGCGGCCTGCAGGCCAACATCATCGACCGCACGCTGTCGACCCAGGCACACGTGGTGCTGCGTCCGGCCGACATCGTCAACCAGGCGCCGTTGACGGTACCGGGCAGCGTCAAGCTGGCCGACATCGCCAAGCGCACGCAGCGCGAGAACACCATCGCCAACTGGAGCGGCATCGTGGCACGGATGCGCGGCACGCCCAATGTCAGTGCGGTGGCGGCAATGGCCAGCGGTCCCGGGGTCGCGCAGCAGGGCGGCGTGCGCAAGTCTATCGTGCTGATGGGGGTCGAGCTTGACGACTACAGCCAGGTGGTACGGCTGGACAACAAGCTGCAAGCCGGACGCCTGCTGCTGCCGACCGGCACCGCGCTGATCGGTAAGGAGCTGGCGGCGGATCTGGGCTTGCAGCCGGGCGGACGCCTGCGCTTGCAGACCGCGACCGGCGGCAGTCAGAGCATGACGGTGGGGGCGATTCTCGATTTCGGCCTCAAGGATCTCAACAAGCGCTGGGTGCTGTTGCCGCTGCGCGAGGCGCAGAACCTGCTTGGCTTCCAGCGCGATGTCACCGAAATCTACATCAAGAGCGAGCGCCTGTTCGAGGCGGAAAGCCTTGCGGCCAACCTGGCGCTGAGTACCGGCCTGACCGCGGACAGCTGGCAGTCCAGTAACGGTCAGCTGGTGACGGCGCTGAAAAGCCAGAGCGCCTCCAGCCTGATGATCCGCGTGTTCGTCACCTTTGCCGTGGCGCTGGGCATCGCCAGCGTGCTGGTGGTGACGGTGGTGCAGCGCCAGCGCGAGATCGGCATCCTGCGCGCGATGGGCACGCCGGCGTCGCGCATCCTGGCGGTGTTCCTGCTGCAGGGCGGCCTCGTCGGCCTGTTCGGCTCGTTGTTCGGCTCCGTGCTGGGGGCGGCGATGGCGGAGGGCATCAGCCGGCTGGCGTTGACCGAGGACGGTAGCCCGCTGTTTCCAGTGGTGCTGGACAGCGAGCTGTTCATCACCACCGCACTGATTGCGACCCTGGTCGGGGTGCTGGCGGCACTGCTGCCGGCGCTGCGCGCGGCCAGGCTGGACCCGGTGGTGGCGATCCGTGGCTGAAATCATGACGCTGGAAGGGGTGAAGAAAAGCTACGGTGGCGGCAAGTCGCCGCTGGTCGAGGTGCTGCACGGCATCGACTTGCAGCTGGTGGAAGGCGAGTTTGCCGCGCTGCTGGGGCCGTCCGGCTCCGGCAAGTCGACGCTGCTCAACATCATCGGGCTGCTGGAGACACCGACCGCCGGCGAGCTGCGCATTGCTGATACTGCCACCGCCAGCCTCGACGACGCGGCGCGCACCGCCTTGCGCAATCGCTATCTGGGGTTCGTGTTCCAGTTCCACCATCTGTTGCCGGCATTCTCGGCGCTGGAGAACGTGATGATGCCGCTGTTCGCCGGCCAGGGGCGGGTCACGCCGCAGGACCGACAGCGCGCCGCGATGCTGTTACAGCGCGTCGGGCTGGCCGAGCATGCCGCCAAGCAGCCGGTACAGCTATCGGGTGGGCAGCAGCAGCGCGTCGCCATCGTGCGGGCGCTTATGAATCGTCCGCGGCTGGTGCTGGCCGATGAACCGACCGGCAACCTCGACACCCAGACGGCGAACGAGGTGTTTGCGCTGCTGCATGAACTCAATCGCGAGGATGGCACCACCTTCCTGATCGTCACCCACGACCAGCGGCTGGCCGATGGCTGTCCGCGCCAGATCCGGCTGCTGGACGGCCGGCTGCAGCCGGACGGACTCGTCAGTCCAGCGCCTTCAGCCAGTGGCCGCTGATGGTGGCGAACATGGTCGGCACGTGCGCCACTGGGCCGGACAGGTTGAAGGTGTTGCTGTCGCTCATGAAATGGCCGTTCAGCGACAGCAGGTATTGCATGGCTGGGCCAAACAGCGTGCGTTCGGCTTCCTGGTGGCGCGACACGTTCATCTGCATCGCCACGTGCTGGCCGGAAAGGTGGAATTGCCCCTGATAGCGCGAGGTGGCATCGGTGCCCTGCAGCGAATGGTTGTCGATTACCCACTGGCCATCGCTGTGCTGACCGTCGCTGGTGGATACCGTGACGTGATAGATACCGTTGATCATGGTGCGTCTCCTTCGAGGGGAAGATCTGCTGTCTGCCGGCAGGCAGCTACCTGTTTCAACTTAGACCACAAATCACGACAGATAAATCTGGATGCGGCCACCAGCCCGCCGATGCGGCGGCAAAACAAAGCGGGCAGCCACTGGCTGCCCGCTTCGGGTGTATCTGTGCACCGCTTCAGCGCAGGCAGTAAGCCAGCACCAGCCCGGCAAAGATCACCGCACCGACGCGGTTGTTGTCGAGAAAGGCCTTGAAGCACAGCGCGCGGTCGCGGTGGCGGATGTCCAGATACTGGCGCCCGATCAGCAGCACCGACAGCAGCAGCGACAGGTAGTACGGCCAGCCGAGGTCGAGGCTGTGGCCAATGCCGGTCATCAGCGCGATGAAGGCGGCGTGGCACAGCATCACCGCGCGCACGTCGTGAGCGCCAAAGGTGATCGCCGAGGTCTTGATGCCGATCTTCAGGTCGTCCGGCTTGTCGGTCATCGCGTAGGCGGTGTCGTAGCCGATGGTCCACAGCGCCTTGGCCAGGAACAGTAGCCATGCCAGCAGCGGTACGTCGCCGGTCACCGCGGCAAAGGCCATCGGGATGCCGAAGCCGAAGGCCAAGCCGAGATAGGCCTGCGGCAGCGGGAAGAAACGCTTGGTAAACGGATAGCTGGCGGCGAGGAACACTGCCGGCAGCGACAGCAACAGGGTCAGCCGGTTCAGCGGCAGGATCAAGAGCAGGCTGAGCAGGGCCAGCAGCGCGGCCAGCAGCAGCGCTTCCTTGCTGCTCACCGCGCCGCGGGCGAACGGCCGCTGTTTGGTGCGCGCCACATGCATGTCGATGTGGCGGTCGGCGAAGTCGTTGATCACGCAGCCGGCCGAGCGCATCAAGAAGGTGCCGAGCGTGAAGATCAGCAGCAGCTGCCAGTCCGGCTGGCCGGCGGAGGCGATCCACAGCGCCCACAGCGTCGGCCACAGCAGCAGCAGGGTGCCGATCGGCTTGTCGATACGCATCAGCTGGCCGTAGACCGTCAGCCGCTCCTTGATAAAGTCCATGCTCATCACAGCAATTGCTCCAGTTCCGGCAAGAAGATTTCACAAACCAGCAGGCGTTGCCCGTCCAGCTCGAAGCGGCAGCGGCGGGCCAGGTAGCGGCTTCTGGCGTGGGGGTCGTGTGCCTGTGCCAGTGCAAACAGCGGGTGTCCTGCGTGCAGCTCGGCAAAGCTCAGCTCGCCGCGCCGCAGTTGCGGCAGGTCGCCAAACAGCGTCAGCCCCAGCGAACGGCTGCCGCGCTCCAGGATCGGTCGCCACACCGGGCATTCAGGCAGACACACGCTGCGCGCCACCACCACCGGCTTGCCGGCCAGCGTCAGGCAAACGTGTCTGGCATGCAATTGGCTATCTGGGGTAAGCTCGAACAGGGCGGTTTCGTCGGCATGAATCGCGTCGCTGCCTTGCTGCAGCACGCTGACGGCGAAGTCGTGGCCGCTTGCCATCAGGTAGTTGGTGAGCGAACCGCTGACGGTGATGCACTCTGCCAGCAGCGGTGAAGTTGGCGGCAACTGGGCCGACCAGTCAGAAAAAGGCGTCATGCGGCGCATTATGCCAAAACCCGTCCGATCCCGCCGCTGTTGCGTGCGGCCAACCTTGTGACCCCTGTGAGTTGTCGATGATCGAAACCTTCCTGTGGCTGCTGGGCTACCAGTTTGCCGGCGAGTTGCTGGCGCGCAGCCTCGGCTGGCCCATCCCCGGCGCCGTGCTCGGCATGCTGTTCCTGTTCCTGACGCTGTGTGTGCGCAAGGGCATTCCCGACACGCTGCGCCACAACGTGCCGCGGCTGATGACGCACATGTCGCTGCTGTTCATCCCCGCCGGTGCCGGCATCCTCGCCTTCTGGCCGCTGCTGGCCGAGCGGCCGCTGGCGATGGCGGCGGTGCTGCTGCTGTCGACGCTGTCGACGCTGCTGATCAGCGCGCTGACGTTGACGCTGCTGCTGCGCCGTCAGCAAGGCAGAAAGGCCAAGCCATGACGCCGACACTATATGAGTGGTTGCGCCAGTCGCCGCTGACCGGCATCTTCCTGACGCTGCTGGCCTACCGTGTCGCGCTGAGTGTCAGCCGCCGCTATCACGGCCATCCGCTGGCCAACACGGTGCTTGTCGGTGCCGGGCTGCTGATCGTCAGCCTGCTGGCACTGGGACTGAGTTTCGACGAGTATTTCCGTGGCGCCAGCTTTATCCAGTTCCTGCTCGGGCCGATCACCGTCGCGCTGGCGATTCCGCTGTACAACAATCTGGCGCGCCTCAAGCGCAGCGCCTTCGCCATCCTGTGCAGCATCGTGGTCGGCAGTGTCGCCGGCGTGGGCAGCGCGGTGCTGATTGCCGTCGCCTTCGACATGCCGCCACAGATCGTGCTCAGCCTGGCGCCGCGCTCGGCCACCACGCCGATCGCGATCGGCGTGGCCGAGGCCATCGGCGGCATCCCCACCCTGGCGGCCGCCTTTGTCATCGTGACCGGCATCATCGGTGCGGTGTTGGCCAAGCCGCTGCTGACGCTATTACGCATGAACGATGACGTGGTGCTGGGTGTCGCCACCGGCATCGCCGCACACGGCATCGGCACCGCCCGCGTCTTCCAGATTTCGGAAACTGCCGGCGCCTTTGCCGGTCTGGCAATGGGGCTGACCGGTTTTGTCACGGCGGTGGTGGCACCATTGTTGGTGCATTTCTTGCTGTCGTAATACACATGGCACAGCATATGGCAGCCAAACAATAAGACTAAGGAATGATATGGATCTCATCTTGTGGCGTCATGCCGAAGCCGAGGAAGGCTCTGACGACATGCAGCGCGCGCTGACCCGCCGTGGCCAGAAGCAGGCGAGCGCGATGGCAACATGGTTGCGCAAGCAGCTGCCCGACGATTTTGCGCTGCTCGCCTCCGAGGCGCTGCGCTCGCAGCAAACCGCGGCACTGTTTGCCAAGAGTTATGAAGTTGTGCCGGCGCTGAACCCGGATGCCTCGGTCGAGCAGGTGCTGACGGCCATCGACTGGCCGCGTAGTGGCAAGACCATCGTGCTGGTCGGTCATCAGCCCTACATCGGGCGTCTCGCCGCCACGCTGATGAGCGAACAGCCATTGCTGTGGAGCGTCAAGAAAGGTGCCATCTGGTGGCTCAGCCATCGCGAACGCCACGGCATCGAGCAAATTCGTCTCAAGGCGATGATGACACCGGCGATGCTGGGTATCGATTAATACGAATATTGCGCTTTATTCTCATGCCCAAGGTTGGCCGCAAGCACTGCGGCCAACCTTTTTCATTTTTCTTTATGGTAGGCTGGCTGTGGAATCAAGGACTTGCCGCTTTGGTGTCGGAAATTGTGTTTGCGGGTGTTGACGCGGCTGGCCGGCTTCGCTATAGTTCGCCTCCTCAGCTGACGCCGCAAACGAAACGCGACGCAGCACTGCTCTTTAACAGAACGAATAACCGATAGGTGTAAGTGTCTGGCTTAGCCAAATACTTGCACTGTCAAGATTCAA
>NZ_LFDT01000049.1:0-13218 GCF_001037925.1 Vogesella sp. EB | reverse complement strand
GCCACTCAAGTTGCCGCCGCCGTCGCCGCCGCCTTCAACGAAGCCGGCTTCGCCAAGTCGCACGCCGGCCCGTCGGTACGCAAGCTGGCACGCGAACTGGGCGTCGACCTGTCCAAGGTGACAGGCTCCGGCCGCAAGGGCCGTATCGTCGAGGACGACGTGAAGGGCTTCGTGAAGACCATCATGCAGAACCCGGCGGCGCTGGCCCCGGCCGCTGCGCCGGCAGGCAACGGCGGCGGTCTGGACCTGCTGCCGTGGCCGAAGGTCGATTTCGCCAAGTTCGGCCCGATCGAAACCAAGCCGCTGACCCGCATCCAGAAGCTGTCCGGTGCCAACCTGGCCCGCAACTGGGTGATGATCCCGCACGTCACGTTCAACGACGACTGCGATATCACCGAGCTGGAAGAATTCCGCAAGACCATCGGCAAGGAATGGGAAAAGTCCGGCCTGAAGATCAGCCCGCTGGCCTTCATCATCAAGGCCGCCGCCGAAGCGCTGAAGGCGTTCCCGAACTTCAACAGCTCGCTGGACGGCGACAACCTGGTGCTGAAGCAGTACTACCACATCGGCTTTGCCGCCGACACGCCGAACGGCCTGGTGGTACCGGTGATCAAGAACGTCGACCAGAAGGGCATCAAGCAGATCGCCAAGGAACTGACCGACCTGTCCGCGCTGGCGCGTGACGGCAAGCTCAAGCCGACCGACATGCAGGGCGCCACCTTCACCATCTCCAGTCTGGGTGGTATCGGCGGCACCGGCTTCACGCCTATCGTCAACGCACCGGAAGTGGCCATCCTCGGCGTGTGCAAGTCGCAGATCAAGCCGGTATGGAACGGCAAGGAATTCGCGCCGCGCCTGATGTGCCCGCTGAGCCTGTCCTTCGACCACCGCGTGATCGACGGCGCCGCTGCCGCCCGCTTCACCGTGTACCTGGGCAAGCTGCTGTCCGACGTGCGTCGCCTGATCCTGTAATGGTCGCAGCCCGAGGCCTGGCCGCGGTCAGGCCTGGGCTGCCAGCAAGCCATCGTGCCGAATACCGGCGGCGTGCCCTGCGCGCCGCCACCACATGGATGTGAACCATGAGCAATCTGATTGAACTGAAAGTGCCGGACATCGGGGGCCACAGCAATGTGGACGTGATCGAGGTGTTCGTGAAAGTCGGCGACACCGTTGCCAAGGACGACAGCCTGATCACGCTGGAAACCGACAAGGCCACCATGGAAGTCCCGGCCGAAGCGGCCGGCGTGGTGAAGGAAGTGCGCACCGCCGTCGGCGGCAAGATCTCCGAAGGTGACGTGATCGTGGTCATCGAAGTGGCCGGTGCGGCCGCTGCGGCCAACCCTGCGCCGGCTGCGGCACCTGCTGCTGCTCCGGCAGCGGCTGCCCCGCAAGTTGCTGCACCGGTTGCCGCCCCTGCTGCGGCAACGCACAGCGGCACCGCCGACATCGAGTGCGACGTGCTGGTACTGGGCGCCGGCCCCGGCGGCTACTCCGCCGCCTTCCGCGCCGCCGACCTGGGCCTGAAAGTGGTCCTGGTCGAGCGTTACGCCACCCTGGGCGGCGTGTGCCTGAACGTGGGCTGCATCCCGTCCAAGGCGCTGCTGCACAACGCCGCGGTGATCGACGAGGTGAAACACCTGGCCGCCAACGGCATCAAGTTTGCCGCGCCGGAAATCGACATCGACATGCTGCGCGGCTACAAGGAAAAGGTCATCGGCAAGCTGACCGGTGGCCTGGCCGGCATGGCCAAGGCCCGCAAGGTGCAAGTCGTGCGCGGTGTCGGCCAGTTCCTGGACCCGTACCATCTGCAGGTGGAAACCACCGACGGCACGGGCCAGGATAAGACCGGCGCCAAGCAGGTGATCAAGTTCAAGAACGCCATCATCGCCGCCGGTAGCCGCGTGGTGAACCTGCCGTTCATCCCGCAAGACCCGCGCATCGTCGATTCCACCGGCGCGCTGGAGCTGAAAGCCGTGCCGAACAAGATGCTGGTCATCGGTGGCGGCATCATCGGTCTGGAAATGGGCACCGTGTACTCCACGCTGGGTGCGCGCCTGGACGTGGTCGAGATGATGGACGGCCTGATGCAGGGCCCGGATCGTGACCTGGTGAAAGTATGGGAGAAGTACAACGCCCACCGCTTCGACAACATCATGACCGGCACCAAAACCGTGGCCGTGGACGCCCGTGAAGACGGCATCTACGTGACGTTTGAAGGCGCCAAGGCCCCGGCCGAGCCGCAACGCTACGATCTGGTACTGGTCGCCGCCGGCCGCGCGCCGAACGGCAAGCTGATCGGCGCCGAAAACGCCGGTATCGCCGTGACCGACCGTGGCTTTATCGAAGTAGACAAGCAGCAGCGCACCAACGTACCGCACATCTACGCCATCGGCGACATCGTCGGTCAGCCGATGCTGGCGCACAAGGCGGTGCACGAGGCGCACGTGGCGGCAGAAAACTGCGCCGGCGGCAAATCCTTCTTCGACGCCCGCGTGATTCCGGGCGTGGCCTACACCGATCCGGAAGTCGCCTGGGTCGGCGTGACCGAAGAATCGGCCAAGCGTGACGGCATCAAGATCGAGAAAGCGGTGTTCCCGTGGGCCGCCTCCGGCCGCGCCATCGCCAACGGTCGCGACGAAGGCTTCACCAAGCTGATTTTCGACGCCAACACCCATCAGGTGATCGGCGGTGCCATCGTGGGTACCCACGCCGGCGACATGCTGGGCGAAATCTGCCTGGCCATCGAAATGGGCTGCGACGCCACCGACATCGGCAAGACCATCCACGCTCACCCGACACTGGGCGAGAGCATCGGCATGGCCGCCGAAGTGGCGCACGGCAGCTGCACCGACCTGCCGCCGCAACGCAAGAAGTAAACGTGTGACTGCGGCCAAGGTTGGCCGCAGTGAAGACGAGAAAGGGCAAGCCTGATGAGGGCTTGCCCTTTTTTCATGCCTCACGGTTATGATGTTGGCCTGATAAGTAGGTTGGGTTGAGCGCAGCGAAGCCCAACGTTTACCGCGCAAAGTCAGGAGATGGCCATGCGATATCGACGCGCCACTGTTGCGGGCGGCAGCTGGTTCTTTACCGTCAATCTGGCGGATCGGCAGCAGGATTATCTTGTTCGCCATGTCGAGGCCTTGCGTGTGGCGGTGCGCCAGACTAGGCAGCGTTATCCCTTCGAGATCGTGGCAATGGTGGTGATGCCGGATCATCTCCATGCGGTATGGACACTACCGCCTGACGATGCGGACTTTTCCATTCGCTGGGCGATGATCAAATCGCGGTTTTCCCGTGGCGTTCCCGCTGGTGAGCACATTCGAGATAGCCGGGCGCAGAAGCGCGAACGCGGCATCTGGCAGCGGCGATTTTGGGAGCACCAGATTCGTGACGATGCCGATTTACAGGCGCACGTTGATTACATCCATTACAACCCGGTCAAGCATGGTTATGTGCAGAGGGTGGCCGATTGGCCGTATTCGAGTTTTCACCGCTTTGTGCGGCAGGGCTGGTTGCCGAAGGATTGGGCGGGGGCGGGTATGGTGTTGAATATGAAGGAGTAGGGCGCGGTAAACGTTGGGCTTCGCTGCGCTCAACCCAACCTACGGTGCTGACCGACCAAGTTTCTTTAGTCGCTCAATACTGATCTGCCTTGTTGATCTGCTGGACGTCGCACAGCACGGGTGTCAGGTGGTGACCATTGGTTGAGTGGAACAGGGAACACGTTACACGTACTCGTTTATCTTTGTTTTGATTGAATAATCGCCACTGGCTCTTGTCTTTGAGTGCCAGTTGCAGCAGGCGGATGCCTTGCTCTGGCATTTCATCCTCTTCTGCTGTTTGAGGATTGGCTGCAGTGACATTGATCGGCTGATCCAGCTGCAAAGCTGGGAAGGTCACTTTCTTCTCCTTGCCATTCGTGCAGCAATCAATGCCTTGGCGATCCACGAATGTTCCAACCAAGCCTGAGGATGTGTAGTAATGCAGATCCATGGCCGCCACCGATCCAGCTAGGCCAATGGTGGCTAACCCGACCACTATGCATTTGCGCATATCAAAACCCTCGAATTTGATAGTGGCATTCTATGTGCCGGGTGGGACACTGGATAGTTCCTTGATGACAAAATCTATCTTTCCGGCATGGTAGGTTGGGTTGAGCGCAGCGAAGCCCAACGTTTACCGCGATCGCATGCCCAAGGTTGGCCGCAAGCCGTGACGGCTTTGCGACCAACCTTGTTTTCGGATGGGTATCCGCTGCGCGGATGTTTTTTATCTGCCCCTTTCCGCGCGGCGGCGGGTAACTTCTTTGCTTCGCCAAAAGAAAGTTACCAAAGAAAAGGCGACCCGACGGCGCAGGAATTCCCGTAGCAGCGGCCGCCATCCCGGCGCCACCCATACGCTGCGCTCAAAAGGGGGCGGCTTGTTTCCGGGCTGGCGGCCGCTGCTACGGCCTGCGCCAACGGGGTTGGGGCGCGTCGGTTCGGTTTTGGCTGGCGGTGGAATGGCTTGCGGCCAACCTTGGCTCATTCCGGCGCTTTTACTTTCGAGTTTTTCACGGTTAATCGCTGTCTTTGCCTTTGTCCGTGTTTTCCGTGTTCTTCCGTGGCAAAAAAATCAAAGCCGATTACCGCGCCAAGGTTGGCCGCATGCCGTGATGGCTGTGCGGCCAAGCTTGTGTTATCGGCATGCCATCGCGCTGCGACCCGGCCTGATGGCATCATGCAACGACTCGCCATGCTGGCGGGCCGTTTGTCTGGGAGACTGCATGCAACTGCGCCTGATTCTGGGGGACCAGCTCAACGCTGGCCACAGCTGGTACCGCGAACGCCGCGACGATGTGGTGTACGTGATGATGGAAATCCGCAGCGAAACCGGTTACGTGCGCCACCACGCGCAGAAAGTGCTGGCGCTGTTTGCCGCCATGCGCCGTTTTGCGGCCGCGCTGCAGGCCGCCGGCCACCGCGTGCATTACCTGCGCATCGGCGATGCGGCTAACCGCCACGACTTTGCGGCCAACCTGGGCTGGCTGGCCGCGCATTATGCTGCCGACAGCCTCGCCTGCCAGCTGGCGGACGAGCGTCGGGTGGATGCGCTGCTGGCGGCGCTGCCGCAGCAGCTGGGCCTGCCGCTGAGCGTGGTGGACAGCGAGCATTTCTACACCGCGCGTGACGAGGCAGCGGCGCTGTTCGGTAGCAAGGGCTGGCGCATGGAGACCTTCTACCGCCACATGCGCCAGCGCCACAGAGTGTTGCTGGATGGCGCCGGCAAGCCCGAGGGCGGGCAGTGGAACTACGATGCGGCCAACCGCGATCCGTATCGCGGCGAGGTGGCGCTGGCGCCGTGGCCGTTTGCCGGCCACGACCTGCACGCGCTGTGGCAGGAAATCCTTGATGCCGGCGTGCAGACGCTGGGCGAGCCGCAGGCGGAGGCCCTGCGCTGGCCGCTGAGCCGGCGCGAGGCGCGCGCCTGGCTGGCCGATTTCATCCGGCAGCGGCTGCGACACTTTGGCCGCTATCAGGACGCGCTGGTGCACGACGAGGCCTGGCTGTTTCACAGCGGGCTGAGTTTTGCGCTGAATACCAAGATGCTGTCGCCGCACGAGGTGGTGCACGCCGCCGAGGCCGCCTGGCGCAGCGACCCGACGCTGCCGCTGGCCAGCGTCGAGGGCTTCATCCGCCAGATCCTGGGCTGGCGCGAATACGTGCGCGGCGTGTACTGGGCGCGGCCGGATTTCGGCAGCGTGAACGCCTTGCAGCACCGCCGGCCGTTGCCGCGCTGGTTCTGGGATGGCGACACCGGCATGGCCTGTGTGGCACAGGCGGTGCGCGGCAGCCTGCAGCACGCCTACGCCCACCACATCCAGCGCCTGATGGTGACCGGCAACATCGCCCTGCTGCTGGGCTGTGATCCGGATGCGGTGGACGCCTGGTATCTGGGCATCTACATCGATGCCTTCGAGTGGGTGGAGCAGCCGAATACGCGCGGCATGAGCCAGTGGGCCGACGGCGGCTTCATGGCCAGCAAGCCCTATGTGTCCGGCGGCGCCTATCTGGCGCGCATGGGCGACCACTGCACGCACTGCCGCTATACGGTCAAGCAGAAAACCGGGCCGCGAGCCTGCCCGTTCAACAGCCTGTACTGGCACTTTCTGGCACGGCACGAGGCGACGCTGGCGGCCAACCCGCGCCTGGCGATGCCCTACGCCAGCTGGCGCAAGATGGATGCGGCGACGCGGCAGGCGCTGCTGGCGCAGGCTGACGCCTGTATCCGAAACGCCGATACGCTATAGCAATCATCCCCGGATACGCTGTCGCCTATCCGGGCGACACGTGTTCATGACCGCAAAGGTTGGCCGCAGGTCGTGTCGGCTTACGCTGCGCCAACCCGACCTACACACGGTTACCGCCCCGCCTTCTGCAATCCTGCCGCGATCCAGCGCTGGATGCTGGCGCTGTCCATGGCACCGGCCTGGCGCTGGATTTCACGGCCGCCGACGAACAGGATCAGGGTCGGGATGCTGCGGATGGCGAAGCGCTGGCCGAGGGTGGTTTCGTTCTGGGTGTTGATCTTGGCGAAGCGCACCTGCGGCAGCGCCGCGGCGGCCTGGGCGAAGGCGGGGCCCATCATCTGGCACGGGCCGCACCACGGCGCCCAGAAATCGACCACCACCGGGATGTCGTTGCGCGAGATGTGGCGCTCGGCGTGGTCGACGGTCAGTTCCAGCGGCTGGCCGGTCAGCAGCGGCTGGTGACACTGGCCGCAGTTGGGGCCGTCGGTCAGGCGGCTGGCGGGGACGCGGTTGAGCGCGTGGCAGTGCGGGCAGGCCAGGTGCAGGGCGGTGGGGGTGTTCATGGCAGGCTCCAGGGGGTCTCTGCTGGCCATATCGGTGCGGCGTCGCCACTTTCAAGGCTTGGCGCCTGCGGCCTGCCCACTGCCGGTCGGTGCGGCCAGCCGCTTGACACGCTGGGCTGACCTTAGCCGGGCGCCTGCCGCAGATCAGGCCGCAAGGTTGGCCGCAGGCGGTAAGCGACTTGCGGCCAACCTTGGCAGCCGTTGTGTGTTTCACGCGGCAGGCGCTGGTCTTGCCCGTTCAGCCGCCGCGCTGGCCCCACCACAGCCCGGTGCGGGTGGTGAAGCTGCCGTCGGCTTCCAGTTGCAGTGCGGCGGCGACTTCCTGCGGCGCCTCCTGCTGCAGCTGGCGCAGCATGGCGACTTTTTCCGGCGGCGTGCGCATGCGGCTGACCCAGCTGCCGAACTCCAGCCGCAGCGGCCAGCGCTCGTGCTGTTGCAGGGTGATGCCGGCGTCGGCCAGCAGCCGGCGCCATTCCGCGTCGGAGCGGTCGCGGATGTGGGAGCGGTCGCGCAGCAGTTCCCAGCATTGCAGGTGAGTGTCGACCAGCGCGTCGGCGTCGGTTTCCACGTCGATCAGCAACAGGTAGCCGCCTGGGCGCAGCACGCGGCGCATTTCCTGTACCCCGGCGGCGAGGTCCAGCCAGTGGTGGGCGCTGTAGCGGCTGGCGACCAGATCGAAGCTGGCGTCGGCAAACGGCAGCGCGGCGGCGTCGCCCTGTTGCGTGGCGATATTGCCGTGGCCATTGGCGGTGGCCGCCGCGGCGACGGTGGCCAGCATCGCCGGCGCCGGGTCCAGCGCCACCACTTCGCCCAGCAGCGGTGCCAGCGCGAAGCTGAGGTGGCCGGCGCCACAGCCGACATCCAGGGCGCGGCCGTGGCGCGGCAGGTGGGCGGCGACCAGCTGCTGCGCGGCGGCGAGGTCGGGGCCGGCGGCGTGCACCGCGCTGGTGAGGTAGGCTTGCGCCTGCGGGTCGAACTGTTGCCGGGTGGCCTGGTGATGGCTGCTCATGTCGGGTGCTCTGCAAGATGGAGTCACGACCTTAACCGCTGCCGGATAGGGGTACAAGATAAGCAGTTATCCTGGTATCCGTGCTACCTGCCTGCGCGGCCGGCGGCGGCCAGCACGCGCCGGCGCTGCAAAAAACGGCTATGGTAGGCAGCACCCACTGCTGGCGGCGCTCGCCAGTGGCCTATCCTGATCTCTTGCCCGATCTCTTGAAGGAGCCGCCGTGACCGCACGCGCACAGACCCTGTGGCTGACCTGGCTGGCGATGCTGGCCTTTGCCGGCAATTCGCTGTTGTGCCGGCTGGCGCTGAGCAGCACCGGCATCGACGCCGCCAGTTTCACCGCGATCCGCCTGCTGTCCGGCGCGCTGATGCTGGCGGCGCTGGTGGTGTGGCAAACGCGGCAGTGGCCGGCGGCCGGCAGCTGGCGCGGCGCGGTGGCGCTGTTCGTCTACGCCGCCGCGTTCTCGTTTGCCTATCTCAGCCTGCCGGCGGCCAGCGGCGCGCTGTGCCTGTTCGGCGCGGTGCAGGCGACCATGATCGCCTGCGGCTGGTGGCAGGGCGAACGGCTGGCCGCCCGCCAGTGGCTGGGCTTTGTCGCGGCGCTCGGTGGGCTGCTGTTGCTGCTGTTGCCGGGGGCGTCGGCACCGCCGCTGGGCGGCATGTTGCTGATGCTGCTGGCCGGCGTGGCGTGGGGCGCGTATTCGCTGCTCGGGCGCGGCGCCGGCGATGCCACCGCGGTGACCGCCGGCAATTTCCTGCGCGCGCTGCCCCTGGCGCTGCTGCTGTGGCTGTGGCAGGCGCCGCCGCTGTCGCCGCCGGTGGCCGGGGTGGGGTACGCGGTGGCGTCCGGGGCGCTGGCGTCGGGTATCGGTTACGCCATCTGGTATCGCGCGCTGCGCGGGCTGAGCGCCAGCAGCGCGGCCACGGTGCAGCTGAGCGTGCCGCTGCTGACGGCGCTGGCCGGCTGGCTGCTGCTGGCCGAGCAGCCGGGTTGGCGCCTGCTGCTGGCGGCGCTGGCGATACTCGGCGGCATCGCGCTGGTGATCCGCGCGCGGCCGGCACGCGCCTAGGCGGATTTCAGCTGCAGCAGGTCCCAGCGGTTGCCGTAGAGATCCTCGAACACCACGACCGTGCCGTAGGCTTCCTCGCGCGGAGACTCGCAGAAGTGCACACCGCGCGCCTGCATCGCGTGATAGTCGCGCCAGAAGTCGTCGCTTTCCAGAAACAGCCATACGCGGCCGCCGGCCTGGTGGCCGATGAATGCCGCCTGCTCCGCCGTCGAGGGCTGCGCCAGTACCAGTGCGCAGTGGCCGGCGCCGCGCGGGCTGACCACGACCCAGCGCTTGTGTCCCTGCGGCTGGTCTTCCAGCAGTTCAAAACCGAGCTTGTCGACATACCAGGCGATGGCGGTGTCGTAGTCGTGTACCAGCAGTGCGACGCGGGAGAGGTGCTGTGCCATGGATAGCTCCGTTGAGGGTTGGCCGCACAGTATGCGTGCCAGTGGCCGCGGCGGGAACGGTGCGCGCCGGCGGCGGTCTGATCTACGGCGCCGCTCGTGTGAATGTCATTTTTCATTGCGCGGCAACTGCACTACCATGGGCGCTTGCCCGCCCACCTGCTGACTATCCGCCCATGTATCGCGTCCTGTTGTTACTTGCCTGCCTGCCCCTGACTGCCCACGCGCTGGATTACCGCGTCGAGCTGGCGGCGCCGTCGGAACTGGACGCGCTGCTGCGCGGCAACCTCGACCTGTACACGCTGCAGCAGGATGAGGCGCTGACGGCGCAGGACCTGGACAGCATCGTGGCCGGCACCCCGGCCGAGGCGCGCGCGCTGCTGGAGACCGAGGGCTATTTCGGCAGCGAGGTGCAGGTCAGCCGCGACGGCAACACGGTGCGGGTGCAGGTCAGCGCCGGCGCGCCGGTGATCGTCAGCGCGGTCGATGTCACGCTGCAGGGACCGGTGCGGCAGCAGGCGGATTTCAGCCGCTTTCTTTCCAGGGTGATGGAAGACTGGGCGCTGCCGGAGGGTGCGGTGTTCCGCCAGGACGACTGGGACAGCAGCAAGAAGGCGGCGCTGCGCCCCTTCCTGCTCGACCGCTTCCCGCAGGCCAGGCTCACCGCCGCGCAGGTGCGCATCGACCCGGCCAGCCGCCAGGCGCGGGTGACGCTGACGGTGGACAGCGGGCCGCTGATCCGCTTCGGCGACTTCCGCATCGACGGCCTGCAGCGCTATCCGGCCAGCATCGTCAGCGGCATGGCCGATTTCGCGCCCGGCGCGCCGTACTCGCAGCCGTCTCTGGTGGCGTTGCAGGCGGCGCTGGAGAACGATCCGCACTTCACCGGTGTGGTGGTGGCGCCGCTGTGGGAACAACTGCACGACGACACGGTGCCGCTGGGCATCACCCTGAGCGAGCAGCAGCGGCAGAAGCTGGAGGTCGGCCTCAACTACAGCACCGGCGACGGCGCCGGCACCCGCCTGGGCTACGAGCACTACAACCTGCTGCGCCGCGGCTATACCGGCTCGGTGGCCTACGACTGGAAAAAGTCGCGGCAGCAGCTGGATCTCGGCCTCGGTTTTGCGCGCGGCAGCGACGGCTACGCGCACAGCCTCAACCTGCAGCAGCGCCACGCCGAGCAGAACCTGACCATCACCGACGCCACCGAGCTGGGCCTGTTCCGCGTGCGCCAGCGCGGCGAGATCGAGGCCCGCTTCGGCGTGGAATACCTGATCGAACGCGAGAAGATCGAGGGCGAGGCCACCCGCGACAACAAGGCGCTGATCCTGTCCTACGGCTGGGCGCAGCGGGCGATGGACAACCCGCTGCGCCCCGGTTCCGGCTATCTGCTGGAGGGCCACCTGTCCGGCGCCGGGCTGGCGGCGGACACCCGTTTCCTGCGCGCCTACGGCCGCGGCGCGCTGTACTGGAGCCCGTCCTTCATGCGCGGCACCTGGCTGACGCGGCTGGAGCTGGGCCAGGTGTGGGCCGACGACGCGCTGCAGGTGCCGGCGTCGCGCCTGTTCAAGGCCGGCGGTGTCGGCAGCGTGCGCGGCTACGACTACCAGAGCCTCGGCATCGTCAGCCCCGACAGCGGCGCGATCACCGGCGGCCGCGTGCTGGCCACCGCGACGCTGGAATACCAGTACCCGCTGACGCCGGCGTGGCGGCTGGCGGCGTTCGTCGATGGCGGTGACGCCGCCGACAGCTGGCAGAGCTGGCGCCTGGCGCGGGCGCAGGGGGTCGGCGTGCGCTGGCTCAGCCCGCTGGCACCGCTGGCCTTCGACATCGCCTATGGCGCGCGCGACCAGCGCTGGCGCTGGAACCTCAACCTGGGGCTGGCCTTCTGATGGCGCACACCGAAGACCTGCTGCCGTCGTCATCCCTGCCGCCCCCGTCCCTGCCATCGGCGGCGCCGCCGGATACCCCGGAACCGCCGCCTGCGCCGCGTCGCCGCCTGCGGTGGTTGCGCTGGCTGCTGTTGCTGAGCCTGCTGCTGTTGCTCGGTGTTGGCGGCGCGCTGGCGTGGTTCACCGCCACGCCGGCCGGCTTCGCCAGCCTGTGGCCGCTCTTGGAGCGCGCCAGTGGCGGCCAGCTCAAGGTTGGCCGCAGCCACGGCACGCTGTGGCGCGGCTTCGTGCTGGAAGACCTCCGCTGGCAGACGCCGCAACAGCAGCTGGCGCTGAGCCGGCTGCAGCTGGCGTGGTCGCCGCAGCGGCTGTGGCAGCGCCAGTTGCAGATCGAACAACTGCACCTCGGCGTGCTGCGCTATCACAGCAGCAAGCCGTCCGACGGCAGCCCGCCGCAGCTGCCGGCCCACCTGCGCCTGCCGCTGGACGTCGCCATCGACAGCCTGCGCCTGGACGCGCTGCAGCTGGGCGACGCGCCGCCGCTGCTGAACGCGCTCGACGCCGGCTACTACTACCAGCAACAGCAGCACGCGCTGGTGTTGCGCCGGCTGGACAGCCGCTGGGGGCGGATGTACGCCAGCGTGGCGCTGGGCAGCAGCGCGCCGTTCGCACTCGGCGGGCGGCTGGAATACGACGGCGTGCTGGAAGGCGTCGCCAGCCGCGGCGTGCTGACGCTGCAGCAGTCGCTGCTGGCGCCGCGCGTCAGCGGCACCGTCAGCGCACTGGGACTGTCGGCCGACCTGAAGGCACGGCTGCGGCCGTTCGCGCCGCAGGCCTTGCAACGCCTGCAGCAGCTGGACGTGCGCATCGGCGGCATCAATCCGCAGGCACTGCAGCCGGGCTGGCCGCAGGCGCGGCTGGGTCTCGCGCTGCAGCTGGCGCCGGGGGCGGGCGGCGTGCTCGACGGCGGCGTGTCGCTGATCAACTACCAGCCCGGAGCGCTCAGCGCGCAGCGGCTGCCGCTGTCGCTGCTGTACGGCCCGTTCCAGATCCGAGACGACACCCTGCTGCTGAACAATCTGGTGGCGGAGCTGGCCGAGGGCCGCGCCACGCTCAACGGCCGCGTCAGCGCCAGCGCGCTGGCACTGGCGTTGCGGCTGGACGGCATCCACAGCCAGGCGCTGCTGGCCAGCCTGCCATCGCACCGCATCGGCGGCGACATCCGCGTGTCTGGCAGCCCGCGCGCACCGCAGCTGGCGCTGGCGCTGGCCAGCGGCAAGCTGTCGCTGCGCGGCACACTGTCGCTGCCGGCGCCGCAGCAGTGGCAATTGCAGCAGCTGCAGCTGGGCACCGGCGCCGGCCGGCTGTTGCTGGACGGCACGCTGGCGCTGGGCGCGGTGCCGCAGCTGGACGCGCGCGGCAAGCTGCAGGCGCTGAACCCGGCGGCGCTGTCGCCGCAACTGCCGGTGGGCAATATCAACGGCAATTTCAGCGCCAAAGTACGGCTGGCACAGGCGCCGCAGGGCGAGCTGCGGCTGCAGCTGACGCCGGGCACGCTGTCCGGCGCGCCGCTGTCCGGCCGGCTGCAGGCCAGCTGGCAGGCGCAGCGGCTACGCACGCTGCAGGGTCAGCTGCAACTGGGCGGCAACAGCCTGCGTCTTGCCGGCAGCTACGGCAAACCGGGCGACCGGCTGCAGATGCTGCTCGACGCGCCGCAGCTGGGCCTGCTCGGCCCGGCGTTCTCCGGGCGGGTGCGCGGCGAGCTGGATCTGGGCGGGGTGCCGGCACGGCCACAGGTGCGCGCCGACCTGCAGGCCAGCAACCTGCGCCTGCCGGGGGCGCTGGCGGTGGCCAGCCTCAGCCTGCAGGGCGAGAGCGGCATCGCCGACGACAGTCCGTTCCGTATCCGCCTCGATGGCCGCACGCTGACGCTGGGCGACAGGCAGCTGGCGCGGCTGAGCCTGCAGGCCGACGGCAGCCGTCTCGCGCACCGGCTGCAGCTGAGTGCCG
>NZ_LFDT01000048.1:0-13327 GCF_001037925.1 Vogesella sp. EB | reverse complement strand
CCATTGATACAGGCTGTGCGCCGAAACACCGAGCCGGCTGGCGACTTCGGCCACCGGATAGCCACGTTCGGTTACTTGTTTGACGGCTTCAATCTTGAATTCTTCGGGGAAACGCTGCCTGCTCATGACACCTCCTTGTAGGGCCTAGTGTGAGGCTCACGAGGTATCTAGGAAAGGAGGGGCGATTCACACCGCTACATCTTGCTTCGGCCATGCCCAGTCCGGTTGACGTCCCTTAAGTGTTCTACCGTGCCAAGCTTTTGTCTGTGTTCCCTGTCGTCATGTGAAATCTGAGGCGATGCAAGCCGCTGCTGCCCTTTTGCCAGTCATGCCCCGTGCTAGATATGCCTTCAAAGGCTAGGGGCTGAAGGCTGAGCCAGCCTCAGAATCCTACTGGACATCTTTCAACAGAAAAAACCACATCCACATAAAAACCTTCTGGAATAGTGAAGCCGAGTGTCATACAACGTAGATCAGGCGCTGACTTCAACACGACGGCGCGATCAGTCCCGTTAGCCACGCTTGAAGGGGTAGCCATGCGCCAGAATCTTCCCGTCACCGAGCAGGAGTTGTTTCTTGATCCGCGTAGTCCCATTGTCACCAAGACTGACCTTAAAGGCCGGATTTGCTATGCTAACCCGGCCTTTGTCGAAATCAGTGGCTTTACTGAGGCGGAGTTGATCGGTCAGCCGCACAATGTCGTACGCCATCCGGATATGCCGGCGCTGGCGTTTCTGGATCTCTGGAACACCATCAAGCGCGGCCAACCTTGGCAAGGACTGGTAAAAAACCGCGCCAAGAATGGCGCGTTTTACTGGGTGGATGCCTACGTGACTCCCTTGAGTGAAAACGGCCAACACATCGGCTACATGTCGGTGCGTTCTACCCCCTCCCGTGACAAGGTCAGGGAAGCCGAGCTGCTGTATCGCGCCATCAACGCCGGGCAGGCCAGCTTTCCATCTACAGCGCAAACGACGACCCCATCCTGGCTGATGCTGCAGCTGGTGGTCTTCAGCGTCACCTTGTTGGCCGGCGGCATCAGTAGCCTGCTGTTGCCGAACGGCTGGCAGCAAGGCGCGCTCCTGCTGGCATTCCTGCTTGGCTGCTTTGCCACACTCGCGCTGCAACAACGAGTGCGGGCCACACTGCTTGCCGCGAATGCGGCGCTGCTTCGCTTTGGTGAGGGTAATTTCAAGGAGATGGTGGCGGTCCAGGGGCCACGTGAATGTGCCGACTTACGGCAGCGACTGGAAACAACCCGCATCAATCTGCGAGCCATCCTTGCCGACGTGGTCTCCGCCAGTGCCAGTATCGGTCAGGAGGCTGACAATATCGGCCGCCAGGCCGCCACCCTGCAGGAGCGGGCATCGGATGAAAGCAACGACATCGCTCACATCGCCGCCGCACTGGAGCAACTGACCGTCTCGGTCAGCGAAATTGCCGATACCACCCGTACCGGCTCGGATCATGCCAGCACCGCCCGCCAGCTGGTGCAGCAGGGCAGTGCCCACATGCAGCATACCTTGCAAAGCACCGACAGCATGCTCGCTGCCATTGGTGAGGTGCGCGCTACCCTGGAGCAATTGAACGGCGCGGTGACGCGCATCGGCTCAATAAGCCAACTGATCGGGGATGTGGCCGATCAGACCAACCTGCTGGCACTTAACGCGGCCATTGAGGCGGCTCGTGCTGGCGAGCACGGTCGCGGTTTTGCCGTCGTCGCCGACGAGGTGCGCAAACTGGCCGAGCGTACCAGCCACAGTACCCGTGAGATCGGCGACTCGATCGGACAGGTTCGACAGCACACCGATGCCGCCTTGTCCTCCATTGACCACGCCAGCCAGGTGACAAGACAAGCCAGCGAGCTGATCGGCGCGACCTCGTCCAGCCTGGTACAGATTGATCAGGCGAGTCTGGGCGTGGCCAACAGTGCGCAGGATGTGGCGTCCATGCTGGTACAACAGTCGCGCGCCTCGACCGAGGTTGCCCACAATATGGAAAAGGTCAGTGCCATCACCGAAAATAACGCCCATAACGTGGCTCAGACTGCTCATGCTGCGGGTGAGCTGATGGGAACCACCAAGGCGTTGAAACAGCTGGTGGCGCACTTCGAAAAGTCATTGTGAGTCGTGGTTATCCGCCCGTAGTGGGAGGGGGCTTGGTGCCCGGGTTCTTTGCCGGGGGTTTTGGTCCGCTGGGTTGCTTTTTCCTGTGTTGGGTGCAGGTTCGGGAACGTGCTCAAGCAGACCGCCAAGCGGGTAATTGAAGTGACCTGTCCCGGACGGCGATAGGCAAAGCAAACCCTGCTGCGGCTCGGGAATATCTGCCAAAAATGGACGATCTCGGTTCGTGACGGGAAGATCTTGCAGACTCGATCGGTTGTGTGGCGATGCGCCCAGGCGGTGAGCACGGCCTTGATCACACGCGGGCGAACGTGACAACGCGGGCGCTGCGTGTGCAGCGCCCGCGTTGTATGGTGTGCCAGCCAGCCAGCCAGCCTGGCGTGGAGGGGGGCATGGCCGGCTGCCGGCCGCCACCGGGCGGTGGTGGCCGTGGCCAGCATTACAGGCTAGGGAAGGCGAATTGTGACGCCTCGTGGCTGGTGCGCTGCGGCCAACGTTGGGTGATGGTCTTGCGCTTGGTGTAGAAACGCACGCCATCCGGGCCGTAGGCATGCAGATCGCCGAACAGCGAACGCTTCCAGCCGCCAAAGCTGTGGTAGGCCACCGGCACCGGCAGCGGCACGTTGACGCCGACCATGCCGACCTCGATTTCGTCGCAGAACAAACGTGCCGCTTCACCATCGCGGGTGAACAGGCAGGTGCCGTTGCCGTATTCGTGGTCGTTGATCAACTGCATCGCGGCCTCCAGGCTGCCGACGCGCACGATGCATAGCACCGGCCCGAAGATTTCCTCGCGGTAGATGCTCATCTCCGGGGTGACCTTGTCGAACAGCGTGCCGCCGACAAAGAAGCCGGCTTCGCAGCCGGGCACCGACAGCTGGCGGCCATCGACCACCAGCTCGGCGCCCTGCGCCACGCCGCTGTCGATATAGCCCTTCACCTTGTCGCGCGCCGCGCCGGTGACCAGCGGGCCCATGTCCAGGCCGCAGGAGGTGCCGGCGCCAATCTTCAGCGCCGCGATCTTCGGTACCAGTTTTTCCACCAGTTTGTCGGCTACCTGGTCGCCGACGGCGACTACTACCGAGATCGCCATGCAGCGCTCGCCGCAGGAACCATACGCCGCGCCCATCAGGGCGTTGACGGTGTTGTCGAGGTCGGCATCCGGTAGCACCACTGCGTGGTTCTTGGCGCCGCCCAGTGCCTGCACCCGCTTGCCGCGGCGGGTGCCTTCGGCATAGATGTACTCGGCGATCGGCGTGGAGCCGACAAAGCTCAGCGCCTTCACTTCCGGCGCCTCGATCAGCGCGTCGACAGCAGCCTTGTCGCCGTGCACCACATTGATCACGCCCTTGGGCAGACCGGCTTCGTGCAGCAGCTGGGCAATGAACAGGGTGGAGCTGGGGTCGCGCTCGGACGGCTTCAGGATGAAGCAGTTGCCGCACACGATGGCCAGCGGATACATCCACAGCGGCACCATGGCCGGGAAGTTGAACGGGGTGATGCCGGCCACCACGCCCAGCGGCTGGTGGTCGGACCAGCTGTCGATATTCGGGCCGACGTTGCGGTTGTATTCGCCCTTCAGCAGCTCCGGCGCGCCGCAGGCGTATTCCACGTTCTCGATGCCGCGCTGCAGCTCGCCGACCGCGTCTTCGATGGTCTTGCCGTGCTCTTCGCTGATCATGGCGGCGATCTTGTCACGGTTGGCTTCCAGCAGTTGCTTGAAGCGGAACATCACCTGCGCGCGCTTGGCCGGCGGGGTGTTGCGCCAGGCTGGGAAGGCCGCCTTGGCCGCGTCGATGGCGGACTGGATGGTGGCCTGGTCGGCCAGCGCCACCTGGCGCACGGCTTTGCCCAGGGACGGGTTGAACACCGGGGCGGTGCGGCCAACGTTGGTGACGAGCTCACCATTGATCAGATGGGCGACGGTAGTCATGTCTTTACTCTCCGGTATGCGGGAAATCGGTTGGCGATCAGGCGGTCTGGTTCAGGACGTCGCCGACGGCGTTGAACAGGGTATCCAGCTGCTGCGCAGTGGTATTGAAGGTTGGCCCGAACTGCAGCGTGTCGCCACCGAAGCGCACGTAGAAGCCGGCCTGCCACAGCTTGATGCCGGCCTCGTACGGGCGGATGGCGGCGTCGCCGTCGCGGGCGGCCAGCTGGATGGCGCCGGCCAGGCCGCAGTTGCGGATGTCCACCACGTGCTTGCTGCCGCGCAGGGCATGCAGCTTTTCTTCGAACACCGGTGCCAGCGCGGCGGATTGCTCGATCAGCTGATCGCGCTGCAGCAGCTCCAGCGTGGCCAGGCCGGCGGCGCAGGCCACCGGGTGGCCGGAGTAGGTGTAGCCGTGGGTGAACTCGATCATGTGCTCGGGCGTGCCCTGCTGCATGAAGGTGTTGTAGATCTCGCTGGATGCCACTACCGCGCCCAGCGGAATCGCGCCGTTGGTCACCTGCTTGGCGGTATTCATGATGTCCGGGGTGACGCCGAAGTAGTCGGCGCCGGTCCACTTGCCCATGCGGCCGAAGGCGGTAATCACTTCATCGAAAATCAGCAGGATGCCGTGCTGGCTGCAGATCTCGCGCAGGCGTTGCAGGTAGCCCTGCGGCGGCACGATCACGCCGGCGGAGCCGGACATCGGCTCCACGATCACCGCGGCGATGTTGGAGGCGTCGTGCAGTTCGATCAGCTTCAGCAGCTCGTTGGCCAGCTCCACGCCGCCGGTCTCGGCCATGCCCTTGGTGAAAGCCAGGCCCGGCTGCAGGGTGTGCGGCAGGTGGTCGGCGTCCATCAGCTGGCCGTACATCTTGCGGTTGCCGCCGATGCCGCCCAGCGCGGTGCCGGCGATGTTGACGCCGTGGTAGCCACGGGCGCGGCCGATGAAGCGGGTCTTGCTCGGCTGGCCTTTCAGTCGCCAGTAGGCCTTGGCCATCTTCACTGCGGTGTCGGCGCATTCGGAGCCGGAGCCGGTGAACAGCACGTGATTCAGACCATCCGGCATCAGGCCGGCGATCTTGTCGGCCAGGCGGAAGGCCAGCGGGTGGCCGTACTGGAAGCTCGGCGCGTAGTCCAGGGTACCCAGCTGGCGGGCGACCGCCTCCTGGATCTCCGGGCGGTTGTGGCCGGCGCCACAAGTCCACAGGCCGGACAGGCTGTCGAAAATGCGACGGCCCTTGTCGTCGATGAAGTAGTTGCCGTCGGCGCCCACGATGATGCGCGGATCCCGCTTGAACGCGCGGTTGGCCGAAAACGGCATCCACTGGGCATCGAGATTCAGATCGCTGACGGCAAATTGGTCGTTGCAGTTGTTCATGACGTGGCCCCTGTGAGCGCTGTGTTGATGGTGTTAGCTTGCAATAGAACCGTAGGTGAGTTAAATCACATCTTTCTCACGTTAAGTTGAGTGTTTGTTAAACATGAGCAAGAAGGCATCCCTGGGCCAGGTCAGCGATTTCGATATCCGCCTGCTGCGCCTGTTCAAGACCGTGGCCGAGTGTGGTGGCTTCTCGGCGGCGGAAAGTGTGCTGGGCATCAGTCGTTCCGCCATCAGCCTGCACATGGGCGATCTGGAGAAGCGCCTGGGTATCCGCCTGTGTCAGCGCGGCCGCGCCGGTTTTGCGCTCACCGACGAGGGGCGCGAGGTGCTGCATGCCAGCCAGAGCCTGCTGGCCGCCATCGAAGGCTTCCGCAGTCAGGTGAACCAGCTGCACCAGCAGCTGCGTGGCGAGCTGAACATCGGCATCGTCAACAGCCTGGTCACGCAGTCGCGCATGCGCATCACGCAGGCACTGCGCGCGCTGAGCGAGCAGGGGCCGGGGGTGCGCATCAATATCGGCATGATGACGCCCAGCGACATCGAGCTGCGGGTGCTGGACGGCCAGCTGCACGTCGGCGTGGTGCCGCTGGTCAGCCCGCTGGCCGGGCTGGATTACATCCCGCTGTACGAGGAAGACTCGCTGCTGTACTGCAGCCAGGGCCACCCACTGTTCTGGCGCGCCGATGCCGATATCAGCGACGCCGACATCGCCGCTGCGCCGGCGGTGATACCGGGTTTTCGCCTGCCGCCGGAGGCGCAGCAGTGCCAGCAGGCGCTGGATGGCAGCGCCACCGCCAGCGACCGCGAAGGCATCGCCTTCCTGATCCTGACCGGGCGATACATCGGCTACCTGCCGGACCACTTTGCCGCCAGCTGGGTGGCGCAGGGCAAGCTGCGCGCCATCCGTCCGCAGCAGCTGCACTACCAGGTGCCGCTGACGGTGGTGACGCGCAAGGGACGGCGGCCGAATCTGGTGCTGGAAAAATTCCTGGACGAGCTGGCGGTCAGCAGCGACTGATACGACGCGCGAGACGGTGGCCGCACTTGATGCATTGCGGGTTTTCTATGGAAATCGGGTTGCGAATGGCTATCGCCGCCGCCGTTTTTATCGCATCCTGCGCAGCATTGCCGTGCGGCCAACGTTGGCCGCGACTGCCGGCTCATTTCAATCGGGAAGCGCATGGCCACCACCCTGAAACTGTCCGAACTCATCAGCGCGCTCAGCTACGCGCTGGATATCACCGAGGGCCAGCCGGAAGGCCACTGCATCCGCAGCTGCTGGATCGGCATGCACATCGGCCAGGCGCTGGGGCTGACGGCGCAGCAGCTGTGGGATCTGTACTACACCATCCTGCTGAAAGACCTGGGCTGCAGCAGCAACGCGGCGCGCATCAGCGAGCTGTATCTCACCGATGATCGCCAGTTCAAACAGGATTTCAAGCTGGTCGGCGCCAGCCTGCCGCAGATGCTGGGCTTCGTGTTCAGCAACACCGGCACCCACGCCAGCAGCTGGCGCCAGCGCGCGCAATCCATCCTCAACGTGCTGCGCCACGGCAAGGAAATGGCCGACGAGCTGATCAGCACCCGCTGCCATCGCGGTGCCGACATCGCGCGCCAGCTGCGTTTCAACGGCAGCGTGGCCGCCGGCATCCAGGCGCTGGACGAGCACTGGGATGGCTCCGGCCGGCCGCTGGGCCTGCAGGGCGAGGCCATTCCGCTATCGTCGCGCATTGCGCTGCTGGCGCAGGTGCTGGACGTGTTCCATGTCACCCACGGCCGCCACGCGGCGCTGACCGAGGTGCAATCGCGCGCCGGCAGCTGGTTCGACCCGCAGCTGGTCGCGGTGATCGGCCAGCTGGGCGCCAGCGCGCCGTTCTGGCAGCAGCTGGAAGCCGACGATATCGACCAGGCGGTGCTGGCGCTGGAGCCGGCGCAGTGTGCGGTGCCGCTGGACGAGGACTATATGGACGAGATCGCCGAAGGCTTTGGCCAGGTGGTGGACTCCAAGAGCCCGTTTACCGCCGGCCACAGCCAGCGCGTCGGCCATTACGCCGACTGCATCGCCGCCGAACTGGGCATGGCGCCGGCACGCCGCCGCTGGCTGAAACGCGCCGCCTTGCTGCACGACGTGGGCAAGCTGGGGGTCAGCAACACCATCCTCGACAAACCGGGCAAGCTGGACGCCGACGAATGGGCGGCGGTGCAGCGCCATGCCGGCTACACCGAGACCATCCTTGATCGCATCGGGCATTTTGCCGAGATGGCGCGGGTGGCCGGCGCGCACCACGAAAAGCTGGATGGCAGCGGCTACCCGCGCGGGCTGGGCGCCGACGCCATTGCGCTGGAAACCCGCATCATCACCACCGCCGACATTTTTGACGCCATCAACGCCGAGCGCCCGTACCACCCGGCCACGCCGGTGGCCAGGACGCTGGACATCATGCGCCAGCACGTGCACAGCGCCATCGATGGCGACTGCTTTGCCGCGCTGGAACGGGTGCTGCGCGCCGAGGGCGCACTCTAGGGGGCGAGGTTGCCGGCGCCGTGACCAGATGAGGAGCGGGCCGGATGTCGTATCGCGGCGTGGCACGGCAGCCTGCACCCCGCCTGCGGGGATGAGCCGCCCCGATGGCGCAAAGGTTGGCCGCAAGCGCCTGCGCCACTTGCTGGCAGCGGCGAGCGATGCGACATGTACGATTCTTCATTGCTGAAGCGGCAACTTGGCGCCGCTAACAAAACCTCGCAGCGCTCCAGAGCCAAGGCGTGCCGACGCAGACAGTACAAGTCGTACGGCAAGGAGGCGCAACGCAGGATCAGGGGTTTTGTTAGCAGCTCTTATTGCTGAAATGAACACGCTGCTGCTGGTGACCGTCGTACGGTACGAGGGTACGGCTGCACTTACAGGGCAGGCTGGGGCGGTGCATGCCCTTGCTCATCCCGGCATCAGGCAATGACGCCATCCCGTCGCGACAGCAGCGGCCATTCCGGTAACGGGTTTGCGCAATGCGCGTCGCTCATCAGGCATTGTCTGCCAGCGCCGCGGGTAGGCCGGCGCGCCGGGCCGACACCCGGCTATGCTGCTGGGGCGGTGACTACTTCTTCACCCACTGGCCGTTGGGCGCCTTGACGTAGCTGCCGGGCGGGGTTTTTTCGATGGCTTTCTGGCCGGCCAGTATCGCAACCTGGTCCAGAGTGGTGCCGTTTTTCTTGGCGATGGCGTCATAGGCCTCGCGGCGCTTGGCGTTGATGTCCGCCGCCAGCGAAACCGCTTCCGGGGTGGCTTTCACCACGCCGAGGTAACCATCCGGCTGTTCGCCGACCAGGCCCTGCGCCTTGGCGCCGCCCACGTCCAGTGCCATTGCCAGGCTGCTGCAAAGCAGCAGGCCAATTGCCATCCATCGTGCTGCCGTTTTCATGCTGTGCTCCTAGAACAGACTGCTGTCGGTGGTGAGGTTGTCGATGTCTTTTTCCACCTTGAGGCGGATTTCGTGATCGATCTTCACGTTGAGGTTGATGGTGATGGGTTCCTTGGGCACTTCCAGTGCCACCCGCGGGGTGCAGGCGGTCAGTGCCAGGAGCGGTATCAGCCAGACGGGTTTCATGGCGAAGTCTCCGGTGTGGGGTTGCGCGTGGCAGCCGATTGTTTGCGGCTGAGCACACGGCGGGATATTTCATCTCCGATACGCAGGCTGCGTAACAGTTCCAGCACATTCTCACTATGGCTGTAATTCAGCACCACAGGTTGGCGATTTTGTCTGGGGTTGACCCCTTTCAGCGTCACCTTGGCGTCCAGCAGGCCGTTCCTCGACATGGCCAGCCGGGCCTGGAAATCGTTGACGTCCAGCTCGCTGAGCATGTCCAGCGCCAGCTGCACCGCCCGGTTGGATTGTGCCATGGCCGTTACCCCGGCGCTGGCCGGCACGCGCAGGGTCAGCTCGCCCTCGTTGCGTAGCAGCCCGTCTTGCAGCGCGATGCCCGCCGGTAATAGTTGCAGCGGCAGGGTGCCGCCGACGCGACCGGTGAGCTGCACCGTGGGCTGCGGGTCGTTCTGCAGTGCCGCCACGGCGGCCAGGTCCAGCTGCTGCACGGTCACCGGCTGGAAGGCGCTGGACGGCCAGCGCAGGCTGTCGGCCTGCAGGTTGCCGCCCAGCACTTTGGCGTGCACGGCGCCCAGCTGCCAGTCTTTCAGGTCGGAGCGCAGGGTGAGCGATACCTCCTGCAGCAGGGTGCCGACATCCAGCTGCGCCAGCTGCAGCGGACCGTCGCTCTGCAGCTGCAGCTGGCCGGGACGTGCGGCCAACGTTAGCCGGCCACGGCCACCGTTGGCGAGGATGCCGCCCCAGTCCAGCGCCACATCGCTGAGCCGTACGTCGCCGTTCAGTTGCCATTGTTTTTGCCATTGCCACTGCAATTTGCTGGCCAGCTGCCCCTGTTGCAGGGTAACGCCCAGGCCGCGGCTCATGGCGGCGCTCAGCGGCGTATCCAGCTGCAGGCTGCCGGCGGCGCCCTCGCCGTGACGGCGGGCGGTCAGCTGCAGCTTGCTGCGCCAGGCCGGCAGTTGCAGCTGGCCGCTGGCACGCTCGCCGGCCAGCTGCAGCGTGCCGTTGGCCGGCGGCAGCGTCCAGCGGCTGGCCACCGCGCCGCCTGCCGTCAGTGCCAGCTGGCCGTGGGCACGACTGCCGTCGCTCAGCAGCGCGCTGGTGGCCTGCAGGCTGAGCGGCTTGAGCAGCACGTTGCCGACGATACCCTCGGCAATGTCCAGCTTGCTACCGCCATCCAGCTGCCAGTTGCCGGCGCTGCCGCGCCAGTTGGCCGCCAGTTGCAGCGCGCCGCCTTTGCTGTAGAACGGCGGGCGGCTGCTGGCGGCGAGGCTGCCTTGCCAGCTCGCCCCCTGCTGGCGTGCGGCCACGTTGCCCTTGAGCGGCCAGTCCTGATAGTGGCCGGCAAAGCTGGCGTTAAGCAGCGGCTGGCGCGGGTCGATGGCGTTGACCGGCAGGCTGATCACCAGCGCCAGTGGCGGCTTGCTGACCTTCAGTTGCAGCGGGGCGCCGTGCGCGCCCTGCGCGTCGAACTGGCCGCGCCACTGGCCGGCCAGCTGCAAGCCGGCATGGCGGCCGGCCAGCGCCAGCGCGCCTTGCCACTGCCAGCGGCCATCGCCCCAGCGCAGCGTGCCGTCGTGACTGCTCAGCTGCAGCTGCTGGTAGTCGAGGCGGAACGGCAGGCGGCTGCTACCGCTGGCGGTCAGCGGCAGTTGCCACGCTTGCGGCCAACTCAGGCGCACGCCCTGCGGCAGTCGGGCCTGGCCGGCGGCCAGTGTCAGCTGGCGCTGGGCCCATTGCAGTGGGATACGGGCGTGCAGGTCTTTGCCGTCCAGCTGCAACAGGCCGCTGCCACGCTGCAGGCTGTGATCCTGTGGGGTGAGTTGCAGCTGCAGCTTGCCCTGCGGCCCGCTGGCCAGCAGGTCGGCCTGCAGGCTGTGCACGCCGTCCAGATCGCCGCTGGCCTGCAGCGCCCGGCGCGGCTGCAGCAGCCAGCCGGCGGCCAGCGGCAGCGCGTGCGGCAGCGTGGCCTCCAGCTGCCACTGGCGGTTGTGCAGCGTGGCCTGCAGGCGGGCATCGCCACGGCGGGCATCGCCCTGATAGCCCAGCTGGCGGCCATCGGCCTGCACGCGGGCTTGCAGCTGGCCGGGCAACCAGCGGCCGCTGGCCTGCAGCTGCCATTGCCCCAGCAGCTGCGGTGAAAGCCGCGCTGCGGCCAATATGCCCCGTGCCTGCCACTGGCCGTTGTCGCGCCGGTAGTCCAGTGCCAGCTTGTCGGCACCCTGTGCCAGCTGCGCCTGCCAGCGTTCGTTTTGCTGTGTAACGGCGGCGGCCAGCGCGGGAAGGCCAGGGGCCTGCAGGCTGGCGATGTGCAGGGTGAACGGCGGCAGGCCGGCGGGTGGCGGGGCCGGCAGCTCGCGGCGGCCGGCCTTGCTGCAGGATTGCAGCTTGAGCTGCTGCAGGCTGATGGTCAGCGGCTGCCAGCGCTCGATGCGCAGGCCACTGCCGTGGGCGGCGACGCAATCCTGCTGCCGCCATTGCCATTGCGCGATCGTGGCGCCGCCATCGCGCCAGCCCGGCCCCTGCAGTTGCAGGCCCTGTTGCTGCAGCCACCAGCGGGCGCCGGCTGCCGCCGCCAGCAATAGTGCCAGCAGGACGAGCAGGGCAAGCAGCAGCCAGCGGCGCCAGCGGTGGCGGGCGGCTGGTGAAGTGGTCGGCGGGGCTGGGGGCTGGGTCATGGCTTAATGGCGAGATCGATGTCGTTGTTGTCGTGGTGCTGTCGCCGGCAGGGCTGTGCGCGGCAGCCTGTTGCTGCGGCAGTCTTGAGAAGAGGCCACTGGGTGGATTGTCTGGCAACAAGAGGAGCCATCGCTTGGCGGGTGCTGTAAGACATGAATAGCTGAAGTATATACGGCACGGCGGTCGATGCTGAATGGGTGTGCCGGTGGTGCTTGTGACAAGTAAAAAATTATTCGTGGCCACAGGGATAAGCAAGGGGGAGAGCAGGTGCGGCTCGTCAATCCGGTGCATTGACTTCCGAGCGACCGTCTTGCTCTTGTTTCCGGCGAGTGCGAAGAAGGGGTTCCCCCGGCTAAATGTGACTCCGTGTGCACAAAAATGCAGACACGTTCTTTGCGGCGTTTCTCGTGCTGCCCTTTAGTACAATGGGCTAAATTTTCGCGTTCCAGTAGATTGACTGCATCATGCAAAATGTCAATGGAGTGTTTAAATGAGTGCAGCCCACAATCAAGGCAAGATCGTTGCAATTAGCGGCAAGATCATCGCAGTTGCGGTAGATGGTTCGCAGCGCGTACTGAAGGTGGGCGACACCGTAGCGGTGGGCGAGCGCCTGATTGTACCGGCTGATGGTGTCATCGAGCTGCGGGCAGACAATGGCAACATCGTAAAAATTGCTGAAGCCCGTGATCTGACTATTACCGATGACGTATTCGGTCCTGTAACCGCCGATGTCACCGATGCCGCACTGGCTACCCTGCCAAGCGAAGCGCAGCAAGTCCTGGCGGCGCTGCAGGATGGTCAGGATCCATTGCAGAACCTGGAAGCGACCGCAGCCGGCCTGGCCGCAGGTGGTGGTGAAGATGGTGGCAGCTCCTATACCATCCTGGGCCGTGTCAGCGAAGACATTACCGATGCCAGTCTGGCGGCGGGTACTGCTAGCGATGCCAGCATTGAAACCATTGCCGCCACGACCGGCAGCCTGGATGCCTCCCAGACGTTCAACCAGCCTTCCGTGCTGGTTGCTGATAGCAACTTCATTGATGAAGACGGCATGGCTACCGGCAATCTGCTGGAGAATGACAGTGACACTGACGACGCGCTCAGTGTTGTTGGTATCACGGTCAACGACCGTACTTTCCCTGTGGATACTGAAGAAGGCGCATTCATCGAACTCGAGTCTGGTGTGCTCCAGGTCAGTGCCAACGGCGATTACATTTTCTCTCCGGCAAACAACTGGAACGGCACCGTTCCAGTTATTACCTACACCACCAACACCGGTAGCAGCAGCACGCTGACCATCACCGTCAATCCGGTAGATGACCCTAGTGTGCTGAAGGCAGACAGCAATACAGTTGAGGAAGACACGCCAGCCAAGGGTAATGTGCTGGAAAACGACAGCGACATTGATAGCGAGCTGAGTGTGGTGAGCATTACCGTCGACGGCCGCAGCTATACCGTTGACGCTCAGGATGGCGCTTTCGTCGAGCTGGAATCCGGCATGCTGGAAGTTTCCGCTAATGGCGATTACATCTTTACCCCAGCCAGTAACTGGCACGGCACGGTACCCACCGTTGCATACACCACTAATACTGGTAGCAGTAGCACCCTCAAT
>NZ_LFDT01000047.1:0-14185 GCF_001037925.1 Vogesella sp. EB | reverse complement strand
ATAGTGGCTCAGCTGCTCGGCATCGCTGGCGTAGTAGGCGCCGGGGGCGTCGTAGTGCTGCAGGCTGGATTGCAGGCGGGCACCATCCAGCCCCTGCTCGACGGCGGTCTCGTCGCCGCTGTGGCCGGTGGCCACCGGCTGGTAGTCGTAGGTCGCCAGCGCCACGCTGCCGGACACGATCTGTCGCGCGCCGTCCCAGCGGGTGAGGCCATCCTCCTCTTCCGTCGCATCGCTGCGGTGGAAACGCACGCGGTCAAGGTTGGCCGCCGGCAGGCTGTACGGATCGTCGAAGGCCAGCAGCCGCACCTGCGGCGTATCACCGTCCAGGTGCTCGTAGCGCCAGGACAGCCCTTCTTCGCGCAGCAGGCGACAGATGAAGTCGTGGTCCGATTCGCGGTACTGCAGGCAGTAGCTGCGATTGGGCAGCGCGCCGGCCAGCATGAAGTCCAGGCTCTGCACCGCGGCAAACAGCGGGTTGGCGGAGGCGTGCTCGGCAAAGAGCTGGCGCACGATGGCGTCCACCGACAGGTCCTGGAACACGCGCGAGGTCTGGCGCAGGCGCAGCAGCGTGAACGGCGGCTCGACGGTCAACGCGTATTTGGCGAAACCGCCGTCGCTGCCCAGCGTCTCGGCGGCGCTGACCACGCCGCAGCGCAGCGATTCGCGGCCGTCGGCGCCGGCAATGCCGAGCCGCACCGGCAGGCCGAGCAGCGACTTCAGCTCGATGCCGTCGTCCGGCGCCAGGCACTCGACGCGGAAGCGGTAGTCGCCGGCCAGCGCCTCGTCGCCGGACAGGCTCAGCGGCAACAGCGCCTCGCCCCAGCGGCTGCCGTCGCCCAGTTGCAGGCTGAGCAGGCGCTGGTCCTGGTTGAAGGCGGAGGCGAAGCTGGCGAGCAGGTCGAGGAGGTTCATCAACCCTGCACCTTGTAAACGTTGGAAGACAGTTGCAGCGTGGCGTCAAAGCTGACCGGCGGGCGGTGCGGATGCACTTTCAGCACGGCATCTACCCGGAAGCGCAGGTGCCGCTCCAGCTCGCGCGGCGCATCCAGATTCACCCGTACTCGGGACAGGCGGGGCTCGTGAACCTCAATGGCGCGGCGTAGCTGTTCGCGCAGCAATTCGCGATCATCCGGATTCAGCAGGCTGATGCCGCTGAGATCGGGAATACCGAACTGCAACATGCTGTCATCCGCCAGAGGATGGGCGGCATACAGTTCCGGCTGCGCCATGATTCTGGTATTGAGCAGCGCCTCCAGGTCGCGCGCCAGGGAACGGCGAAATTGCGGCAACTCGAAAAGCAGCTGCTCGCTGCCATGGCTGAGATCAGGCTGGTCATCCAGCAGGCGATCCAGCACGGATGGCAGTATCTGGGTATGTCGCAAGCCGCTCATGCTCTAGATCCCGAACAGCTCGGCCAGTTGCTGCCCCAGCAACCAGTGGTAGGAACCCCAGATTGCCGCCGCAGCGACTGCCAGCAAGGCAAAATACAGCCACATCGGCAACTCGTGCCGCACGAAGGCCTGGAAGCGCTGCGGCAATTGCCAATTGGGCGCAAAGTCAGCCTTGCCGCCGCGGACTTGCTGAATTTCCTGCCCCAGCTTGTGCTTGAGATAGCCCAGCTTTTCTTCACCCTCCAGCAGATAGCGCCCCTGAAAACCCAGCAACAGGCAGGTGTAGTACACCTCCAGGGCTTCGATATGACGTACCGGATCGAGTCGCAACTGCTCCAGCCGGCTAAAGAAGCCCTCTCCCGCCAGGTGGTCACCGAACAGGCGCAATTGCAGCGGCATACGCTCCCACTCATCGCGCAAAGGAAAATCCGACGACAGGATGATTTCGTCCAGCAATGCGCAAAAAGCATACTTTGCCTGGCCAATGGCATCTGCCGACTTGCCGAAGTTGCGGGCATTGCGCTCGTACTGCTGCAGGAACTGATCGACACGGCGATTGAATTCCACGCTGCTGCCCGGCGCATTGCCGTCCTTCAACAGGAACAACAGATAAACGCCGTCTTCCAGCATTTCGCGCATGCTGGGTCCCGTGCTGCTGACGGTGATAGCTGACTCGGTTGGTACGGCAGTTTCGGTAACAGTGGCTTGACTCATGTTGGCCTCAACGGAAAACGGCAATCAGTTCCAGATTCAAACCGGACAAGGTCTGCGGAACATAGATGCAGATGCTGCGTGACTGCAGCATGCGGGCGAAGATGTCGCCATGCGGCTGCAAGGCAAAGTAGTGATTGCCCACCCGCACCGGCACGGCAGACGGTGTTTGCGCGGCATGGCTCAACGCCACGCCACGCATGGCGGAGTTGAGGATCTTCTCGACATCGTCCGGCGCGCCGATTTTGAGCTTGAGTGGCACGTTGTCCAGCACCTGACTGGCCGGCTGCTCGCTTTGCACCGACAGGTAGAAATCGACGTTTTCCAGCAGGCGATCGCTCTCCAGTCGTCCGATGTAGAAAGAAGGTTTGGGGGAATGCAAGGGGATGACCGCATAGCGTGCCGAAATCACCGTCTCCAGCAGCTCGCGTATCTGCAAGTCCAGAGCTGCAAATACCGTGTACAGGTCCTCATGGCGATAAGCCGGGATATCCGCCAGCGCAAAACGGGTAGAAAAGGTTTGCAGTTCGCCGCAGAACTCTGCCAGCGCCATGTACAGCGCCTCCGGATGCAGCGGGTTGCTTAGCGACAAGTGGCGCAGGCGGGCAAAGTTGCGGTTGACGGTATGCAGCAACCAGAAAGCACTGATATCGCTGGAACCATACTCCATGACGCTTTTGGCTTTTTCGCGCTGGGCGCCGGCCAGGGCCTGGCTTTTCACCAGCAAGATATCAAGCAGGCGACGCAGCAACTGCGGCAACGCCCCGGCTGCCGCGATGGTCAGCATCGGCGGCAGATAATCCTCCGCTACCACCCACTGTCCGGTCGCATCTTTCTGCAGCCGGCACAGTGCGATCGCATCGTAACCATCGCGATTTTCTTCTTCGAGCATCAGCCGCACATCCGGCTCCAGCACCGCGACTTCCGCTGGCAATGCCTGCGTGTACAGATCGGCAAGCTCCTCGCCGCCGCTGCGGTAACGGCATGGCCGCCCGGACTGCTCGCCACTAAGCGTGTTGCCGCCGTATGGCTGCAAATCCGCCAAACAGGCATACAAGGTGGTTGTCACCCCCAGTTGTGGCAGCGCCGACAGGTCACGCGACAGTGGTAACGGCGCTGCCTGCGGCGCCTGGTACAGTGCGCCATCCCGAAACAGCACACCCAGTGCATCCAGCCTCACCAGGCCGCCCTTGAGGGCTGACTCGTCCAGCCGCAATTGCTGCACACCCCAGGCATGCCGACACAACAGCTGCTGCCGGATGGCCGCATCCTGCTCCAAAAACAATGTTTGCTGCTGAAAATGCTGCGGGCGCAGGAACATTCCCTCTCCCCACAGCACACGTTTCGCTTGTTGCATCTTTTCTCAATCCGTTTGGCCAGCGGCCAATACATCAAAACGCACACGACTCCAAGAGCCCCTGGCTCTTAGCGACACTCCACCTGCAGCGAGCCCGGCTGGCCAGGCATGAGCCTGGCGGCGGGCTTGAGCGCGCGCAGATAACAATCCTCGGCATGAAACTGCAGCCCTTTGCTGCGCACCGCGTCGGCATCAAACAGCAACCGCCAGAACTGCCTGTCCGGCTGCCGAAACAACGCCACCAGTCCAACGTGCGTCGACTCCGGCAGCACCAAAAAATCGGCAATCTCCGCCTTCGATCCCGGCAACAGGGTGAGCTCCTGCAACGCCAGCAGATCCGGCGACAACAAATCCTTTTCCGGCTTGCCTGACGCCAGCGCCTCCATGCTTAAACGCTTGAACGCCTGATCGGACTTCAACTGATAGACACGCACCACAACCGACAACGGCTTGCCCCGGCTATCGCGATTCAATATCGCAGCGGCATCCCCGGAAAGCCTGACCGGGCCATCACCAGCACAGCCCGACACGAGCAATGCCATCGGTAACAGCCCCCAACCCAGGCACCTCGTCCATAGCCACCCCCTGGCTCTGCAATGTCGCATCTGCGTAGACACCCTTGGAAAACATGCCAAAGTACTATTATAATTGAAAAGCATTTTTTCTACAAAAAATTGCAAAATACTATATTTTTATATATTTATTTAAAATCAACCGTTTAATTACAAACGCATCAAAAAAAGGCAGTGTGATGTGGCTCGACTACGTGAAACCTTATCTAGCACCAGGCGCATCCATGCTGCTGATCTGCACCATCATCTGGATTGGGTTCAGATTTTTTTACACAAAAACACATATAAATAAATCACTTACCATAACAACAAAGAATGGAAAAACTGAGTCCCCCCTGCAAACAGGATGGCAGACTGGTCTGCACTATGTCACCAATGAAGCAAGGCTGCAGCCCACAAAAAAACTTATAGAAATCATAAAAAAACACTTTGTCATTGCCTTTTTACCTGTTTTTTCGATATCTTTAGCCGCCTCATCGGTTGCTTTGTCACTTTTTTTCAGTAATTTACACAAAACAGAAGAATTCATACCCAATGAGTACAAGCACAGTTCGCGCATCAAGTTGACGCTGCAGGAGGAGCAACTGGCTCCGCCACCACCGCTACCCCCGGAAGCTTTCCGCGACGCCATTAGCGAACAACCCCGGCTGAATCGGGCTGACCGTAACTGGGACAAGCTGGATGCGGCCTTCGTCCAGACCGTGCTTCGTCTCATGGCGAGACTGGAAGCACGTGGTTACCCGATGACGCTGCTGGAGGGCTACCGCAGCCCGGAACGACAGGATGCATTGGCAGGCCAGGCCACACTGGTTACCAAGGCAAAAGGCGGCCAGAGCAAGCACCAGTATGGGCTGGCGGTGGATCTGGCCCCGGTACGAAACGGCAAGGTGGTGATTTCCGAACGCGATCCGTGGGCAATGCGGGCGTATCAGGCACTGGGCGAAGAAGCCGCGGCGGCAGCGCTGACCTGGGGAGGTAACTGGAGCTTCAAGGATTACGGCCATATTGAGCGCAGCGGCTCGCTAAGGCAGCTGCTGGCTCGCAAGCAATAAACCAATAGGAAGGTAAGCACGGTGTTAAAAAAAGGTTGGCGACAACATGCCAAGGTGGCCTCGGCGGTCGGGTTTCTGATCCTGATCGCCTTGGTCTGGTTTCTTGGAGAGTGGCTGGGGCTGGAGACCATGGAGGCTCGGCTGGGCTGCATCATCGCAATCATGCTGCTATGGGTCGTCAGCCTGCTGATCGGCCAGCTGCTGGCAAAACGTGCCGGTGGCCTGCTGGAAAAAATGTTGCGCCAGCAGGCTGATGACGCCGTGATTCATGCCGGCTCAGAGAAGCGCGCCGAAGTGACCCTGTTGCGCCAGCGCCTGCTGGCCGCCATCGACACCCTCAAGAAGTCCAAGCTGGGCAGCAGCAGTGGTGCGGCAGCCCTGTATGAGCTGCCCTGGTACATGATCATTGGCCATCCCGCCGCCGGCAAAAGCTCTGCCATCCTGCAATCCGGCCTCAGCTTCCCATTCAGCGACAAGAGCGGCATCCAGGGGGTCGGCGGCACGCGTAACTGCGACTGGTTTTTTTCTACCGAAGGCGTATTGCTGGATACTGCAGGACGCTATGCCACGCAAAGCGAGGATCGAAGCGAGTGGCTGGCCTTCCTGAAGCTGCTCAAGAAGCACCGTGCCAAAGCACCGGTCAACGGCATTCTGGTGGCCATCAGTCTGCCGGAACTGGCACAGCATCACAGCGAGGGGTTTGCCCTGTACGCAAGGCAGGTGCGCGAGCGCATTCATGAAGTCTGCAGCACCTTCGGGCTCCACGTCCCGATTTACCTCGTATTCACCAAGCTTGACCTGCTTGGTGGCTTTGCCGAGTTTTTCCAGGATATGCCGGAAGAAGAACGCGACCGGGTCTGGGGCAGCACCCTGACGGCCAACCAGGGGCACGGCTTTGATGCCGCCACCGTCGCCTCGCAACAGTTCGAGCTGCTCTATCGCGGTCTGGTACAAGCCGGTGAGGAGAAATTGCTGCAATACCGTGGCGATCAGGTACGCCCGGCACACTTTGCCTTCCCGATCGAATTTCACGGACTGAAGGACGCCGTGGTGAAGTTTGTCAGCCTGCTGTACGAGGATGACCCTTACCATGCCCGCCCGCTGTTGCGCGGTTTTTACTTTACCAGTGCCCTGCAGGAAGGCACGCCGCGTATCGTCGCCGCCAGCCGGGTGCAGACCCAGTTCGATCTGGCACCGGCACAGGGTGACCGGCAACAGGCCGCAGCTTCTTACAGCTTTTTCCTTGGTGACCTGTTCCGCAAGGTCCTGTTTCCCGATCAGCATCTGATCTCGCGCCAGAGTGGTCGTGGCGGCAGCCGCTGGCGAATGGCCGCCATGGCCGCCGGTATCCTGTCGCTGTGCACCCTGGCCGGCCTGTGGAGTTGGTCCTATGTCGGCAACCAACAATTGCTGGCGGATATCAGCAAGGAACGGGAAGACGCCCGCAAGCTGGCCGCATCCAGCCAGTTGTACGACAAGCTGCGCGCACTGCAGCAGATGCAAACCCGCCTGGAACAACTGCAGGCTTACCGAACCGAAGGGGCGCCCTGGCAGATTGGCGTCGGCCTTTATCAGGGAGAACCGCTGGAGACGGCGCTGCGTAGCGAGTACTTTGCCGGTATCAAGGCCGTGATGCTGACACCGGTGCAACGCAACCTGGAAACTACCCTGCAGACACTGGAGCAGCCGCACGCTCCGACGCCGGTCATGCCCCCGCCAGCGGTACAAGCACAGCAAGCCAAACCGGTCGCACCGGCACCAAGCAAACCCAGGCCCAAGCTCCGGCCACGGCCGCAAGCCCGACCGCTGCCCAACATTCAGCTGGGCGCGATTGCCAATGACTACCGGGCACGCCCGGTCGTGCTGACAGCAAGCGTCCATCACACCCGCCATGTAGCCTGGTGGCGTCGCGCGTCGCCAGCGCTGGCAGCCAACCGCTGGCAAGCAGCCGGCTTCGGTTTGCGTCACGCCAGCTGGTCCCCCGGCGCGCGCACTTCCGCATTGCAAGCCGTCACCCCTGCCCTGCCTGCCACGGCCGGGACCGCTGCCGCGCCCCCGGCCGCAGTCAAAGCGCCACAGCTGGATGCCAGCTACAACGCGCTGAAAACCTACCTGATGCTGTATCAGCCGCAGCGCATGGAGGCGGCCCATCTGGCGGACCAGCTGCCACGTTACTGGCGCCCCTACCTCGAAGCCCAGCGCGGCTCATACAGCACGGAAGAAATCATGGCGGTCGCTGAAAAACTGCTGGCGTTCTACATCAGCCAGGTCAAGGCACCGGATCTGCCATTGATTGCGCCCAACCTGCGCGTGGTCAGCCAGGCCCGTGAAGTACTGCGCGGCTCTTTCAAACGCATGTCTGCCGAAGAACGTGTTTTCAACGAAATTCGCGCCCGTGCCAATACCCGCTTCTCGCCACTGACCGTCGCGCGGATTCTCAACAACCGCGATCTGGACATCATGGCAGGCAGCCAGATGGTGGAAGGCGCCTTTACCCGTGAAGCATGGGATCAATATGTCAAAGGAGCAATAGAGGAGGCCAGCAAGGGGGAAATCCGCAGCGATGACTGGGTGTTGGCAGCAAGCAGCCAGGACAACCTCGGCAAGGATGGCGACAACGAGAAAAACCGTACCGCCCTGGAAGCCCAGTACCGTGCCGCCTACAGCGCCAGCTGGAAAAAATTCCTGCAGGGCGTCACCGTGCGCGACTTCACCTCTCCCGCACAGTCCGCGTCGGCCATGACGCGTCTGGCAGACCGGGAAAATTCGCCCATCAAGCTGATCCTGACGCGGGCCGCCACGGAAACGGCGTGGGACAACCCGTCAGAGCTGAACCGCTCACTGGAAACGGCCAAGCAGTCGGTGCTGGAAAAAACGGCCAACCTGCTTAAGGGCGGCAGCAGTGATAGTGCACAAAACGGCAAGCTCTATGGCGAAGTAGGCCAACAATTTGCCGGCGTTGCCCAACTGGTCAAGGGGGAGAACGCCCCGCTCTACGGCTACCTCGACCAGTTGGCCAAGTTGAAGGCCAAGCTGGGGGCGATTGCCAGCACGGACGATCCCGGCGCCCTGTCCCGTGCCACCTTGCAGGCCACCTTCAACAACAGTGGCTCCGAACTGGCAGACAGCATTGCCTACGTCGACAACGCGCTGCTGGCGCAAAGCACTCCCGAGACCATCGGCATGGTACGGCCGATGCTGGTACGCCCGCTCAGCCACTCCTACAGCGCCCTGCTTGGCCCGGTCAGCACCGACATCAATCAGGCCTGGGCCGCGGAGGTGTTGCCGCAATGGCGCCAGCTGGCCGCCAAGTATCCCTTCAGCGATGCCGGCAGCACGGCATCGATTGCCGAAATCAACCGCTTCCTGAAGGCCAATGACGGCACCCTGGACCGCTTCATCAACAAATACCTTGCCGGCCTGGTGCAAAAGCGCGGCGACGAACTGGTGCCACGCGCCTGGGGCGAGCTGGGCATCAAGTTCAACCCGGCCTTCCTCAGCAGTGTCAGCAGCCTGTCCGCCTTGGCCAACGGCCAGTTGCAGGATGGCGACGGACTGCGCTTTGAGCTGCAGCCGCAACCCACACCCGGCCTGTCGGAAATCGTGTTCGACATCGACGGCCAGGAACTGCGCTACCGCAACGGCCCGCAACTCTGGCAGCCCTTTACCTGGAATGGCAGCAGCCAGACCGCAGGCGCACGCATCCAGGCACTGTCCTACACCGGGGCCAACAATGTGGTGGCCAACCATCCTGGCGGCATGGGACTGATGCGCCTGCTATCGAGCGCCAAAGTCGTGCAGGAAGGTCCGGATGGCACCCAGCTGGCCTGGTCATTACGCAAGGCCGAAGGTGAGCCCTTGATCGTGCGGGCCAATTTCCGGGTACTCAGCGGCGTGAATCCGCTGCAGTTAAGCCGTCTCAACAAACTGACGTTGCCCGAGCGCGTGACGTTGTAATCGGGGGAGCAAGGTCTTGAGCTTCACTTTCAAACGTACCCAGGAAGTTGCAGCCTCGTTCTGCATTTTCGGCAAACTGCCACGTCGTGGCGACTTCATCCGCCTCAACGCTACCCACCCGGCGGCGGCGCAGCTGGATCAACTACTGGCAGACAGCATCAGCCTGCTCTCCCAGACAACGGAAGCGATCAGCCGTTATCGCGACATGCCCGGCTCCTGCTTCGTGCTGCGCAGCCGGGACCACGCCTGGCTGTCACTGGGCGTGATTCAGCCCAGCCATGATGAAAGCGGCCGTAACTACCCACTGGTGGCAGCCACTCAGCTGCCGGCCAGCCTGGAGCTGCCGCCGCTGGCCGTGCTTTTGCTGGCCTGCGAACTGTTCTTTTCCGGACTGAAGGACCAGCTGGCCAGTGCCATCGACAACGCGGTGGAAATGGTCGCCTGCCGCCAGTTTCTGGAAGCGCAGGCCCTATTCGGGGCCGCATCCAGCGACGATGTCGCGCTGGCAGAGCAGCTGCTGTCCCACCATCTGGCCATGACTGCGGCGCGGCAGCTGGACGAAGCGATCTGCCGTCGGCACGGCCACAGCCTGGAAGCTACCCTGCTGGCCTTCATCTTCCACAGCCAGTTGCAGCACCGCTTTCGCGACAGCCTGTGCGCGCAGACCTATCTGTTGCCGCTGCCGGCCACGGATGGCGAGGACATGTTGGCCGCCGCCACCTGGCTAACGCTGTATCAGGCTGCCGCCAGCGCGAGTGGTGCCGACGAAGCCCAGTGCCTGCTGATCAACCGCCCGGATGGTCGTTACCTCGCCTTGCAGCCCCGCTCGCCGGATGCCCACATCGTGGCGCAGTGCTGGGGAGAGCCGCTGAACGAGCGCTTCGTGGTGGATATCGGTGATGAACAGGCGCCGTGGCGCCGCCATCAATCCTATGCCGAAGCCACTTACATCCTGGGACGGCGCCTGAACGACCCGGATCTCAGCGTCGCGCAATTGCGCGACCTTGTCGCCAGCCTTGCCCGCAGCATCGCCTGACGCCGTTAAACCCTGACAGCCCCTACTTTTCGAAAGCACACCATGAGCAAAGAAAGCACCCAGAAAAAACTGTCGCGGGTTCGCCCGCCTCGCGTACAGATCACCTATGACGTCGAGATCGGCGATGCCATTGAAACCAAGGAACTGCCGTTTGTGCTGGGCGTGCTGGGCGACTACTCCGGCCACAGCAAAAACCCGCTGCCCAAAATGAAAGAACGCAAGTTTGTCCAGATCGATCGTGACAACTTTGACGAAGTGCTCAAGGGCATGGCACCGCGACTGGCCATCAAGGTGGACAACAAGCTGCAGGACGACGGCAGCCAACTGGCGATGGAACTCAACTTCAACGAACTGGGCGACTTTGAGCCACAGAACGTGGTGGCACAGGCCGAGCCGCTCAAGCGTTTGCTGGAAGCCCGTACCCGTCTGGCCGATCTGCGCAACAAGCTGGCCGGCAACGACAAGCTGGAAGAACTGCTGGACGAAGTGGTACGCGACACCGAAAAGCTGCGCCAGATCAGTCAATCCGCCCATAGCGACAACACCGGGGAGTAAGCCATGAGCACAGCACAACAACTGGACACTGCGGCCAACCCTGCCGCGCTGGATGCCAGCAGCCTGCTGGACAGCATCATCGATCAGAGCCGCATCGCCACCAATGACAGTGAAAAGGGCCATACCCGTGACCTGATCGGCGAACTCGTCGCCCAGGTACTGGATGGCAGCGTCACGGTGTCGCGCGACCTCAGTGCCAGCATCGATGCGCGCATTGCCGAACTGGATGCCATTCTGTCAGCCCAGCTCAACGAAGTGATGCACCACCCCGAATTCCAGAAACTGGAAGCCTCCTGGCGCGGATTGAAGTATCTAGTGATGCAATCCGAAACCAGCACCATGCTGAAAATCAAAGTGCTCAATGCCTCCAAGAAAGACCTGGTCAAGGACTTCAAGGCCTCGCCGGAGTTCGACCAGAGCGCCCTGTTCAAGAAAATTTACGAGGAAGAGTACGGCACCTTTGGTGGCGCGCCCTATGCCGCACTGGTGGGTGACTACGAGTTCACCCGTCACCCTGAGGACTTCTACCTGCTGGACGAGCTGTCCCATGTGGCCGCATCGGCCCACGCCCCGCTGATCTCCTCTGCCTCCCCCGGCCTGTTCGGCCTGGAAAGCTTCACCGATATCGGCAAGCCGCGCGACCTGGCCAAGATTTTTGACACCGTCGAATATGCCAAATGGAAGTCGTTCCGTGAATCGGAAGACTCGCGCTACGTCGGCATGGTGCTGCCACACGTCCTCGGTCGTCTGCCCTACGGCCGTGACAATGTGCCGGTAGAGGCCTTCGACTTCGAGGAAAACGTCGATGGCAGCAACCACGACAAATACCTGTGGACCAACGCCGCCTACGCCTACGCTGCCCGCCTGACCGATGCCTTTGCCCAGTACGGCTGGCTGGCCGCCATTCGCGGCGTGGAGGGTGGCGGCCTGGTAGAAGGCCTGCCGGCACACACCTTCAAGACCGACGACGGCGAAGTGGCACTCAAGTGCCCGACCGAAGTCGCCGTCACCGACCGTACCGAAAAGCTGCTGTCCGACCTGGGCTTCATCTCGCTGGTGCACTGCAAGAACACCGACTACGCCGCCTTCTTTGGTGGCCAGTCGATACAAAAAGCCAAGACCTACAACACCGATGCGGCCAACGCCAACGCCCGCCTGTCCACGCAGCTGCCCTACATCTTTGCGGTGTCGCGCATTGCGCACTACATGAAATCCATCATGCGCGACAAGATCGGCAGCTTTGCCTCACGCCAGAACGTGCAGGACTTCCTGAATACCTGGCTGGCGCAATACGTGCTGCTGGACGACTCCGCCAGCCAGGAAGCCAAGGCCAAATATCCGTTGCGCGAGGCGCGTGTGGACGTGGTGGAGGTACCGGGCAAACCCGGTGTCTATCGCGCCGCGGCCTTCCTGCGTCCGCATTTCCAGCTGGACGAACTCACCATTTCCCTGCGTTTGGTTGCCGAGCTGCCTCAGCCGGCAGGTTAACGCCGAGACGCTCCGGTCTCCAGCCTCACCGGCCGGCGTGACCGGAGCATGCATTCCGGAAGCCACGCTTCCATTTTTGTCACCTAGGAGAACCACATGGCTTTTGACGCCTTTCTGAAAATCGACGGCATTCCGGGCGAAAGCACCGATGACCAACACAAGGACTGGATCGAAATCCAGTCTTTTTCCCACCTGATCGAACAGCCAGCCCAGGCGACGGCCAGCACCGCCGGCGGCGCCACCGCGGAACGCGTCAACCACGGCCAGTATGAGATCACCCACTTCCTGGACAAGGCCAGCCCGAAGATCTACGAGGCATGCTGCACCGGCAAGCACATCAAGGAGATCACCATCGAGCTGTGCCGTGCCGGCGGTGACAAGGTGAAGTACATGGAAATCAAGATGGAGCAGGTTCTGGTATCCAAAGTTGAACCGAATGGTTCCGCCAACGATGCCGGCTTCCCCAGCGAAAAGGTCAGCTTCAGCTACGGCAAGATCAAGTGGACTTACACCCAGCAGAAACGTGCCGACGGCGCAGGTGGCGGTAACGTCAGCGCCGGCTGGGACCTGACTGCCAATAAAGTAATCGCCTAAGCCGTTTTGCCGGCCGGAGTCCGCTTTCCATCGCGGCTCCGGCCTTGAAGGGATGCATCATGTTTTATCGCCTCACCATTCTGGCCATCAGCACGGCACTGCTGCTGGGCTGTGCCAATAGCCGCAAGAACAAAACGCCGCCCCCCGACCCAGCCACTGTCCAGGCCCAGGAAAGCAAGGCCATTGTCGTCAAAGTGGCAGAAGGCGTGGAGCAGGCTACCGCAAAAGTGCAGGAAGCCACCGGCAACAAGGCCGTCGTCGCCGACCCGACACTGGTGCCATTTGACAAGATGAGCGCCAAGCTGAGCCCCCTCACCGAACAGCAGGTCCGTGCCCTTGCCCCGGCGCTGGTCATTGCCAAACAGATCATCATCACTGGCTACTGTGACCGCCGTGAAGTAGGCAATGCACCGGCCGCGGCCCGTGCTCGGGCAGAAACCGTCAAGAAACTGCTGGTAGACAACGGCATTGCCGCCAAGCGCATCGTCCTCAAGATCGACACCGTGCAGCGCCTGCACGCTGCCCGCGTTACTTTCAACGGTTAACCCGTACTAATCCCCATGAATCTCCCCGACCTGCTCGCCAGCTTCGCCTCCGCCTTCAACCAGGAGCAGCGGCTGCTCAGCCTGCAACTGGGCGATGGCAGCCGCTGGGGCGAGGCGCTGCTGCCGCTGAGCCTGTCCGGTGACGAAGCGCTGGCCGGCGATTACCGCTTCCGTGTCGAGTGCCTGGCGCCGGACGACGGCATCGAATTGAAGTCACTGCTGGGGCTGCCGGTGCGGCTCGGCATTGCCGGCGCCGACGGCCGCGAATCGCTGCGCTGCGGCGTGGTCAGCGCCGCCGAGACGCTGGGCAGCGACGGCGGTTTCGCCAAATACGCGTTGACCGTCGAGCCGCCGTTCACGCTGCTGTGCCTGCGCCAGACCTCGCGCGTGTTCCAGGATGTATCTGTGGACGCCATCGTGCGGCAGCTCTTTGCCGAGCACGCGGCGGCCAACCCGCTGTTCGCCGCGGTGCAGGAGCTGGACTTCGCGCTGGCCGGCCCGCTGCCGGCTCGCAGCTACTGCCTGCAGTACCGCGAATCCGATCACGATTTCATCACCCGCCTGCTGCGCGAGGAAGGCTTGAGCTGGCGCTACGAGCACCTGGATGGCGATACACCGCAGGTCAAGCTGCTGGCCTTCGACGATCCGTACAGCCTGCCTGCGGCCAACCTTGGCCGCGTGCGCTTCCACCGCAGCGATGCGACCGAAGAAGAGGACGGCCTCACCCGCTGGGACGGCGCACGCCAGATCGTACCCGGCAGCGTGGCGCTGGCCACTTACGACTACCAGCCGGTGGCCACCGGCCACAGCGGCGACGAGACCGCGATCGAGCAGGGGCTGGATGGTGCCCGCCTGCAATCCAGCCTGCAGCACTACGACGCGCCCGGCGCCTACTACGCCAGCGACGCCGAGCAGCTATCGCACTAC
>NZ_LFDT01000046.1:0-14198 GCF_001037925.1 Vogesella sp. EB | reverse complement strand
CTGGTTGCGGCTGGCGGCCAGCGCCGCCTGCGCCTGCTGCAGGCTGGCGCGCGCGCTGCTGACCGCCGCCTGCTGGCGGTCGACCTGTGCCGCGCTGATGAAATTCTGGGTCAGCAACTCGCGGAAGCGCCGGAGATCGGCCTGCTGCTGCAGCAGATTGGCCTGTGCCGCCGCCAGCTGTGCCGCCTTGGCCTGGCTGTCGAGCTGGTAATCGCTGGCATCCAGCACCGCCAGCACCTGGCCGCTCCGCACGCGCTCGCCGCTGTTGACGCGCTTCTCCACCACCTTGCCGGCGACGCGGAAGGCGAGACGGCTCTCCTGGCGGGCGCGGACCTCGCCGCTGAATTGCTGGCTGGCGGCAGCGTCGCTGCTGCTGGCGGTGGTGTAGCGGACCGGGCGGATTTCCTCGACCGGTTTGACCTCGTCCTGGCAGGCGGACAGGGTCAGCAGCAGTGCGCTGGCCAGGGCCAGCCGGTGGTAGTGCGGTGCCATCGTGATTTCCTCGTTGCGTTTTATTGTTGTGGCTGACGGCCGGACATCAGGCCGTTAAGCATCAGGTCCAGCGACAGTTCCAGGTACTGCAGCGGCGGCATGGAACGGTGCTGGCTGTCGGTGATTACCTTGCCGAAGGAGCAGCGCCAGGTCATGGTCAGCATCATCGGCGCCACCAGGGTGTCGACCACCGCGTGCGGGTTGATGTCGCGGAACTCGCCGCGGGCGACGCCGCGCTGCAGGATGCGCAGCAGCATGTTGTGGCTGGGCTCGATCACCTCGTGGTGGTAGAAGCGCGCCAGCTCCGGGAAGTTGGTGGCCTCGGCGAACATCAGCTTGCAGATGCCGGCCAGCGGCGATTCGCCGACTTCCATCCACCAGCGCCGCATCATCAGCCGCAGCAGTTCGGCGCTGCTGCCGTCGAATTGCTGCTCCAGCTCGGCAAAGCTGGCCAGCCGCGTCACCAGGTTCTCGCGCAGCACCGCCTTGAAGATGTCTTCCTTGTTCTCGAAGTACAAATAGGGCGTGCCCTTGGTGACGCCGGCGGCCTTGGCGATGTCTTCCATCTTGGTGGACTTGAAGCCGCGCTCGACAAACAGCGCCAGCGCCGCGTCCAGGATCTCCGCCGGGCGGACTTCCTTGCGGCGGTGCCAGCGGGTGATCGGACAGCAGGATGGTTTGCTCATGGCGGTGTTCTCTGAATACTTGTTCATTAATCTGATGGCCGGACTTTAGTGCAAGAGCTCGGTATCGGCAATTAATAAATCGAAATTTATTTGCAAATGGCGTATTGGCGATGGCGGCCTGTTGCAGCGTTGCCAACAGCCGCTTAATCGCGGCCGGATGTGCACAAACGCCAGCCGAATCGGCCGTGCTTGGGTAGAATGCGGCGCAGCAATAGCTGTTTCTGATTCCGACTACCGTGGAGATGCCCCGTGAGCGTAGCCCCCATCGACAAGGCCGCGATTCTGGCCGAAGCGCTGCCATATATCCGCAGCTTCAACAACAAGACCATCGTGGTGAAATACGGTGGCAACGCGATGACCGACGACAAGCTGAAGGAAGACTTCGCCAAGGACATCGTGCTGCTGAAACTGGTCGGCCTCAACCCGGTGGTGGTGCACGGCGGCGGCCCGCAGATCAATGAGCTGCTGGAGCGCGTCGGCAAGGAAGGCCAGTTCATCCAGGGCATGCGCGTCACCGACAGCGAAACCATGGACGTGGTGGAAATGGTGCTCGGCGGCCTGGTGAACAAGGAAATCGTGTCACTGCTGAACAAGCACGGCGGCAAGGCGGTCGGCATCACCGGCAAGGACGGCCACTTCATCCGCGCCAGCAAGCTGTTCCTGAAATCGGAATCCGATGAAAACATCGACATCGGCCAGGTCGGCGACATCGAGCACATCGACCCGAGCCTGGTGGCGCTGCTGGACAGCCACGACTTCATCCCGGTGATCGCGCCGATCGGTGTCGGCCAGGACGGCGAGGCCTACAACATCAACGCCGACGTGGTCGCCGGCAAGCTGGCCGAGACGCTGAAGGCGGAAAAGCTGGTGCTGATGACCAATACCCCCGGCGTGCTGGACAAGCAGGGCAACCTGCTCACCGGCCTCACCGCAGCCAAGGTCGACGAGCTGTTTGCCGACGGCACCATCAGCGGCGGCATGCTGCCGAAGATCAGTTCGGCGCTGGACGCGGCCAAGAGCGGCGTCAACTCGGTGCACATCATCGACGGCCGCGTACCGCACGCGCTGCTGCTGGAAATCCTCACCGACGAAGGCGTCGGCACCATGATCAAGGCCGGCTGATTCCGCGCCCGTTCCCTGCCAAAGGCCGCTGTTGCGGCCTTTTTCTTTTGGTCCTGGCCGGCGGCTGTCTATATTGAACGCAATACGGTTCTACTCCGGCATATGCCGGGCGGTCATCAAGGGGGAGGGCGGCATGCAAACAGTGCGACAACTGCTGGAAAACAAGGCAATCAAGGAGCTGATCAGCGTCGGGCCGGAAATGACGGTGTTCCAGGCGCTGCAGGTGATGGCGGAACGCGACGTCGGTGCCATCCTGGTGATGGAGATGGGCGATGTGGTCGGCATTTTCTCCGAGCGCGACTATGCGCGGCGCATCGTGCTGCTGGGGCGCACCTCGGCCGGCACCAAGGTGCGCGACATCATGACCAGCAAGGTGATCTTCGTGAGCCCGGAGCAGAGCATCGGCGAGTGCATGGCACTGATGACCGAGCGCCGTATCCGCCACCTGCCGGTGATGGAGGACAACCGCGTGATCGGCCTGCTGTCGATCGGCGACCTGGTGCACGCCACCATCGCCGAGCAGCAGTTCGTGATCGAGCAGCTGGTGAAGTACATCCGCACCTGAGACAGGCGGCACCCGCCGCGCAAAAACGACAAAAGGTTGGCCGCAAGTGTTGCGGCCAACCTTTTGTGCTTGTCGGGACGGCTGCCGGCTCAGGGCACGATCTGGCGCGCCAGCTGCATCAGCGCCGGCGCGATCTGGCGGCGCATGGTGTCGGCGTTGAAGGCGAAGGCCGGGCCGCTGGCATTGAGGCACACCACCGGCATGCCCGGCACCGGCGACGGCAGCGCGACGCCGACCGCCATCACGTCGCGCTCGAACTCGCCGAACGATTCGCTGTAGCCGTATTGCGCATAGTGCTCGCCGCTGGCCTGCAGCCGCGCCGCGACCGCCGGCCAGTCGCCGCCGTAGCGCTGCGCCAGCTCCGGCGCCAGCGCGGCGCGCTCCGCCGGCGACAGGATGGCGTAACAGGCGCGGCCGATGGCGGTACTGGCCAGCGGCACGCGCGAGCCGACGGTGAGCTGCACCGATACCCGCGCCTGGCTGCGGCAGGTTTCCAGATAGACGATGTCGGTGCCGTCGCGCATGCCGAGGCTGACCGAGATGGTGTGCTGCATCGCAAAGTCGCGCATCAGCGGCGACGCGACGCGGCGGATGTCGTAGCTGCCGAGCACGGTGGAGCCCAGCGCCAGCACCGCCAGCCCCAGCCGGTAGTAGCCGGTGTCGTGATCCTGGGACAGGTAGCCGAGCTTGGTCAGGGTATAGGTCAGCCGCGACACGGTGGATTTCGGCAGATCGGTCCGTTGCGCCAGTACCTGGTTGGACAGCGCGCCCTCGCCGGGCTGGAACGCCGCCAGCACGCGCAGGCCACGGGCCAGCGCTCCGACGAACAGGCGGTCTTTTTCCTCGTCTGCAACAGGGTTTGACGACATCGGCAATCGGCTCTCTTTCTGGATGAGTGGCAAGAATAGTGCACCGCCTTATATCGACCAAGAAAAAACTTTACAGCGTCTGGCCGAGTTGTTAGTCTATTTTGCATTGTAGAACGTAATTCCGCAATGCGGAATTACTTAAGGAGAGTCCACATGGCTGCAGCATCCAATCGCGCCCCTTTTCAGTGGGATGACGCACTGTTACTGAACGATCAGCTGACTGACGAAGAACGCATGGTGCGCGACAGCGCCTACGCCTACTGCCAGGGGCGCCTGCTGCCGCGGGTGCTGACGGCCAACCGCGAAGAGCGCTTCGACCGCGAGATCATGAGCGAGATGGGCGAGCTGGGCCTGCTCGGCTGCACCATCGACACCCACGGCTGTGCCGGCCTGTCGCACGTGGCCTACGGCCTGGTGGCGCGTGAAGTGGAACGCGTGGACTCCGGCTACCGCTCGGCGATGTCGGTACAGTCCAGCCTGGTGATGCACCCGATCTGGGCCTACGGCACCGACGCGCAAAAAGACAAGTACCTGCCGAAACTGGCGACCGGCGAATGGGTCGGCTGCTTCGGCCTGACCGAGCCGGATGCCGGCTCCGACCCGGCCGGCATGAAGACCCGCGCCCGCAAGGTGGACGGCGGCTACGTGCTCAACGGCAGCAAGATGTGGATCACCAACAGCCCGATCGCCGACGTGTTCGTGGTGTGGGCCAAGGACGACGACGGCGAGATCCGCGGCTTCGTGCTGGAAAAAGGCATGAAGGGCCTGTCGGCACCGAAGATCGAGGGCAAGTTCTCGCTGCGCGCGTCCATCACCGGCGAAATCGTGATGGACAACGTGGAAGTGGGTGAAGACGCGCTGCTGCCGCACGTGAAAGGCCTGAAAGGCCCGTTCGGCTGCCTGAACAAGGCGCGCTACGGCATCGCCTGGGGCGCGATGGGCGCCGCCGAGTTCTGCTGGCACGGTGCCCGCCAGTACACGCTGGACCGCAAGCAGTTCGGCCGTCCGCTGGCGGCCACCCAGCTGGTGCAGCTGAAGCTGGCCAATATGCAGACCGAAATCAGCCTGGCGCTGCAGGCCGCGCTGCGTGTCGGCCGCCTGATGGACGAAGGCCGTGCCGCGCCGGAAATGATCAGCCTGATCAAGCGCAACAACTGCGGCAAGGCGCTGGACATCGCCCGCGTTGCCCGCGACATGCACGGCGGTAACGGCATTTCCGACGAATTCCACATCATCCGTCACGTGATGAACCTGGAAGCCGTCAACACCTACGAGGGCACGCACGACGTGCACGCCCTGATTCTGGGTCGCGCCCAGACCGGTATTCAGGCGTTTGCCTGATCGCTTGCGGGCGCACCGGGCAAGGGTGTCCCGTGCGCCTGGAGTGTGATGTACCGCCGCCGGCCTCCACCAGCGGCGCGAGTTGGTTCCTGTCTGTCCTTAGGGCTCGGTGCAACCGAGCCATTTTTTTCGCGGCCAAGGTTGGCCGCAAAGGAGAAGCATCATGGCTGGCGCATTGTCGGGTATCAAGGTTCTGGATCTGAGTCGTGTCCTCGCCGGGCCGTGGACCGGGCAGCTGTTGGCCGATCTCGGCGCGGAAGTGATCAAGGTGGAGCGCCCCAGCAGCGGCGACGATACCCGCCACTGGTCGCCGCCCAGCCTGCCGGACGGTACCGCCGCCTATTATCTCGCCGCCAACCGCGGCAAGCAGTCGCTCACCGTCGACATTACCCAGCCGGCCGGGCAGCAGATCGTGCGCCAGCTGGCGACCGAATGCGACGTGCTGCTGGAAAATTACAAGGTCGGCGGCCTGAAGAAGTACGGCCTCGACTATGACAGCCTGCAACAGCTCAACCCGCGGCTGGTGTACTGCTCGATCACCGGCTTTGGCCAGGATGGTCCCTACGCCGAGCTGCCCGGCTACGACTACATCGTGCAGGGCATGTCCGGGCTGATGAGCATCACCGGCCCCGCCGACGGCGAGCCGCACAAGGTCGGCGTCGCGGTCACCGACCTGTTTACCGGCCTGTACGCCGCCAATGCGGTACAGGCGGCACTGCTGTCGCGCCACCACACCGGCGTCGGCCAGTACATCGACATGGCACTGTTCGACTGCGCGCTGGCGATGCTGTCCAACGTCAACATGAACTGGCTGGTCGGCGGCGAAGTGCCGCCGCGGCTGGGCAATGCCCACCCCAATATCGTGCCTTACCAGGTATTCAAGACCGGCGGCGACGGCCATTTCATCCTCGCCTGCGGCAACGACAAGCAGTTCCGCGCGGTGTGCGAGGTACTGCAACTGCCGCAACTGGCCGCCGACGAGCGCTTCGCCAGCAACCCGAAGCGGGTGCAGCACCGTGCCACGCTGGTGCCGCTGCTGGCCGAGGCCTTCATGGCGCGTGGTCGCGACGAATGGCTGAAACTGCTCGATGCTGCCGGCGTGCCGTGCGGCCCGATCAATACCGTCGCCGAGGCATTTGCCGACCCGCAGATTCGTCATCGCGACATGGCGTTGCAGATGACCGACAGTAAAGGGCAGAACGTGCCCCAGGTGGCCTGCCCGATCAAGATGTCAGCCACCCCGCCGCAGTACCTGACGCCGCCACCGGCACTGGGTGAACACACCGACGCGCTGCTGCAGCATCTGGGCTACGACGCGGTGGCAATTGCACAACTGCGCGCCGCCGGAACCGTTTAAACGCTTGTTTGATTTTGACGCGCAGCCACTTTCATTGGCATCATTGCGCTTATTGTCCCCTGCCAGCGCAAAGGAGAAGCGGTGGAACGCGAATACATGGAATACGACGTGGTGGTAGTCGGCGGCGGGCCTTCCGGCCTGTCTGCCGCCATCCGTCTCAAGCAGCTGGCTGCCGAAAAAGGTCAGGAACTCAGTGTCTGTCTGCTGGAAAAAGGCTCCGAAATCGGCGCCCACATCCTGTCCGGCGCCGTGCTGGAGCCACGCACGCTGAACGAGCTGATCCCGGACTGGAAAGAGAAGGGCGCGCCGCTCAACACTCCGGCCAAGCAGGACAGCTTCCTGCTGCTGACCGAAACCGAGTCGATCAAGCTGCCGACCCCGCCGCAGATGAACAATCACGGCAACTACATCATCAGCCTCGGCAACTTCTGTCGCTGGCTGGGGCAGCAGGCGGAAGAACTGGGGGTGGAGATCTATCCCGGCTTTGCTGCCGCCGAAGTGCTGTACCACGCCGACGGCTCGGTCAAGGGCGTGGCCACCGGCAACGTCGGCACCGGCAAGAACGGTGACGAAGAGGGCGAACCGGGCATCGAGCTGTGGGCGAAGCAGACCGTGTTCGCCGAAGGCTGTCGCGGCTCGCTGACCAAGGGCCTGTTCGAGCGCTTCCAGCTGCGCACCGGCGCCGATCCGCAGACCTACGGCATCGGCATCAAGGAATTGTGGGAAGTGAAGCCGGAGCTGCACGAAGCCGGCAAGATCACCCACACCGCCGGCTGGCCGATGGATCAGAAAACCTACGGCGGCTCCTTCCTCTACCATCTGGAAAACAACCAGGTGGTGGTCGGCTTCGTGGTCGGCCTCGATTACGAGAACCCCTACCTGTCGCCGTACGAGGAATTCCAGCGCTTCAAGACCCACCCGGCGATCAAGGGCGTGTTCGAAGGCGGCCGCCGCCTGTCCTACGGCGCACGCGCGATTTCCGAAGGCGGCCTGCAGAGCATCCCGAAACTGACCTTCGCCGGTGGCGTGCTGGTCGGCGATACCGCCGGCTTCCTCAATGTGCCGAAGATCAAGGGTACCCACACCGCGATGAAGTCCGGCATGCTGGCGGCGGAAGCGGTGTTCGCGCTGTTTGCGGCCAACCCCGAGGCGCAGGGCGCGGAAGCGGTCGGCTATACCGCCGCCTTCAAGCAGAGCTGGCTGCATGACGAGCTGCACAGTGTGCGCAACATCCGCCCGGCGTTCCGCTGGGGGCTGTGGCCGGCGATGATCTACTCGGCGATCGACACCTATCTGTTCCGCGGCAAGGCGCCGTGGACGCTGCGCCACAAGCACGCCGACCACGAGTGCCTGAAGCCCAAGGACGAGTGCACGCCGATCAGCTATCCGAAGCCGGACGGGGTGCTGACCTTTGACCGCCTGTCGTCGGTGTTCATCTCCAACACCAACCACAGCGAAGAGCAGCCGCCGCACCTGCAGCTGAAGGACGCGTCGGTGCCGATCCGCATCAACCTGGAAAAGTACGACGCGCCGGAACAGCGCTACTGTCCGGCCGGGGTGTACGAGATCGTCGGTCGCGAAGAGGGCGAGCCACGGCTGCAGATCAACGCGCAGAACTGCGTGCACTGCAAGACCTGTGACATCAAGGACCCGACCCAGAACATCAACTGGGTGACACCGGAAGGTGGCGGCGGGCCGAATTACCCGAACATGTAATCCCGCATCACCCGAACACGCCGCCAGCAGACCGCTGGCGGCGTTTTTCATTGCCGCCAACGCGGGGTGCACCGGTTGGGATGACGCACCGCCCGCGCCGCCCTCTGCTCGCGATCAGGCGTTGGCGTGCCTGCTTTCGCCACTAACGGATCACCGTGGCTCGGATTGCGGCCAAGGTTGGCCGCAAGCTTCAGCCGCCGCTGCGTTTCACCGTCCAGCCCTGCTTTTGCAGCTCGGCCATCAGCAGCGCCACGTGCTCGCCCTGGATCTCAATCTGGCCATCCTTGACCGTGCCGCCGGTGCCGCAGCGCGCCTTCAGCTGCTTGCCCAGCGCCAGCAGTTCGCTGCCGGCCAGCGGCACGCCGCTGATCACCGTCACGCCCTTGCCCTTGCGGCCCTTGGTCTCGTGGCGCACGCGCACGATGCCGTCGCCGGCCGGTGCCGGCGCGCGCTGGCAGACGCAGGCGTCCAGTGGCGCGCGGCAGGCGGGGCACATGCGGCCGTGTTCGGTGGAGTACACCAGTCCGCCGCTGGCATGCTTGTTCATGTTGCGTCCTTGTCCTGTTTGCGAAAAAACTGCATCGTCTGGCCTGCCGATGCAGGAATGACGCATTGTATTGCGCCATCGCGCGCAGCTCAAATGGCGACGCGGCTTGACAGCCGGCGCCGCGCGGGCGCATCATCGTCCGCTATGGCTACTGTTATCCGTTTCGTGTCCCACGCTTATTATTATGGTTACCGCACTTCTCCGGCGGCACCAGGACGCGTCACGGGCTGAATAAGCCTTACCCCGAATCCCTGAATCAATGCCGCCGCACTCTGGCGGCATTGGTGTTTCTGGGCAGTTCCAATGTTTCCGGTTTGCGGCACCCAACGGAGTCCGAACATGGAAAACAATCGATGCTGGCAGCTGCCAGCGACAAACCACGGCATCAGCAGCGCGCTGTGCATCATCAGCGATGTCGAGCACTGCTCGCACCAGCCCGGCAACCCGGTGGCCCGCCTGCAAGCCCTGCTTGCCGGGCAGTCGCAGCCGGCGGTGCTGGAATCGCTGTTCCCCGAAGTGCGCAGCCTGGCCTACCTGTCGGCCGGCGGCCGCTCGCCGCAACGTGCCGACTGGCTGGCGGCGCGGGTGTTGGTGTTTGCGCTGCAGCATCTGGAGCTGGCCAGCCACGAACTGGCACTGATGGACGCGGTAAACCTGCGTTTGCAGCAGCTATCGCGTAAACTGGCACTGGATTGCCCACTATTGCGCTCGTTTTCGCTGTTTTGTGGCGCGCGGCCGTGGCGCACCCACGGTCATGGCGAGCAGCTGCTGAGTGTGGCCACATCGCCGGTGGCGCAATCGCTGGCACTGCGCCGCCAGCTGGCCGCACATCTGGCGCGTTTGCAACAGGCACTGGCGCGGCTGGCGTGATGCCGGCGCACACAAACAGCATGGCTAACAAAGCCTGGCGTGACGGCAGTGCCGCCGCGTAACGGTTTTGTTAGCTATGCTTGAACGGGAGAAGACATGGACGACGGTTATCTGCAACGCGTACCCCGCGCCGACGACACCCTGAAAACCCTGACCCTGGTGGTGTATGCGCTGCAGGCGCTAAGCCTGTTTGTCGGGGTCACCGCCATCGTCGGCATCATCATCAACTACCTCAAGCGTGATGACGCCGCCGGTACCGAGTGGCAAAGCCACTTTGCCTGGCAAATCCGCACCTTCTGGTGGGCGGTGATCGGTTTTGCCGTTTCCTGGCCGCTGATCCTGCTTCTGGGGCTGGGCTTCGTCACCGGTTTTGCGGTGTGGGTGTGGTACGTGTACCGCATCGTGCGCGGTTTTCTGGCGTTTAACGAGCGCCGCCCGCTGCCGCAGTGAATGCTTGCTGCGCATTGGTCACAGCTTTGGCACAATGCGCGGCTGATTTTTGAATGAACGCGATGAATCCCGAACATCTGCAACTGCTCGTCACCCGCGTGATGCCCTACGGCAAGTACAAGGGCCGCGTGATCGCGGACCTGCCCGGGCACTACCTGAACTGGTTTGCCCGCGAGGGCTTTCCGCCGGGCGAGATCGGCCGCCTGCTGGCGCTGATGCAGGAGCTGGATCACAACGGGCTGTCATCGCTGCTCGACCCACTACGAAAGCGATAATACATGGCCATCCAATGGTTCCCCGGACACATGAACAAAGCCAAGAAAGAGCTGCAAGAGCGTCTTGGCGGAATCGATGTGGTCATTGAAATGCTGGACGCGCGCCTGCCGGCCTCCAGCGCCAACCCGATGATCGCGCAGCTGGCCAAGCGCAAGCCGTCGATCAAGGTACTCAACAAGCAGGATCTGGCCGATCCGGCCATCACCCAGCAGTGGCTGAACTGGTATCGCAAGCCGGGCACCATCGCTATCGGCCTTGATGCCTCGGAAAAATCGCCGGCGCAAAAGCTGATCGAGGCCTGCATGGACGTGGCGCCCAATCGCGGCACCATCGACAAGCCGCTGCGGGTGGTGATCTGCGGCATTCCCAACGTCGGCAAGTCGACGCTGATCAACAGCATCACCGGCCGCCGCATCGCCAAGACCGGTAACGAGCCGGGCATCACCAAGGGTCAGCAGCGCATCATGCTGTGCGACGAGATCGAGCTGTTCGATACCCCCGGCATGCTGTGGCCGAAGATCGTGGTGCCGCAGGGCGGCTACAACCTCGCCGCCAGCGGCGCGGTGGGTCGCAACGCGATGGATGAAGAAGAGGTGGCGCTGGAGCTGCTGGCCTACCTGATCCGCTACTACGGCAAGGAGCTGGACGCGCGCTACAACATCGGCGACATCGCCGGCATGCAGGACTGGCAGGTGCTGGAGCAGATCGGCCGCAAGCGTGGCGGCATGCTGCCCGGCGGTCGCGTCAACATCCAGAAGGCATCGGAAATCGTGCTGTCCGACTTCCGCAGCGGCGCCATCGGGCGCATGACGCTGGAGCGGCCGGACGAATGGCGCGCGTGGGAAAAGGCGGCCAAGGAAGCCGCGGTACTGCGCGCCGCGGAGAAGGAAGTCGCGCGTCTGGAGCGCGAGGCCCGCGTCGCCAAGGCCGCCAAGCGCCGCTAATCCGTTGCGGCCAACGTTGGCCGCCAGCGCAAACAAAAAGCCCGCTGCACCGCAGCGGGCTTTTTTTGTGTAGTGGGGCAGGGCTCAGCCCAGACGTTCGCCCGGCTCCTCGAACCACGCCATCACGATCGCCTGTGCCGCCACCTGGTCCAGCACCGGCTTCTGCTTGCGGCCGCGCACGCCGGCTTCCTCCAGCAGGCCCTCGGCGATCACCGAGGTCAGCCGCTCGTCCACCAGCCACACCGGCAGCCGGTAGCGGCCGTGCAGGCGCTGCGCGAACTTGCGGCACAGCGCGGTCAGTGCGTGGGCGTTGCCGTCCATGTGTGTCGGCAGGCCGACGACAAAACCGGTCGGCTGCCACTCCTCAATCAGCTTGCCGATGGCGGCAAAGCGCACCTCGTTGCTGTCGCTGCTGATGGTGGCCAGCGGCGTGGCGATGCCCAGCTCCGGCTCGCCCAGTGCCACGCCGATGCGCTGCTCGCCAAAGTCGAAGCCCAGCAGCGTGCCCTTATGCATGACCGGCATCCGTGCACAGCAGTGACGGGTCGAAGCCCAGCAGCTTGATGGCGCTGTCGAAGCGCGCTTCGCTCGGGGTGTCGAAGATCACCCAGTCGGCGGCGGCGACGGTCAGCCACTGGTTGGCGGCGATTTCCTCTTCCAGCTGGCCCTTTTCCCAGCCGGAATAGCCGAGGCTGACCAGCAGCTTGTCCGGGCCCTGTGCCTCCGATACCGCCTGCAGGATGTCCTTGGAGGTGGTCAGCGCCATGTCGTCGGTGATGGTCAGCGTCGATTGCCAGTTGCCGATCGGCGTGTGCAGCACGAAACCGCGATCCGGCTGTACCGGGCCGCCGAAGTGCACCGGCACGGTATTGGCTTCGTCGTTGGCCAGCGGCAGGTCGATCTGCTCCAGCAGCTGCGCCAGCACCAGGCCGGAGGGCTTGTTGATGATCATGCCCATCGCCCCCTGTTCGCCGTGCTCGCAAATGTAGACGATGCTTTTGGCAAACAGCGGGTCGGTCATGCTGGGCATGGCGATCAGAAAATGATGTGCAAGGGTCAGCGTATCCATGCCTGCATTATGGCAACCATTGTCATGGCCGGCAAAGGACATCGCGCAAAAGCGCCACCGTGGCCGCGCGGCACGGCGGCCGGCCGACAAAGGTTGGCCGCAGCGGCGCGGTTGCTTGCTAAAATGGCAGACTGATTTCTCCTGAGCTGGATACCCCTTGCGCCTCACTCACATCAAACTGGCGGGCTTCAAGTCCTTCGTCGACCCCACCAGCATCGCCGTGCCCGGCCAGCTGGTGGCGGTGATCGGCCCCAACGGTTGCGGCAAGTCCAACGTCATCGACGCCGTGCGCTGGGTGCTGGGCGAGTCGTCGGCCAAGCAGCTGCGCGGCGAATCGATGCAGGACGTGATCTTCAACGGCTCCAGCACGCGCAAGCCGGTATCGCGCGCCTCGGTGGAGCTGGTGTTCGACAACGGCGACGGCCAGCTCACCGGTCCGTGGGGCCAGTACGCCGAGGTATCGATCAAGCGCGTGCTGACGCGGCAGGGTGAATCCAGCTACTACATCAACAACCAGCAGGTGCGCCGCCGCGACATCACCGACCTGTTCCTCGGCACCGGCGTCGGCGCGCGCGGCTACGCGGTGATCGAGCAGGGCATGATCTCGCGCATCATCGAGGCGCGCCCGGAAGAACTGCGCGCCTATCTGGAAGAAGCCGCCGGCGTGTCGCGCTACAAGGAGCGCCGCCGCGAAACCGAAAGCCGCCTCGCCGACACCCGCGACAACCTGACCCGCATCGACGACCTCAAGCTGGAGCTGGAACGCCAGGTCGAGCGCCTCACCGAGCAGGCGGAGGTGGCGGCCAACTACCAGAACATGCGCGGCGCGCTGACCTTCAAGCAGAACCTGCTGGCGCTGGCGCGGCGCGAGGAAGCGGCGTGCAGCGAGGCCGCCGCGCGCAGCGAACTGGCGCGCATCGAAACCGAAGAGGCCGCGCTGGAAGCGGCGCACACCCACCTCGAAGCCGAGCTGGAAACGGTGCGCGAGACGCACTACGCCGCCAGCGACGCGGTGCACGAGGCGCAGCAGGCGCTGTTCGAAGCCAACGCCACGCTGGCGCGGCTGGAAGAACAGCAGCGCCACCGCCTGCAAAGCCGCGAGCGGCTGGAGCGCGATCTGGCCAGCGCCCGCAACGAACGCCAGCAGCTGGCGGAGCAGAAGACCCAGGTCGAGTACGAACTGGACGACTGGCTGCCGCGCCGCGAAGAGGCGCAAATGCGCATGGAAGAGGCGCAGATGGGGCTGGAAGACGGCGCCGACGGCCTGCCCGGTGCCGAGGCCGCGTTCCGCGTTGCCGACCAGCGCCTGGCGCAGATGACGGCGCAGATCGCCAACCTCACCCGCGAACGCGATCTGGCGCGGCAGCAGGGCGAGCACCTGCGCCGCAGCATCGAGCAGCTGGCCGGGCGCGAAGACGCGCTGCGCCGTGAACTGCACGATCTTAATCTGCCCGACAGCGGCGTGCTGGAAGCGGCGCAGGCCGAGGTCGCGCGCGCGCAGGCGGCGCTGGACGCGGTGCGTGCCCGGCTGGTTGCCGACGAAGCTAAGCAGGCGGATCTCGCCAGCGAGCGCGAACAGCTGGACAAGACGCTGCACGAATTCAATAGCGATGCCGCCCGCGCCGAGGCCGAAGTCGCCGCGCTGGACGCGGTGCTGGCACGCGAAGCCGCCGGCGAGCAGCTGGCCGGCTGGCTGGCGGCGCAGCAGCTGGACGGTGCGCCGGCGCTGTGGCAAAGCCTGCAGGTGGACGAACAGTGGCGCAGCGCGGTGGAAGTGGTGCTGGGCGACAGCCTCGCCGCCCGTGCCGCCGCCTTGCCCGGCACGCTGCCGCCGGCGCCGCTGGCACTGGTCGATGGCTCCGCGACGCCGGCCCTTGCGGCCAACCCTGGCCGC
>NZ_LFDT01000045.1:0-14441 GCF_001037925.1 Vogesella sp. EB | reverse complement strand
GGTCGTCGGCGTTTTTTGATGTCTGAAGCAGGACAAGGTCGGCACTACAGGCGAAAAACGTTATCAATCGCCGCTATTGCGCACCAGCAGCACCGGCACATCGGCAATCTTCAGCACCCCTTCGGCCACACTTCCCAGCAGCAGGTGCATCAGCCCGCCAATGCCGTGGGTCCCCATCACCAGCAGATCCGCCCCCCATTTGCTGGCGTCGTCCATGATGACACTGGCGATGCGATCGCCCCAGCTTTCGATGATGCCCGTCTCCGGCACCACACCCAGCGCCTCGGCGCGCGTTCGGGCCTGAGACAGCACCTGTTCGCCCGCCTCGCGAATCGAACCCTGCAATTCCGCGGCATCCAGAAACTCGGCACCACCCCAGCCAAACTGCGCCAAATCCACCACGTGCACCATCTTCACCGCGGCACCAACCTCCTTGGCCAGCTTGCACGCTTCAGCCAGGGCCAATGCCGATGTTTCGCTATCATCAACCGGCACAAAAATACGCTGATACATGGTGACCTCCCGTCTCGACACACGATTGAATTGTTGTATTCATACTAGATTACCGGCGCCGAGGAAAGTATTGATAAAGATTAACAGCGGGCGCAGTATGACAAAAACCCTCGCAACAGGTTAACGCATGGCACGCCTCACCTTGCCGGAGATCGACAACCCGGTATTCGACTGTCGGCTCGACATCCGCATCAGCGATATCAACTACGGCGGCCATATGGGCAACGATGCCGCACTGCGCTTCGCCCACGAGGTCCGGCTGCGTTTCCTGCAGAGTATTGACTGCACCGAGATGGATGTTTACGGTGCCGGCATCATCATGAGCGACGCCGCGGTGATCTACCGCAACGAAGCCTTTCATGGCGACACGCTGGCATTCAGCCTCGGCATCACCGACTTTAGCCGCTGCGGCTGCGATTTCATTTACCAAGCCCGACGCTTGAGCGACAATGCCGCAATACTGCATATCAAGACCGGCATTGTCTTCTTTGACTACCAGCAGCGGAAAGCAACCGCTGTACCAGCCGCCTTTGCCGCGCAATTCAGACTGAAACAAGAAGGAGTCGCGACATGAAGAACTACCCCACGAACAGTCCGGAAGCGCTTGCCCGCATCCTTGCCATGTTCATGATTACCGATGGCGAAATGGAAGCGCGCGAGATCGAATCCATGGAAAGCCTGAACGTCTATGAAATCATCGGCCTATCGCGCAAGCGCTTCATCGAGGTGCTGGCAAAGTACTGCGATGACGTCTCCGACGAAGCCGAAAACGATGGCACCATCCACCTACTGTCGCCGCAGCGCGTCAACGAGGTGCTGGACGTGATTACCGATCGCAGCAAGCGCCTGCTGTGCTGCGCCATCGCGCTGGACATCTGCAAGGCCGACAGTGCGATCAGCGACCCGGAAATGCTGCTGCTGCGCCACATGATGCAGCACTGGCAGCTATCGCTGGAAGACCTGGAAAACGAATTCATCCGCCAGTAACACCCTGGCGCGTCCTGTAGCTGAACCATAATCAGCGCAGGCACTGCTGCACCGCAACGGCCACCCTGAGTGGCCGCTTTCGTTCGGCAACCACCATCCAACACGAGCCCATCACATGAAGCAGAAATTCACCGGCAGCGAGCAGTACATTGCCACCCCCGACCTGATGACCGCGGTCAACGCCGCCATCACCCTGGAACGCCCGCTACTGATCAAGGGCGAACCAGGCACCGGCAAGACCATGCTCGCCGAGCAACTGGCCAAAGCGCTGGGCAAGCAGCTGATCGTGTGGCCGGTCAAATCCACCACCAAGGCGCAGCACGGCCTGTACGAGTACGATGCCGTCTCGCGCCTGCGCGACTCGCAGCTCGGCAACGAGCGCGTGCACCACATCAGCAACTACATCGTCAAAGGCAAGCTGTGGCAGGCGTTCGAGGCCAGCGAGGCACCGGTACTGCTGATCGACGAAATCGACAAGGCCGACATCGAGTTCCCCAACGATCTACTGCGCGAACTGGACCAGATGGAGTTCTTCGTGCACGAGACGCAGGAGCAGATCAAGGCTCACCAGCGTCCCATCATCGTCATCACCTCCAACAACGAGAAAGAGCTGCCCGACGCCTTCCTGCGCCGCTGCTTCTTCCACTACATCCGTTTTCCGGACCAGGACACCCTGCAGCGCATCGTCAACGCCCACTTCCCGACCCTGCGTGACAGCCTGCTGCGCAATGCGCTGGAAAGCTTCCTCGCCATCCGCGAGCTGCCCGGCATCAAGAAAAAACCGTCGACCTCGGAACTGCTGGACTGGCTGCGCCTGCTGCAGGCCGACGGCACGCCGGACAGCACGATCCACAACGGCGGCGTGCCGCCGTTTGCCGGCGCCCTGCTGAAAAACGAGCAGGACATGTCGCTGCTGGAACGCATCCTCAACGCCACCCGCGCGCGCCGCAACTGACCATGAACGCCGCCTGGACCGCAACGCTACAGCAGTTCGACCAGCAACTGCAGTTGGCCGCAAGGAGCAAGCACACGCGCGAGGCCTACGCGCGCGACATCACCTATCTAGCCAGGCTGACCCGGCTGGAGCAGCCGGAACAGGTCAACACCCTCGCCGTGCAACGGGCACTGGCACAGTTGCGCCACCAGGGGCTGTCGCCGCGCTCGCTAGCGCGCATCCTGTCCAGCTGGCGCAACCTGTTCCACTGGATGATCCGGCAGGAACACATTGCGGCCAACCCTTGCGCCGGCCTGCGCCCGCCGCGGGCACCACAACGTCTGCCCAAGGCACTCAGCGTCGACGCCACCATGCAGCTACTGGACCAGCCCAGCGAGGGACGGTTGCAATGGCGCGATCACGCCATGTTCGAGTTGATGTACTCCTCCGGCCTGCGCCTGAGCGAAACCACCTCGCTCAATGTCGCCGACCTCGATTTGTCACAACAGCTGGTCAAGGTCAGCGGCAAGGGCAAGCGCGAACGGCTGCTGCCGGTTGGCCGCAGCGCCGCCGACGCCCTGCGCCGCTGGCTGGACGTACGCGGCAGCACCCAGGATGACGCACTGTTCGTGTCGGAACAGGGGACGCGACTGTCATCGCGGCAGCTGGCGCGGCGTCTGGAAAAATGGCGGCTGCAAAGCGATTGCGAGCAGCACGTGCACCCGCACATGCTGCGCCATTCGTTTGCCAGCCACATCCTGCAGTCGTCCGGCGACCTGCGCGCGGTGCAGGAAATGCTGGGCCACGCCAACCTGGCCACCACCCAGATCTACACCAGCCTCGACTTCCAGCATCTGGCCAAGGTCTACGACGGCGCCCACCCGCGCGCCAAGAAGACACCGGACAACTCGTAACGCCCCTGCTCAGTACTGCGCGCCGAGGCTGAAATAGCCGGTCCACTGCCCGCCCTTGGCATTGCCGACACCGACCGACCACGGCCCCAGCACGGTGTCGGCGCCCAGGAACAACGTCATACCCGGCAACCAGCTGCTATTGCGCTGATCCCATACCGTGCGCCACGCCTTGCCGGCCTCGAACGACACCCCGGCATACAGCCCGGAGCCGAGCGCCGACGGCAAGCCGGCGGCACGCCAGTACAGCATGCTGCGCAGCAAGGCGGTGCGACTGGCCAGCAGCTCGCCCGGCTGGTAGCCGGACAGGTTGTTGAAACCGCCCAGTGCGTAGACCATGCCGTCGCCGCGGCCGAAGGAGCCGTCAAACCGCGCGGTGGTGCGCAGCGTGACATCACGTGGCAACAACTGCGCCGCGTCGAGGCGGATGCCGATACTGTGATAGCGCTCATCGAGCGCCATGGTGTACGGCGCCGACAGCGAGAACTGGGCCGCCATGCCCTGTCGCGGCCAACGTGGATTGTCCAGCTGGTCGTAGTTGAACAGCATCCGCACCCCGCGCGCACTCTCCCGCTCGCGCGCGTCGTCGTAGACCGCCGCCCCGGTCTTCAGCCGCAGCGCGGTACGACTCTGGTACACCCCGAGCCGCAATTCGCCGAGCTGGCGGAAATCCCAGCCCAGATCGGCATTGGCCTGCGTGGTGCCGAAGATGAAATCCGCCTCGCGCCGATGACCGGGCGAGTACAGCGAATACAGCCGGTCCTCGTAGCGCGCCGACAGGCTGGCGAACAGCTGGCTGTCGGTCGCCAGCGGCTGGTACCACTCGCTGCGCAGCATCGGCTCCTCACCCAGCCGCAATTCGTTGAGCCACATGCCGCCGGCCGCATTCAGCCAGCTGCGCTTGTGCTCGCCCAGCAGGGCAAAGCTGGCACGGCCATTGGTGGCGCTGCTCAGGCTCAGGCCGGCACGCAGGTAATTGGGGCCAACAAAGCGCTCCTCCGCCGTCACCCGCGCCACATTCTGCCCCTGCTCGAACGCGGCGCGGTAGGACAGCCGCTCCAGGTCGCCATCGGCAAACACCTCGGTCAGGCGACGGTGGAAGGTTTCCAGCGGCAGCGCGGTGGCGGCGGCCGACAGCCGCTGCTGCAGTGTCTGCGGATCGACAAAGTCGAAATTGCCGGCCACCTCGACACGGTCGATGCGCGCCGACAGCGGCGCCCGCTGTGTCGCCTGCCAGGCGGCATAGTGCTCAGGCGGCAGCGCAAACGGCGCCAGTTGTGCGGCGATGCCCTGCGCCGCGCGCCGGCCGACTTCGACGATGTCGGCATTGCGCGCAAAATCGGCGGGAGAAAAGCCGTCCAGGGTTGGCCGCAACAGCAAGTCCTGCGGCCGCATCTTCGCCAGCTGCTCCTTGCTGTTGCGCGCCACCATCAGGTAGCTGGTCTGGTCCAGCACATTGATGAAGCTGCGCAGCTGCTCCGCCTTCAGCGGCGGGGTGCCGACATCGATCACCAGCAACACGTCGGCACAGCCGCCGAGCAGTTCTTCCACCGGCAGCTGCCGCGCCAGGCCGCCGTCCACCAGCAGCCGGCCGTCATGCTCCACCACATCGAACAGCCCCGGCACCGCCATGCTGGCGCGCATCGCCAGGCTCAGGTCGCCACGGTCAAACACCACCGCATCGCCGCTTTCCAGATCGGTGGCCACCGCGCGAAACGGGATCGACAAGCGGTCGAAGCTGGGCTCGTCGCGGGCGCGGGTCAGCTCGCGGATGAACAGATCGATGGCCTGCGAATTGATCGCGCCGCGCGGAATGCGCAGCTCGCCATCGCGCACGCCAAAGGACAGATCGAAGTAGTTGACCAGATCGCCCTGCTTGCGCAGGTAGGGCACGTCCTGCCGCGCCGGCTTGCCCGACAGCAGCACATCCCAGTCGGCACGGCGAAACAGCCCGGCCATCTCGTCCAGCGCACGGCCGCTGGCGTAGGCGCCACCGATCAGGGCGCCGGCACTGGTGCCCGCGATGCAGGCCACCGGCACCCGCAAGCGCTCCAGCTCCTGCAACACGCCCAAGTGGGCAAAACCGCGCGCGCCGCCACCACCAAGCACCACCCCCAGCCGCGGCGGAGTGGCGCTGGCGTGCGCCAGCAGCGGCAACAGCAGCAAGACGGCGGCCAGGCGCCAAGATCCGGAAAAAAGCATAGGCAGCAATGACACTTTCGGTTATTGGTCCGAGATACGATAATATAGCGGGATAATCACGTTACCCTGGCCTTCAACCTCGCCGAGTCCGTCTCCACGTAATGATCGACAACATCAAAACCATTCTGGGGTCCCTGGTCGGTAAGCACAAACCCAGCGACAGCACCGTCTCCGCCACCCTGCTGGTGAAAAACCTGCCGGGTGACGAGTATTACACGACGCTGATCGAGGTCATCAAGGCGGTCAGCAAGATCAATAAGGATGCCACGGTCACCCTAAAGGACCGCATCAGCACCCTGCTCTACGTCGACAGCCAGTCCGTGGGCATGCACAGCAAACTGTGCAGTGAGTTCCTGCGTGGTTCGCCGCGTTCAAAATCGTTCCTGCCCAGCATCCTTTCCTACTGGACCGAACTGTCCAACGGCTACCAGCTGTGCCTGCGCCAGATGCACAGCGCCAAGAATTTTGTCGTCGACAGCAATATCGAGCTGGCCACCGCCCGCGCGCTGCACCACCAGCTGAGCCTGGTGAAATGGAGCGCGCTGCGCTACATCTCGGCCGAGGGCAACACCTGGCAGCAAGCCTATCACCTGTACCAGTTTGCCGAGCAGGAACAGTTCCACACCAAGCGCATTGCGCTGTACGACCGGCTGAACAGCAGCATTTCCCCGGAAGAGCTGCTGATCCAGGCGGCAATGCTGCACCTGGCGCAGACCGACAACCTGCTGCCACAGGAAATCGAGGCCATCCACCTGCTGCTGGAGCGACTGGTGGAAGGCGTGCAGCTGGAGCTGCAGGCCACGCAAAGCGAATTCCAGTATGTGATCAACCTCGACATGCCCGCCGCGCCACAACTGCTGCGCCGCGGCGTGCTGGGCAAGGGCTGCCGCTACTGGTCCGGCGACCACGTCGTCAACCGGCTTGCCGACCTGATCCTCGATTTTGACCAGGGCATCCCGGAAGCCTTTGCCCGCGCGCTGCCGGAAATGAGTCTGGAACTGTGGCGCGACATGCTGCAGAAGCTGTCGACGCGCTGGTCACAGGACGGCGGCAAGTCGATGCGCCGTCACGAACGGCTGTCGTCGACCGGCCAGGCGCGGGTGGAAGTCGGTTTTGAGCGCATCGCCCACCACCTGAAAGTCAACCGCACCCTGCCGCTGGGCGACGACAACCTGGTGCCGGAATGGCGGGTCAACGACACCAGCGAAGTCGGCATGGGGCTGATCTACATTGGCCGCGCGGTGGAAAGCCTGATCATCGGCCGCAGCATCTGGGTGTCGCAAAAAGACCGCCCCAACCAGCTGGGCATCATCCGCCGCGTGCAGCGCCTACCGGAAGGCGGCACCCGCATCGGCGTGGAGCTGCTCGGCAGCCTGCCATTGCCGGTGATCCTCAGCGAAAACGAGCGGGAAGCCATTTCCAACCATAACGGCCTGTACATCACGCAGACCAATGCCCAGAAAGGCAAGCGCGTCTTCATCGTGCCCAAGTCCTTTGCCAAGCCGGGCAAGCTGCTCAATTTCCTCGCCAACGGCAAGTCCTACCAGATCCGCATCAGCAGCGTGATCAGCCAGTTCGAGGATTGTCACCAGGTCGAATTCGAGACCCTGGAACGGCTCAGCGACTGAGCGGGTCTGCACCCGGCCAAAAAAAGGCGGTCACCACTGGTGACCGCCTTTTTTTGGCCGCCTGATGGCAAACCCGCTCACGCCGCCCGCCCCAGCACCGCGTCCAGCCAGCGCGTCGGCAGCAGCCGCTTCAGCCACCAGAACAGGTGCGTCGGAAAGGTGACCCGGTAGCGCGCCGCTGGCCGCGCGGCCAGCAAGGCCCGCTCCACCTTGGCCAGCACCGCCGTCGCCGGCAGCGTGAACGGCGCGGCGTGGCCTTCCTTTTTTAGCCGCAACAGCTGCTTTTCGTACGAGGCGCGGTGCGCACTGTGTGCGATGTCGATGTTAGCCAGAAACCTGGCCAGGGCATTGGAGCGGAAGCGGCTCTCGATCGGACCCGGCTCGATCAGACAGACATGGATGCCGCTGCCAGCCAGCTCCAGCCGCAGGGTGTCGCACAGCCCTTCCATCGCATATTTGCTGGCGTTGTAGGCACCTCGATACTTCATCGCGGCAAAACCCAGCACCGAGCTGTTGAACAGCACGCGGCCATGCCCCTGGCGCCGCATCACCGGCAACACCGCATTCATCAGCTCCCAGGCGCCAAACAGGTTGGTCTCGAACTGCGCCCGCATCGCGTGGCGCGGCACATCCTCGGCGGCACCGGGCTGGCCGTAACCGGCGTTGTTGAACAGTGCATCCAGCGTGCCGCCGGTGCGGCGCAACACCTCGGCCACCGCGGCGTGGATGCTGGTACTGTCGTCCACATCCAGCGGCAGTGCCTCCAGCCCCAGCTGCTGCAGGCGGCTGACGTCTTCCGCCTTGCGCGCGCTGGCAAACACACGCCAGCCCTTGGCGGCCAAGCCTTGCGCCACCACCAGACCAATGCCGGACGAACAGCCGGTAATCAAGATGCTTTTGGCCGTCACGCTGTCACCCTTTCGTCAATCGTTGAGGCCGCCACGATAAACAGCCGTTCACCGGGGGTCAAACGCAAAAGGGCTGTTGCCGCCGCGGCAGCACGCGACCAGCTACGACGGCGCGGCGGGCAAACACAGGCGCCACTTTGTGCGGACGCAGAAAACACCTACAATGGCGACCGGTAAACCGAACAATGCATGAGGAATAAGGTAATGGCCAAATCCGCCAAGGCGCCGGCAAGCTTTGAAAGCTCGCTGGCACAACTGGAAGACATCATCCAGGCAATGGAAAGCGGTGACATGCCGCTGGATGCGGCACTCGCCTCCTACAAGCAGGGTATCGAACTGATGAAGTTCTGCCAGGCCAAGCTGGCCGATGCCGAACAACAACTACGGGTGCTGGAAAACGGCGAACTCAAGCCACTGGACATCAGCCATGAGCAATGAAAACTTTGTCGGCTGGATGACCGCCACCCAGCAATACGTCGAAAACGCACTGGAAGTGGCCCTGCCGGACGAACAGCGCGCTCCGCAGCAGCTGCACCAGGCGATGCGTTACAGCACGCTGCAGGGCGGCAAGCGCGTGCGCCCGCTGCTGGCGTTTGCCGCAGGCGAGCTGGTTGCTGCCGATGCGGCCAACCTTGGCCGCGTCGCCTGTGCCGTGGAAATGATCCACGCCTACTCGCTGGTACATGACGACATGCCGTGCATGGACGACGATGTGCTGCGCCGCGGCAAGCCGACCTGTCACGTCGCCTACGACGAGGCCACCGCGCTACTGGTCGGCGATGCCTTGCAGACGCTGGCCTTTGAACTGCTCAGCCGGCCGATGTCCGATGTCGCCCCGCAGCAGCAGCTGGCCATGGTAGTCACCCTCGCCACCGCCTCTGGTCACGCCGGCATGGCTGGCGGCCAGGCCATTGATCTGGCTAGCGTTGGCCGCAGCCTGAACCAGACCGAGCTGGAGTTCATGCACTGCATGAAAACCGGCGCCCTGATTCGCGCCGCGGTGCTGCTTGGCGCCATGTGCGGCCAACCTTTGAGCGCCGAGCAGACCGACAGCCTCGACCATTTCGCCAAGCGCATGGGGCTGGCATTCCAGGTGGTCGACGACGTGCTGGATGTCGAAGCCGACACCGCCACCCTCGGCAAGACCGCCGGCAAGGACGAGGCCAACGACAAGCCGACCTACGTCAGCCTGATGGGCCTGCAGGAAGCCAAGCAGTTTGCCCGCGAACTCTACAACGACGCGCTGGCCGCGCTGGCACCGTTTGGTGACAAGGCGGCGCGTCTGAAACAGTTGGCCGACTACATCGTCGCCCGCTCGTTCTGAACGACAACACAACACAACAACAATATGACCACACTGCTCGACACCATCCACAGCCCGGCGGACCTGCGCCAGCTGAAACGCAGCGACCTGCCGCAGCTTGCGCGCGAGCTGCGCGAATTCATCGTCGAATCGGTGAGCAAGACCGGCGGCCACTTCGCCTCTAACCTCGGCAGCGTGGAGCTGACCGTCGCCCTGCACTACGTGTTCAATACCCCGGACGACCGTCTGGTGTGGGACGTCGGCCACCAGACCTATCCGCACAAGATCCTCACCGGCCGGCGCGAGCGCATGGGCAGCATGCGCCAGCAAGGCGGCCTTGCCGGCTTTCCCAAGCGTGACGAATCCGAGTACGACACCTTCGGCGTCGGCCACTCCTCGACCTCGATCGGCGCCGCGCTGGGCATGGCGGTCGCGGCACAGCTGCAGGGCATCGAGCGCCACTGTGTCGCCATCATCGGCGACGGTTCGATGACCGCCGGTCAGGCGTTCGAGGCACTGAACAACGCCGGCGCGATGGATACCAACCTGCTGGTGATCCTCAACGACAACGACATGTCGATCTCGCCCAATGTCGGCGCGCTCAACAACTACCTGGCCAAGATCATTTCCGGCCGCTTCTATGCTGCCGTGCGCCAGGGCTCCAACAAGGTGCTGGGCGGCATCGCCCCGCCGCTGCGCGACATCGCCAGCAAGGTGGAAGAACACGTGAAGGGCTTTTTCACCCCCGGTACGCTGTTCGAGGAGTTCGGCTTCAACTACATCGGCCCGATCGACGGCCACGATGTCGACGTGCTGACCGACACCCTCAACAACATCAAGAGCCTGAAAGGCCCGCAGTTCCTGCACATCGTCACCAAGAAGGGTCAGGGCTACAAGCTGGCCGAGAACGACCCGGTGAAATACCACGGCGTGACCAAGTTCGACCCGGCCAACGGCCTGGTCGGCAGCAAGAGCGGCGGCAAGCCACAGTACACCCAGGTGTTCGGCGACTGGATCTGCGACATGGCCAAGTTGGACTCGCGCCTGGTCGGCATCACCCCGGCGATGCGCGAAGGCTCCGGCCTGGTACGGTTCGAGCAGGAATATCCGCAACGCTACTTCGACGTTGCCATCGCCGAGCAGCACGCGGTGACCTTTGCCGCCGGCCTCGCCTGTGACGGCCTGAAGCCGGTGGTGGCGATCTACTCCACCTTCCTGCAACGCGCCTACGACCAGCTGATCCACGACGTGGCGCTGCAAAACCTGCCAGTGGTGTTCGCCATCGACCGCGCCGGTCTGGTCGGCGCCGACGGCCCGACCCACGCCGGCTCCTTCGACCTGTCCTTCCTGCGCTGCATCCCCAACATGACGGTGATGGCGCCCTCCGACGAGAACGAGTGCCGCCAGATGCTGTACACCGCGTTCACGCTGGACGGCCCGAGCGCGGTGCGCTACCCGCGCGGCACCGGCCCCGGTACCGCCATCGTGCACGAAATGTCGGCACTGCCGCTGGGCAAGGGCCACATCCGTCGCCAGGGTCAGGGCAAGGTGGCCATCCTCGCTTTCGGCAGCATGGTAACGCCGGCGCTGGAGGCGGCCGCGGCCTTCGACGCCACCGTCGCCGACATGCGCTTCGTCAAGCCGCTGGATGCGGAGCTGGTGAAACAGCTGGCCGCCAACCACGAGCTGATTGTCACCGTCGAGGAAAACGCGATCATGGGTGGTGCCGGCAGTGCCTGTGGCGAAGTACTGGCTGCGGCCAACGTGCAGGTGCCGCAGCTTCACCTGGGCCTGCCCGACGACTACGTCGAGCACGGCGACCCCGCCATGCTGCTGGCCGGCTGCGGCCTCGACGCCGCCGGCATCGAAGCCAGCATCGCCGCCCGTCTGGGGCGCTAACCCGCATCGCCGGAGGGCGCGCGCATGAGCAACTGGGATCTGGGCAGCTGGCTGTCACTGGCCGATTCGCCGTATGCCGCGCTGCCGGCCATCGTCACCAGCCTCGGCATCGGCCTGCTGATGGGGGTGGAGCGCGAACGCAAGAAACGCACGCTGGCGGGTATCCGCACCTTCCCGATGACCGCGGTGTTCGGCTGCCTGCTGGCGGTGCTGTCACAGCACGGCAGCCCGAACTGGCTGCTGCCGGCGCTGGGCCTGCTGGTGATCGCCAGCCTCGGCTTCCTGCCGCTGGGCCGCGAGGCAGAGGAAAACGAGCCGCGCACCACCACCGTGGTGGCGCTGGTCGTCGCCTACGGTCTGGGCCTGCTCTCCGCCAACGGGCTGGAAGAACTCGCCGTCGCCGTCGCCATCATCGTCACCGCCTTGATGTACCTGAAGCCGGAGCTGAGCGGCATCAGCCAGCGGCTGGATCGCCGCGACCTGCTGGCGCTGCTGCAGTTCGCCGCCCTCACCTTCATCGTGCTGCCGGTGCTGCCGAATCAGGGTTTCGGCCCCTACGCCGCCTTCAACCCGTACCGGGTGTGGCTGATGGTGGTGCTGATCGTCGGCGTTGGCCTTGCCGGCTACTTCGCGGTGCGCATGCTCGGCGAACGCGTCGGCACCCCGGTGCTGGGCATCCTCGGCGGCCTGGTCTCCACCACTGCCACCAGCCTGGTCTATGCCCGCGCCGCGCGCGACAATCCGGCCTCGGTGGCGCTGTCGGCGCGGGTGATCCTGCTCGCCAACCTGGTGTTGTTCGTGCGGCTGGCGCTGATCACCATGGCGGTGGCGCCGGCAGCGCTGGAAGGCGCCATCCTGCTGATGGCCCCGCCGCTGTTGCTCGGTCTGTTGACGGTGATGCTGCGCCCGCGCCACCCCGCCAATGGCCAGCGCGAGACGCCGGCGCTGCAGCTGAGCAACCCGGCGGAGCTGAAACTGGCGCTCAGCTTCGCGCTGGTGTTCGCCATCGTGCTGGTATGCAGCGCGTGGCTGAACGACCTGTTCGGCCAGCGCGGCGTGTACGTGATCGCGCTGATCTCCGGCCTCAACGACGTCGACGCCATCACCCTGACCGCGCTGGAAATGCTGGGCAAGCAGCAGTTGGGGCTGATGCCGACCCTGCTGGCGATCAGTATCGCCATCACCAGCAACACCCTGTTCAAGTTCGGGCTGATCTCCAGCCTCGGCGGCCGCCTGCTGGCGCTGCGCTGCCTGCCGACCTTCGTGGTGATGCTGCTGGGGCTGGCCATCGGGCTGTGGCTCAACCTGATTGCCGGCTGAGCCGCCCCGCCGCTCAGAACCTGTTCAAAGTCCCGTGCGCTCACGCGAGACAAGGCGAAAACGGCTGAGGAAGCGGCGTTGACATGGGGTCAATGAGCATTACGAAGCCGTTTTCAACGCGGTACGCCCCAATTGAGAACAGCCGCAGCAGACATTGAAAGGTTCTCAGGCGTCGGCGCCGACGGCCCGCAGCCGCTCGCGGATCGGCTCCGGTATCGACACCGTCTTGCCGGCCTGGTAGTCGACCCACACCAGCGTCGCCTCGCCCACCGCGTACACGGTCTCGGGGTCGCCCTCGACCCTGAAATGGTGGCGCAGCTTCAGGCTGCTGCGGCCAACCTTTTCCACCTCGATGCTGATCAGCACCGTCGCCGGATAGGTCATCTCGCGCTTGTAGACACAGCTGGTGCTGCCCAGCACTGGGCCGATGCCCTGCGGGTCGATCGGGTAGCCGATGTCGTCCAGCCACTCGACGCGGATCTGCTCCATGTAGCGGAAGTAGCAGGTGTTGTTGAGATGGCCGACCGCGTCCATATCGCCCCAGCGCATGCTGATGCGGCGGGTGTCGAGCAGTGGCAGGATTTTTTCCATCGTGGGCTCCGGTATCTGGTTGCATTGCAGCATGCGATCATAACGCGCTACTGACGTTAACGTCAGTACGCCACCGTGTAACACAGTGTTCCGCATGCGCTAGAATGGCCGGCTTACCCGCCCCCAGCTCACCATGGCCAAACTCTTCTTCCGCTACGCCGCAATGAACAGCGGCAAAAGCACACAACTGCTGCAGATCGCCAACAACTACGAATCGATGGCCAAGACGGTGCGGCTGTACACCGCCGCCATCGACGACCGCTTCGGTGTCGGCAAGATCACCTCGCGCCTCAACATCCAGCGCGACGCGCTGACCTACGACGACCATTTCGATTTTCTGGCCGCGGACTACGCCGGCATCGCCTGCGTGCTGATCGACGAGGCGCAGTTCCTGACGCCGCAGCAGGTACAACAGCTGCACCGGCTGGCGCATACCCGCCACGTGCCGGTGATCTGCTTCGGCCTGCGCAGCGATTTTCGCGGCGAGCCCTTTCCCGGCGCCGCCTGGCTGCTGGCGCTGGCGGAAGACATCGAGGAGATCAAGACCATCTGCCACTGCGGTCGCAAGGCCACCATGCACATCCGCCGCGACGGCAACGGCCAGCGCATCAAGGAAGGGCCGCAGGTGGAAATCGGCGACGAGGCCCGCTACCACGCGGTGTGCGCCAGGTGCTTCTACGCCTGAACGCCTGCCCGATCACCCCGCCACGCCCGCCAGCACACAGCGCTGGCGTTTTTATTGACCGAGACCGGTCCGCGGCCACACTGTTGATCAGCCGGCACAGGTACTGATCGCGGGGCGCACCGCCTCGATTGCGGCCAACCTTGCCCTGCCCCGCAAGCCCGGCCTCCCACCCGAACCATCACCGCGCGCCGATGCCGTCGCCATCCGGCTTTTCCTGTCGGCACCGCAGTCTCGCCTTTCTGTGATGCCGGCCTTGGCACTATAAAGAACTGCCAACCCGTTCCCCGTCACAAGGAGCGCCTCATGTTGCCAGCCGGTAGTCAGGATGCGGTCGACAGTTTCTATCACCTGCACGGCGAGGACTCGGCCGCGCTGCCGTGTCAGGGGCTGGCCTGTTTTGCCGCGCGCGCGCAGGCACCGGCGGCGTGGCGCGCGGCGCAGCGACTGGACCGCGGGCTGTACTGCCACGGCCAGTGCCACCAGCCACCGGGGGCGACACCCGTGCGCCCGCACATCGCCAGCCTGCTGCCGCACAGCGTGTTGCTGGACAACGTGCTGGC
>NZ_LFDT01000044.1:0-14466 GCF_001037925.1 Vogesella sp. EB | reverse complement strand
AACAGCGACAGGCCGCTGCTGCCGGCAGCGGCAGACGGCAAGGCCGCGGCCACCACCGCAGTCGCGGGGGCGCTGGCAGGAACGGGGGCGGCAGGCGCCAGGAGGGTGCTGTTCATGGTTGTTCCGCAAATTCGCTGACGTTGGCGTAGGCAAGACTCTGCTCGCGCTGCTGCAGGCAGCGCGCCATGTCCTGTTCCGATTGCTGCAGTGCGCTGCCGATCTCGCACAGCAGCGCCTGGTAGAACTGCTGCAGCTGCGCCACCTCGTCCGGGCGCAGCCTTGGCGCTTGCGGCAGCGCTGCGGCCAGCGCGCGGTCCAGGCGCTGCAACGCGTCCCAGTCGCGGCTGGCCACCGCCTGCTGCAGCTGCTGGCCGAAGGCGGTGACATCAAAGCGCGGCATGCTGTTCCTGTACGCCCATCCAGCCGCCCTTCAGCGTGTTCAGCAGCTGCACCACCTCGTCCAGCGCCGCCAGATCCAGCTCGATGCTGGCGTGGTAGAGGCGGAACACGCAGTAGTCGTACAGCCGCGCCAGATTGGTCACCACCTCGCCGCCGTGGTCGCTGTCCAGCGCGCTGGACAGGCCACCCAGGATGTTGATGCACTTGCTGATGCTGTCGCCCTTCTGCTCGTAGCGCTGCTGCTCCAGGTGGCCACGCGCCCGCGCCAGCTCTTCCAGCAGGCCGTCAAACAGCACCAGCACCAGCTGCACCGGCGAGGCGGTGGCGGTTTGCGATTCCAGGTTGACAGCGTGATAGCTGCGGTAAGCGTCGTAGTCCACGATGGCGGCGGTCCTTATTGGTTCTGGGCGAAGTAGTTGTTGAGGCTGTCCAGCGTGCTGCTCATCTGGCTCTGCATCGCCTGCAGGCGCGAGTACTGCCCCAGATAGCGCTGGTAGACCTGCTGGTATTCGGCTTCGAGGCGGATCTGGCGCTTGTCCAGATCGTTCTGCGTGCGGGAGATGGAGTCGCGGCGCTGCGTGATCACGCCCTTGGTGCTGCTCAGCCACTGGTCGAGGTAGCCGCGCACCGACTTGATCAGGCCGTCGCCGTTGCTGTCGCTGAAGAAGCTGTCCAGCGCCGCCGGCTTGTCCTGCAATAGCTTGGTCAGCTTGGTCCGGTCCAGCGTCAGGCTGCCGTCGCGGCTGGCGCTGACGCCCATCTCCGCCAGGCGCACGCCGCCGATGTTCTGCCGCACCATGTTGTTGAGCTGGTCGCGCAGGGTGCGCACCCCGGAATCGGTGGCGAAGATGCCGGCGGCGGTCTTGCCGTCACCGCTGCTGGTCAGCGTGCCCAGCGATTTCAGCAGCGTGTTGTAGCTGTCGACGAAGCTTTGCAGGTTGGCCGCAGTGTCGCCGTCGTTGCGCGCCACCGTCAGCTGCAGCAGCGCGTCACCGTCGCTCATCGCGCGGCTGAGCGTCAGCGTCACGCCCTGGATCGCGGTAAAGGTATTCGAGGCCTGCTTCACCAGCACCCCGGTGGTCTTGCCCCCCAGCCACACTTCCGCGTCCTGCGCCGCGCTCAGCTGCGTCGGCGCGTCCAGTGCCGCCTTCAGCGCGGCATTGCCGATACCGCTGGTATCGAGGCTGATCTGGCCGGCGGCGCCGGTGGCGGCGGACGACAGCACCAGCCGGCTCTGGCCGTCGGCGGTCAGCACCATGGCGTTGACCTTGCCCTGGTTGTCGGCGGCCTGGTTGATGGCGCGCGCGATCTCACTGGCCGACAGGCTGAGGTCGCCGTCGACGTCGGCGCTGGCGAGGCTGACATTGAAGGTGGCGCCGCCCTGCAGCGTGACGCTGAAGCTGCCGCCCTCGGCCGCCGGCACGCCGCCGATATTGCCGAACGCCAGCTGGTGCGCGGAGGCGACCTTGTCCACGAACAGCGAGTAGCTGCCGGCCTGCGCGGTGGCACCGGCGCTGGCGGTGGCGATGCCGTCGCGGCTCAGGCTGGCGCTCATCGCCAGCATGCTTTTCTTGCCGGCCAGGGTGGCAAGGCTGCTGCGGAAATCCTGCAGCGCCTTCTGCAGCTGGCTGAGGCCATCGCTGCGCGCCTTGCTGGTCTTGTTCTGTGCCGCCAGCTGCTGCTCGGCGCTCTGCATGTAGATCGATGCCATCTGCGATGCCATCTGTGACGGATTAATGTCCACTTTCCTGTTCCTCCGAACGCGTAGCGAATACCTGACAAGGCGACGCGGCGCGCTGTTTGCTTGAAAAAGTGTGAATAATCACATCGGCCCCTGCTGTCGCAGCCACGCCAGGCTGGCCTGGTCGTCGCTGCGCTTCTGTTCCTGGCGTTGCTGCTGCTGCGCCAGATCGGCGGCGGTGCGCTGCTGCAGGCTCATCAGCACCTCGCGCCGCAGGCTGGCCGCCAGCAGCGCCTGCTGGCTGACCGCGGTATCGGCCTCGGCCAGCTGCAGGTCCAGCTGCTGCGACTGTTTCAGCTGCAGCAGCGCGTCCTTGTAACCGGCGCAATTGAGCGCCAGCGCCGGCAACGTGCGGCTGCCGCTGGCGCCGCTGTGGCGGCACAGCTCATCCATGCGCTGGATGTTGCGCTGGTAGCGTTCCTGCAGCTGCCGCTTGTCGGCGACTTCGCGCTGCAGCCGCGCCACGTCGGCGTCCTTCAGCGTCAGCAGTTGCTGCAGGTTTTGCAGCGTGGTGCGGGCCTTGATCATGCGAGCAGTGCCTCCAGTTGGGCGATCACCTGCGGCAACGTGACGGCGTCGTCGGCACGCTGGCACAGCAGCTGTTCGATCTGCGGCATCAGCCGTACCGCGCGGTCGGCCTGGGCGTCGGCGCCCGGCACGTAGCCGCCGAGCGGGATCAGGCCGCGGATTTCCTGGTAGCGGCCCCACAGCGCCTTCAGCGTGCGCGCCGCGTCCAGGTGCCCCCGGTCGCCGATCTGGCTCATACAGCGGCTGACCGAGGCGCCGATGTCGATCGCCGGGTAGTGGCCCTGCTCCGCCAGCGCCCGCGACAGCACGATGTGGCCGTCCAGAATGGCGCGCGCGGTATCGACCACCGGGTCCTGCTGGTCGTCGCCTTCCGCCAGCACGGTGTAGATCGCGGTCATGCTGCCGCTGCTGCCCTCGCCGTTGCCGGCGCTCTCCGCCAGCGCCGGCAACATGCCGAACACCGACGGCGGGTAGCCGCGCGTCGCCGGCGGCTCGCCCAGCGCCAGCGCCACCTCGCGCTGCGCCATCGCGTAGCGGGTCAGCGAATCGACCAGCAGCAGCACGTTGCGGCCCTGATCGCGGAAATGGGCGGCGATGGTGTGGCACAGCTCGGTGGCCTTCAGCCGCATCAGCGGCGATTCGTCGGCCGGCGCCACCACCAGCACCGCCTTGGCGAGGCCGTCCTTGCCCAGCGCGTGCTCGACGAATTCGCGCACCTCGCGGCCACGCTCGCCGATCAGGCCGACCACCACCACCTCGGCCTCGGTATGGCGGGTGATCATGCCCAAGAGCACGCTCTTGCCGACGCCGCTGCCGGCAAACAGGCCGACACGTTGGCCGCGGCCCAGCGTCAACAGGCCGTTGATGGCGGCGACGCCGACATCCAGCGGCTGCGCCACCGGCTGCTTGCGCAGCGGGTTGATCTGCGGCGGATGCGCCGCCAGCGGCATGTCGCCGCCGAGGCGGCCGCGCTCGTCCAGCGGCTCGCCGAGGCCGTTGACGATGCGCCCCAGCCAGCTGTTGCCGATCATCAGCCCGGCGCTGTCGGCGGCGGGAATCACCCGCGCGCCGGTGCTCAGTCCGACCGGCTTCTTGAACGGCATCAGGTAGGACACTTCACGGCGGAAACCGACCACCTGCGCTTCCAGGTAATGGCCACTGGCGGTTTCGATCAGGCAGCGCTGCCCGGTTTCCAGCGGACAGCCGATGCTCTCCAGCAGCAGGCCGGAGGCGCCGACCAGCTTGCCGGTGACGGTGGCCAGCGGCACGTCGGACAGGTCCAGCCGCGCCAGCGCGTCGCGCAGCATCTCAGTCGTCTCCGCCCGGCAGCGGCAGCGCGCTGTCGGCACTCAATTGTTCGCGCAGGCGCTCGACGCAGGCGCCGAGGCGCTGCTCGCAGCCGGCGTCGATGTCGCTGTCGGCGCTGCGGATGCGGCACTCGCCCTGCGCCAGCGTGCTGTCCGGGCGCAGCGCCCAGCGGCTGGCGCGTTCCGGCGCCAGCTCGCGGATGCGCTGGTATTCCTCGCTGTTGAGCAGGATTTCCACCTCGCCGGCGCGCGGCGGCAGTGCGGCCAACGTTTCTTCCACCAGGTCGAGGATCTGCGCCGGTTTCAGCGTCAGCTCGCAGCGGATCACCTGCCGTGCCACCTTGGCCACCAGGTTGATCACGTCCTCGCGCAGCGCGCTCTGGTAGTCGACGCGGCAGCGCTCCATGGCGGCGGTGGCGGCGTCCAGCGGCCGCGCCGCGCTGTCGAACTGCGCCAGCACCTGCTGCATCGCCTCGCGACGGCCCTGTTCGCGCCCGGCGGCGAGGCCGGCGTCAAAGCCGGCCTGCTTGCCGGCGCTCTCGCCGCTGGCGTAGCCCTCGCCGTAGCCGAGGTCCATGCCCTGGCGAAAGCCGTCGGCGGCGGAGGCCTGCGCCGAGCCGGGCTCGGCGGCCGCCAGGGCGCCGAGCTGGGCCGCCAAGAGCGGCGGAAAGCGGTAGGGACGCCACGGGTTCACTCGACGACTTCCTCGGCGAACAGCTGCAGGTCGATCTCGCCGGCCTCGGCCAGCGCCTTGACCTGCGCCATGATGTCGCGGCGCACTTCCTCGACGCGACTGAGCGGCACCGGGCCGGAGCGGCGCATCATCGCCTCGAACGCCTGCGCCTGGCGGCGCGGCATGGTCTGGGTGATGGCCTGGCTGACCGCCGGCTCGGCGCCCTTCAGCGCGATCGCCCACATTTCCAGCGGCACTTCCTCGGTCAGGCGCAGCAGCACGGTCTCGGTCTGCCGCGACAGGATGAAGAAGTCGTACATGCGCGCCTCGATCTCGTTGACGATCTCCGGATCATGGCCGCGCAGCAGCTCGATCATGCGCGCGCGGTCGCCCGGCAGGCGGTTGATGATGTCGGCGGTCTGCTGCATGCCTTCCACCAGCGTGCTTTGCGTGTGCAGGCTGTCCAGGCAGCTGTTGACCAGCTCTTCCAGCTCCTGCAGCAGCTCGCGGTCGATGTCCTTCAGGCGCGCGATATTGACCAGCACCAGGTCGCGGCTGTCCTGCGGCAGCGCGTCGACCACCTGCCCGGCCAGCGCCGGCGGCAGGAAGGCGAGGAACACCGCCTGCATGCGCACGTGTTCGCCGGCGATGCGGTCGGCCAGCCACTTCGGCGACACCCACTGCAGGCGCGCCATTTTCGGGCGGATGGCGTCGCCGTAGATATTGTTGAGCACGCTGTTGGCGATGTCGCTGCCCAGCGCCAGATCCAGCGAGCGCTTGAGGAAGGCGCGGCTGGCGCCGTGTACCCCGCTCTGCTCGCGGTATTCGTCGAAGAACTTCTGGATGCTGGTCTTCACCGCGTCGACCTTGATGCCGCTCAGCGACGACATCTCCTGCGTCACCGCCAGCAGCTCCTCGCGCGACAGGCAGCGCAGCACCGCCGACGCCGGCTCCTCGCCCATGCACAGCAGCAGGATGGCGGCCTGTTCCAGCGGCGTCATGCCTTCCGCGTTACCCAGCGCGACACCGGCACTGGCCGCCGCGTTGTGCAGCAGGTCGGACTTATTGAGTTCGTCCATTTTTCTGTACCCATTGTTTGACGACTTCGGCGACGCGCTCCGGCTCTTTCGCCGCCAGATGCTTCAGGTGATCGACCAGCACATCGACGCTGGAACCGGCCGGCGGCAGATCGTAATTCTCCAGCAGCGGCACCACGGTGCTGCCGCTGCGTGCCGCCGTCGGGTCGGGCAGCGCCGCCACCGCGGCGCGCTCGTCGGCCGGGGCCGGCTGCGGCGTGTCATCCGGGGTCAGCAGCAGCGGCTCGGGGCTGGCAAACGCCACCGGCAGTGCCGCCGGCAGCGGTGCGGCCAACCTTTGCCGCAGCAGCTTCAGCAGCGGCCGCGCCAGCAGCAGGTACAGCAGCAGGCCGCTGATGGCGTAACCGGCCCACGACAGCGCGGTCGGCAGCCACACGCCGCCCTCTTCCCACCACGGCAGCGGCGCCGCCTGTGCCGGGAAGGCCAGCGCCGACAGCACCAGCGCGTCGCCGCGTTCGGCCTTGATGCCGAGTCCGCCGCGCAGCAGCTTGTCGATGCCGGCCAGCTGCGCCGGCGTCCACGCCCGGCCGTTCGGCGCCGCGCCCTCGTTCAGCACCACCGCCACGCTAAGGCGGGACAATTTGCCGCGCGCATGCTGGATCTGCATGATGCTGCGGTCGTAGGCGTACTGGCGGGTAACCGCGTTCTTGCTGACCGCGGAGCCCTCGGCCGCCGGCATCGAGGCGTCGGTGTCGATCGGCAGGTTGGACAGCGAGCCGGGGATGCCCAGCGCCGCCTTTTCGTTGCTCTTTTCCTCGCGCGAGGCCTCGTTGGTCACCTTCGGTGCCTCGCCGTACTTCTCGCGCGTTTCGTTGATGCGGTCGTTGTCGACTTCGGCGGCGATGCTGACGCGGAAGTTGTCGGCGCCGACCACCGGCGCCAGCAGCGCGCGCACGTTTTCCAGCGCCTGCTCGCGGTGGCGGCGCTCGTTGTCGCTCTCGTTCAGCGCGATGCCACCCTCGGCCAGCGTCAGCCGCGCCGACAGCAGGTTGCCGGCCTGGTCGACCAGCGTCACCCGTGCCGGGTCCAGCGTGGACACGCTGCCGGACACCAGCTTGACGATGGCGGACACCTGTTCGTTGCTCAGGCTCTGCCCCGCCTTCAGCGTCACTACCACCGAGGCCGAACCCTTGTCCTCGTTGGCGCCGACGAAGGCGCTGCTTTTCGGCAGCGACAGGTGCACGCGCGCTGCGCGCACCGGCTCCAGCGCCAGGATGCTCTGTACCAGCTCGCCCTCCAGGCCGCGGCGGAAGCGCACGTCCTGCACGAACTGGCTGACGCCCAGCGGATCATTATTGTCCAGCAGCTCCAGCCCGGCCGGCAGCTGCGCCACCACGCCCTTGCCGGCCAGCTGCATGCGCACGCGGCCCAGCTGCGCCTCCGGCACCAGCACCTGGCCGCTCTGCGGATGCAGGCGATAGGGGATTTTCTCGGCGTCGAGCACCGCCATCATGTCGGCGGCGGACACCTTTTCCTGCTCGCCGAACACCGGCTTGTAGCTGGCGTCGTCGTGCCACAGGTAGACCACCACCAGCACGGTCAAGGCCAGCGCCAGCATCAGCAGCGGCAACAGGTAACGCCAGGTGGCGGCGGGCAGCGCCGCCGGGGGCAGGCCTTTGGCCCGCAGGCCGGAAAAGCCGTTTTTGAGTTGAGTCAGCACGGGGAACCGCCAGTCAGATTGGCATCTTGATCAGGTCGTCGACGGCGGCGACGACCTTGTTACGGACCTGCATCAGCATGGAGAAGGACAGGCTGGCTTCCTGGCTCAGCATCATGGCGCCGACCAGATCGTCGCTGCGGCCGCTGTCGACATCGGCCATCTTGTCGCTGGCGACGCGGTTCTGGGTATCGACCTCGCTGACCGCGTTCATCATCGCGCCGGAGAAACTGACCGCGGTATCGGCACTGCCCGTCTCCAGCGGCGAGGCCGCCGCGATGTGCGACAGCGCGCCCATGTCTTTGGCGATCTGCTGCTGATCGGCAGCGATCAGCAGATCAAGGTTAATTGCCATGCTCTCTCTCACCAGAAGCGTTTGCCTGCGCCGTGGCGGCAGCGGGCGGAAAGCCCTGTCCGGGCCGGCAGCAGGAAGGATTGGAACGTGGCGCAGTTTAAACGTGCACTTACCAATGAACCGTGTAAATTTTCACAGATCGTTATGTGAATTTTCACCCTTCCGCCCGAAGGGCATTCAGTAAGATGCGGCTTCCATCAGTGCGTCGCGGCGACAACAGCCCGCCGGCCAGCCCGATACCGCCACCTGAAACCGACCCGCCATGCCCAAGTCCAGAATTCTTGCTCCAGCCGACGGCGCGCGACTGCCCCCTGTTGCCACCGCAACCCTGGGCCGCCCGTTCCACCTGCTGCCCGTGTACTTGCGCACCCTGCAGCAGGCGCTGGCCGATTTCGTGCAGCGCGAACTGAACGCGCGCTACCACGCCCGCTTCGTGCTCAGCCAGCTCGTCGCCGGCGACGCGCCGCAGGAGGCGCCGCGCCGCACCTGGCACCGCTGGGGCGGCGGCGCCTTTGCCGTGCACATCGAACGCCGGCTGCTGCTACAGATCCTCGACTACCGCTACGGCGGCAACGGCAGCAGCGCCGGCACGGCCGACAGCAGCCGCGAAACCGAAACCGAACACCGCCTGGCGCGCCTGCTCGGCAACCGCCTGTCGCAGCTGCTGCTGGCCAGCATGCAGCGCGGCTGCCATGCGCTCGCCGCCGGCGACGGCATCGACAACCTGTCGTTCGCACTGCGCGACAAGCCGAGCTGGGAGGCGGTGCTGACACTGGCCGACCACAGCGGCGTGGCGCAGGGCCGCATCGCGCTGGGGCTGGACGACGACAGCATCGGCTACCTGCTGCAACAGCTGGCCGGCGACCGGCTGCCGGAAGCGGTGGCCAGCAGCGAGCCGCTGCCGTTCACCGAACAGCTGCGCCTGCGCCTGCGCGCACAGCTGCTGGAAAAACGGCTGCCGCTGGGCGAGGTGCTCGACCTGCAGGTCGGCAGCGTGCTGCCGATCCGGCTGCCGCCGCAGACCGATGTCTACGTTGGCCGCAAGCGCCTGTTCGCCGCCAGCGTGGTCGACCGCGGCGGCAAGCTGTGCCTTACCTCATTTCAGGATGTGGAGTAAACGATGCAATCACCCGACGATTTCGACCTCGACGGCATGCTGGACGGCATGCCCGCCGCCGACGCCAGCCACGAGGCGCCGCTGCCGGCACGCCCGGCGCGCGACATGCAGGGCTTCCTGCGCAAGATCCCGGTGTCGCTGACGCTGGAAGTCGGCACCGCCGAGATCTCGCTCGCCGACCTCGCCAGCATCGACCCCGGCTCGGTGATCGAGCTGGACAAGCTGGCCGGCGCGCCGCTGGACATCAAGATCAACGGCACCGCCATCGGCAAGGCCGAAGTGGTGGTCGCCGGCGAGAACTACGGCCTGCGCGTGATCGCGCTGGACAATCTCGACCTCGACGCGCTGACCTCATGATGCCAATGCTGTGGCGCCGGCTGCGGCCGCTGCTGCCGGCGCTGTGGCTGCTGGCGGCGCCGCTGGCGCAGGCCGACGACACGCTGAAGCTGCTGTCCGCCAGCGGCCAGGGCGGCGCGGTGGACTTCACCGTCAAGACCCAGATCCTGGTGCTGATGACCCTGCTCGGTCTGCTGCCGGTGCTGGTGCTGATGATGACCAGCTTCACCCGCTTCGTGATCGTGCTGTCGCTGCTGCGCCAGGCGCTGGGCCTGCAGCAGGGCCTGCCCAACCGCATCGTCACCGGCGTGGCGCTGATCCTGACGCTGCTGGTGATGCGCCCGGTCGGCGTCGAGGTGTGGAACAAGGCGATGCTGCCCTATGACCAGGACCAGATCAGCATGCCGGAGGCGCTGCTGCGCGCCGAGGCCCCGCTGTCGCGCTTCATGCTGGCGCAGACCGGCAAGAGCGCGCTGGCGCAGATCGCCAAGCTGTCCGGCGAGAGCCACATCCGCGACCCGCACCAGCACGCGTTTGCGGTGAAACTGGCCGCCTTCGTGCTGTCGGAGCTGAAAACCGCGTTCCAGATCGGCTGCATGCTGTTCATCCCCTTCCTGGTAATTGACCTGGTGGTATCCAGCGTACTGATGGCGATGGGCATGATGATGCTGTCGCCGCTGGTGATCTCGCTGCCGCTGAAGCTCTTGCTGTTCGTGCTGGTGGACGGCTGGTCGCTGACCGTCAACACCCTGGTTACCTCGATACAGGCCTACTGATGCTGACTCCCGATATTGCCGTCGACCTCGTCAACGACAGCCTGCACGTGGTGATCGTGCTGGTGGTGCTGCTGGTGCTGCCCAGCCTGATCGTCGGCGTCATCGTCAGCCTGGTGCAGGCGGCGACGCAGATCAACGAACAGACGCTGTCCTTTTTGCCGCGCCTGCTGGTGACGCTGGCCACCATCGCGCTGGCCGGGCACTGGATCACCGGCATGCTGATGGATTTCTGCATCGACATCTTCCAGCGCGCCGCCACACTGGTCGGCTGAGCAACATGAACGCCGTACTCGCCGAACTGCTGGTGCTGCTGCCGGCGCTGTGGTGGCCGTTCTGCCGCTACGCCGCGGCGATCAGCATCGCGCCCTTCCTCGGCGAAAGCGTGGTGCCGGTGCGCGCCCGCCTCGGCCTTGCGCTGGCGCTGGCGGTGGCGACGCTGCCGGCGATGCGCGGCGTGGCGCCGATCGACCCGTTCTCGCTCTACGGCGTGGTGACCGCCATCGAGCAGGCCGTCATCGGCCTCTTGTTCGGCCTCGCCTTCCAGCTGGTGATGACCATCCTGTCGCTGCTGGGCTTTCTGGTGTCGTCGCAGATGGGGCTGTCGATGGCGGTGATGAACGACCCCGGCAACGGCAGCTCGTCCGACGTGATCTCCAACCTCTTGTACCTGCTGGCGGCGCTGCTGTTCTTCGCCATGGACGGCCATCTGGTGCTGACCCAGGTGGTGTTCGACAGCTTCAAGGTGTGGCCGGTCGGCGGCGGCCTGTTGCCGCAATCGCTGGCAAGGTTGGCCGCAAGCCTGGGCTGGGTGTTTGCCGCCGCCATCCTGCTGGCGCTGCCGGCGGTGTTCGCCACCTTCGTGGTGCAGGTCGGCTTCGGCCTGATCAACCGCGTGGCGCCGGCGCTGAACCTGTTCTCGCTCGGCTTCCCGGTGGTGACCCTGTTCGGGCTGCTGACGCTGGGGCTGGTGCTGCACTACCTGCCGCAGCACTACCTGCGCCTCAGCGGCCAGATGCTCAACCTGCTGCAGGGCATGATGGGAGCGCGCGGTGGCTGAGGCGCACAACGGCGACAAGACGGAAAAGGCCTCGCCGCACAAGCTGCGCGAGGCGCGCAAGCAGGGCCAGGTGCCGCGCTCCAAGGATGTCGCCACCGCGGTCGGCATCGTGGTGGCGGTGTGGCTCAGCTTCTGGCAGATGCCGGACTGGCTGGCCGATTTCCGCCGCCTGTTCGCGCTGGCCTTCGCCTCGCTGGGCGGCCGCGGCACGCTGGAGAACGTGTGGTCGATGCTGTTCGCCGGCAGCCTGACCCTGCTGGTGAAGATGCTGCTGCCGCTGTTGGTGATCCCGCTGCTGATCGTGGTGTTCTCGCTGCTGCCCGGCGGCTGGATCTTCGTCGGCCAGCACTTCTTCCCGCAGCTGAAGCGCCTCAACCCGCTGAGCCACCTGGGACGGGTGGTGTCGGCCAAGCACGCCAGCGAGGTCGGCAAGTCCATCCTCAAGGCGCTGCTGCTCGGCGGCGTGCTGTACGGCGTGGCACTCTCCGCGATGCAGGATTTCTTCGCGCTGCAGGACCTGCCGCTGGACGAGGCGCTGGCCGCCGCCGGCGCGCGGCTGCTGCAGGCGCTGCTGGCGCTGGCGGCGGTGTTCGTGCTGTTCGCCGTGATCGACCTGCCGCTGCAGTGGCTGCTGTTCCAGCGCGAGCAGCGCATGAGCAAGCAGGACCTGAAGGACGAGTACAAGAAGACCGAGGGCAGCCCGCAGATCAAGCAGCGCATCCGCCAGGTACAGCAGCAGCTGGCGCAGCGCGGGCTGCGCAAGTCGGTGCCGACCGCCGACGTGATCATCGTCAACCCGACCCACTACGCGGTGGCACTGAAATACGACGAGGACCGCGCCGAGGCGCCGTTCATCATCGCCAAGGGCGTCGACGAGATGGCGCTGTGCATTGGCCGCATCGCCGCCGAACACGATATTGCCGTGCTCACCATCCCGCCGCTGGCGCGGGCGGTGTACCACACCACCCAGGTCAACCAGCAGATCCCGGCGCCGCTGTACCGCGCCGTGGCGCAGGTGCTGACCTATGTCTTGCAGCTGAAAGCCTTCCGCAGCGGCCAGCGCCGCGTGCGGCCAACCTTGCCGGATGATTTGCCGGTGCCAGCCCATCTCGCCAATCCGAAAACGACAACATGACCGCCCTCAACCGCCTGCTTGCCCTCATGGCGCGCCACAAGGTCGCCACCCCGCTGTACCTGCTCGCCATCCTGGCGATGGTGATCCTGCCACTGCCGCCCCTGGTGCTGGACCTGCTGTTCACCTTCAACATCGTGCTGGCGATCATCATCATCCTGGTCAGCGTGTCGGCGCGGCGGCCGCTGGACTTTTCCATCTTCCCCACCATCATCCTCGGCGCCACGCTGTTGCGGCTGACGCTGAACGTGGCCTCGACGCGGGTGGTGCTGCTCGACGGCCACCAGGGTACCGACGCCGCCGGCCGCGTGATCGAGGCCTTCGGCCACGTGGTGATCGGCGGCAACTTCGTGGTCGGGCTGGTGGTGTTCGTGATCCTGATGATCATCAACTTCATGGTGGTGACCAAGGGCGCCGAGCGCATCTCCGAGGTGTCGGCGCGCTTCACGCTGGACGCGCTGCCGGGCAAGCAGATGGCGATCGACGCCGACCTCAACGCCGGGGTGATCACCCAGGAAGCGGCGCAGCAGCGCCGCCGCGACATCAGCACCGAGGCCGACTTCTACGGCGCGATGGACGGCGCCTCCAAGTTCGTGCGCGGCGACGCCATTGCCGGCATCCTGATCCTGCTGATCAACCTGATCGGCGGTGTCGCCATCGGCACGCTGATGCACGACATGGCACTGGGCGACGCCTTCCGCCAGTACGCGCTGATGACCATCGGCGACGGCCTGGTGGCTCAGATTCCGGCGCTGCTGCTGTCCTCCGCCGCCGCCATCATCGTCACCCGCGTCAGCGATTCCGGCGACATGCAGGAACAGGTCAGCAGCCAGATGCTGGCGTCGCCGGTGGTGCTGTACTCCGCCGCCGGCATGATGTTCATGCTGGCCATCATCCCCGGCATGCCGTGGCCGACCTTCATCGGCTTTGCCGCGCTGCTGGCCTTCGTCGGCTGGCGACTGCAGCAGGCACCGGCCAAACCCGGCGCGCCGCTGGATCACGGCGCGCTGCAGCAGGTGCTGCAGGGTGACGGCGAGCCGGAGCTGGACTGGCACAGCCTGCCGTACAGCGAGACGCTGACGCTGTCGCTGGGCTACAAGCTGGTGACGCTGATCGACAAGGCGCAGGGTGCGCCGCTGAGCAAGCGCCTGAAAGGGGTGCGCCAGACGCTGAGCGAAAGCATGGGCGTGCTGCTGCCGGCGGTGGCGGTGCGCGACGACCTGAAGCTGAAGCCGGCGCAGTACGCGATCCTGCTGGCCGGCAGCACCATCGCCGAGGCCGAGGTGCACGCCGACCGGCTGATGGCGATCCCGTCGCCACAGGTGTACGGCACGCTGGACGGCATACCCGGCGTCGACCCAGCGTTCGCGATGCCGGTAACCTGGATCGAGATGCAGGACAAGGCGCGCGCGCTGGGGCTGGGCTACCAGGTGGTCGATTGCGCCAGCGTGATCGCCACCCACCTCAACAAGGTGATGCGCGACCATCTCGCCGAGCTGTTCCGCCACGACGACGTCGCCGCGCTGGGCGAAAGGTTGGCCGCACAGGCACCCAAGCTGGCGCAGGCGCTGGCACAGGCGCTCACCGCCAACCAGCAGCTGAAGGTGTACCGCGCGCTGCTGGCCGACGGCGTGTCGCTGAAGCCGGTGGAGGCGATCGCCACCACGCTGGTGGAAGCCGCCGACAACAGCAAGGAGCCGATCATGCTGGCGGCGGAGGTGCGCGCCGCGCTGAAGCGGCAGATCGTGCAGGCCATCCTCGGCCCGCGCGGCGAGATGAAGGCGTTCAACCTCGGCGCCGATCTGGAAAACCTGCTGCTGGGCGCACTGGGCCAGGCGCAGCAGAGCGGCAAGGCGGCGCTGGACAGCTTCCCGATCGACCCCAACGTGCTGCAGCAGCTGCAGCAGAACATGCCCATCATCCGCGACCAGATGAAACAGATGGCGACGCCGCCGCTGTTGCTGGTGATGCCGCAGCTGCGTCCGCTGCTGGCGCGCTACGGCCGCCTGTTCGCCCCCGGCCTGCACATCCTGTCCTACAACGAGGTGCCGGAAAACCGCGAGGTCAGCCTGGTGGGGACGCTGGGCTAGCCGGCAGCAGCACTTCCAGGATCAGCGCCGCGGCGGCAAACAGCGACGCCGGCAGCCGCGACGCCTCGAACAGGCTGACGCCGTGCCGCCCCAGCGCCAGGCCGGACAACGCCGGCAGGCTGCCGATGTGGCAGGCCGCGACCTCGAAACCGGCACCGTGCAGCACCGCCAGCAGGCTGCCGCGCTGCTCCTGCAGCCAGT
>NZ_LFDT01000043.1:0-15364 GCF_001037925.1 Vogesella sp. EB | reverse complement strand
TTGATAAATAGGTTTTAGGCCAGTAGCTCAATTGGTAGAGTATCGGTCTCCAAAACCGAGGGTTGGGGGTTCGAGACCCTCCTGGCCTGCCAATTAAGACTAACCGGCGCTTATGCGCCGGTTAGTCTTTTTGACGCATGTAAATGGTGGAAACGACAGATGGAAATGCAAGATAGACTGAAGCTGGTTGCGGCGATTCTGGTGTTGGTGGCAGGGGTGGTTGGTTTTTACCTGTTGCCGGCAGACCAGGGTGTGCTGCGCGCACTGCTTTTTGTCGTCTCGATTGCGATTGCGGCCGGCGTTGTCTGGCTGTCGTCGCCAGGCAAGCAGTTTGTGCTCTATGCGCAAGAGTCGCTGGTCGAGGCTAAAAAGGTGGTGTGGCCGACAAGAAAAGAAGCAACCCAGATGACGCTGATGGTTTTCGTCTTCGTGTTGGTGCTGTCCTTGTTCATGTGGCTGGTCGACTCCTCCCTGTCGTGGCTGTTCTACGACGTATTGCTTAATAGAGGTTAATCATGGCAAAGCGTTGGTATGTCGTGCACGCGTACTCTGGTTTCGAGAAGAGTGTGCAAAAGGCGCTGCGTGAGCGCATCGAGCGCGACGGTTTGCAGGATTTGTTTGGCCAGGTGCTGGTGCCGGTTGAAGAGGTGGTCGACATCAAAAATGGTCGCCGCTCCATTACCGAGCGCAAGTTCTTCCCTGGTTACGTGCTGGTCGAGATGGAAATGACCGATGAAACCTGGCATCTGGTGAAGAGTACACCGAAGGTGACCGGTTTTGTGGGTGGTACCGCCAACCGTCCGGCGCCGATTTCGGTGAAAGAAGTCGAGTCCATCATGCAGCAGATGCAGGAAGGGGTGGAAAAGCCCAAGCCTAAGGTGCTGTTCGAGGTGGGCGAGCGCGTTCGCGTGAACGAAGGTCCATTCAATGACTTCAACGGCACGGTCGATGAGGTCAATTACGAGCGTAACAGGCTGCGCGTTTCTGTGCAGATTTTCGGTCGTGATACCCCGGTTGAGCTCGAGTTCAGTCAGGTCGAAAAACTTTAAGTTGTTGTTTTTTTGTGGGGCAGGTATAATCTTGCTCCTTTCACTTGGGGAGCGGTTAATCCGCGCTTGACCCATACACGGAGTCTACATCGTGGCAAAGAAAATCATCGGCTACATCAAGCTGCAAGTGCCAGCTGGTAAAGCCAACCCATCGCCTCCTATCGGTCCTGCGCTGGGTCAGCGCGGTCTGAACATCATGGAATTCTGCAAGGCGTTCAACGCCCAGACTCAAGGCGTCGAGCCAGGTCTGCCGATTCCGGTGGTGATCACTGCTTACGCAGACAAATCCTTCACCTTCGTGATGAAGACGCCTCCTGCTACCATTCTGCTGAAAAAAGCAGCTGGTATTCAGAAGGGTAGTGCCAAGGCTCACGCTGACAAAGTCGGCAAAGTGACCCGCGCACAACTGGAAGACATCGCCAAAGCCAAGCAGCCAGACCTGACTGCTGCTGATCTTGACGCTGCAGTTCGTACTATTGCTGGTTCCGCCCGCTCCATGGGTCTGGAAGTGGAGGGTGTGTAACATGGCAAAACTGTCCAAGCGCGTTCAAGCCCTGAAGGCTCAGGTTGATCGTAACAAGCTGTACGCCGTTGAAGAAGCCATCGCTCTGGTTAAGGGCGCTGCTACTGCAAAATTCGATGAGTCCATCGACGTTGCCGTGAATCTGGGCGTGGATCCACGTAAATCCGACCAGGTTGTGCGTGGTTCGGTAGTGCTGCCACGTGGTACCGGCAAGTCGGTACGCGTTGCCGTGTTTGCACAAGGTGCAAACGCTGAAGCCGCCAAGGCTGCCGGTGCAGAAGTGGTTGGTTTCGAAGACCTGGCTGAGCAAGTCAAGGCCGGTAACCTGGACTTCGACGTTGTGATTGCTTCCCCGGATGCAATGCGCGTTGTCGGTCAACTGGGTCAGATCCTGGGTCCACGTGGCCTGATGCCTAACCCGAAGGTTGGTACCGTTACCCCTAACGTTGCCGAAGCCGTGAAAAACGCCAAGGCCGGTCAGGTTCAATACCGTACCGACAAGGCTGGTATCATTCACGCCACTCTGGGCCGTGCTTCGTTCGAAGTGGAAGCCCTGCGTGAAAACTTTGTTGCTCTGGTTGACGCTTTGGTTAAAGCCAAGCCAGCTGCATCCAAAGGCGTATACCTGAAGAAAATTGCCGTATCCAGCACCATGGGTGTTGGTGTGCGCGTTGACACTGCAACCACTGGCGTTTAATTCGCTGGTCTAGCAGTTTCACAAAGGCTTTGGGCTGGCAGGCTTTGCCTGCCAGATTGTCAAAGACCGTAGGTGTCGATTGACTTAATGCTCGCAAGAGTAGCCTACGCAGATGGTGAACCCTTAGAAGGCTTTCAACGTATTTGGCTCATGTAGCTCAGGGGTAGAGCACTCCCTTGGTAAGGGAGAGGTCGGCGGTTCAATTCCGCCCATGAGCACCATCCGTTTGTTATGTCTCCTGATTAGGTCGCCGCTGCAAAGCGAAGCAGAATATCCTGCTTCATTTCAGTCTAGGAGGTGGACCTTGAGTCTCAATATTGAAGATAAAAAGGCGGTTGTAGCTGCGGTATCTGCCCAACTGGCAGATGCACAGACTCTCGTTATCGCTGAATATCGGGGCATCGAGGTTAGTAGCATGACCAAACTCCGCGCCAAAGCGCGTGAGAACGGCGTGTACCTGCGTGTTCTGAAGAACACTCTGGTACGTCGCGCCGTTGCTGGTACATCGTTTGAAGCACTGGCTGACCAAATGGTTGGCCCGCTGGTTTACGCTGTATCTGCTGATCCGGTAGCTGCTGCCAAGGTGCTGCAACAATTTGCCAAAGACGACAGCAAGATCGTTGTCAAGGCAGGTTCCTACAACGGCAAAGTACTGAGTGCTGCCGAAGTAGCCGAACTGGCTTCTATCCCGAGCCGCGAAGAGCTGCTGTCCAAGCTGCTCTACGTTATGCAGGCTCCGGTATCTGGTTTCGCCCGCGCTCTGGCCGCTCTGGCCGAGCAAAAGCAAACCGAAGCCGCTTAATTTATTCGATTCATACCGTATTCAGGAGTTTTACAAATGGCTATCACCAAAGAAGATATCCTCGACGCAGTTGCTGGTCTGACTGTTATGGAACTGAACGACCTGGTTAAGGCGTTCGAAGAGAAGTTCGGCGTTTCCGCCGCTGCTGTTGCTGTTGCCGGTCCTGCTGGCGCTGGCGCTGCTGCTGCTGAAGAGCAAACCGAATTCGACGTGATCCTGACTGCTGCTGGCGAAAGCAAAGTTAACGTGATCAAGGTTGTTCGTGCAATCACCGGTCTGGGCCTGAAAGAAGCCAAAGATCTGGTAGACGGCGCTCCTAAAGCTGTTAAAGAAGGCGTGTCCAAAGCTGAAGCTGACGACGTTGCCAAGCAGCTGATCGAAGCTGGTGCCAAGGCTGAAGTAAAATAATCTTCCCTAGGGAAGATTAGTGAGGCTGGTGGAGAAATCCGCCAGCCTTGTTGCGCTTGTAATGCTCTAACAAGTCGCTAAAGGTCAGCATTCAAGTTTTGTGGCTGCTGACGTTTGGTTTCTTGCGCCACCCCCCACAATGGAGACTCTATGAGTTATTCGTTTACTGAGAAAAAACGTATTCGTAAAAGCTTTGCGAAGCGTAAAACCGTTCTCGACGTCCCATTCCTGTTGGCAACGCAGATTGATTCGTACACTGAGTTCCTCCAGTTGGGTGTGCCGTACGATCAGCGTAAGGATGCGGGCCTGCAGGCTGCATTCAAGTCGATTTTCCCGATCGTAAGTCACAACGGTTTTGCCCGCCTCGACTTTGTACACTATGTCCTGGGTGAGCCACCGTTTGACGTTCAGGAATGTCAGCTGCGCGGCATTACCTTCGCATCGCCCCTGCGTGCACGAATCCGTTTGACCATTCTCGATCGCGAATCTTCCAAGCCGGTGGTGAAGGAAGTGCGCGAGAACGAAGTCTACATGGGTGAAATCCCGCTGATGACCTCGAACGGCTCGTTCATCATCAACGGTACCGAGCGCGTCATCGTTTCCCAGCTGCACCGTTCGCCAGGCGTGTTCTTCGAGCACGATCGCGGCAAGACCCACTCTTCCGGCAAACTGCTGTTCTCCGCCCGCGTGATTCCTTACCGCGGCTCCTGGCTGGACTTCGAGTTCGACGCCAAGGACCAGCTGTTCTTCCGTATCGACCGTCGTCGCAAGATGCCGGTTTCGATCCTGCTCAAGGCACTGGGTTATACCAGCGAGCGCATCCTGTCCGAATTCTACAGCTGCGACACCTTCTTCCTGACCAAGAACGGCGTGTTCCAGAAAGTGGTTGCCGACCGCCTGAAGGGCGAAGTGGCCAAGCTGGACATCGTTGGCGAAGACGGCAAGCTGATCGTCGCCAAAGACAAGCGCATTACTGCCAAGCACATCCGTGACATCGCTGCGGCCAACCTTGACCGTATCGAAGTGCCGTTCGACGTGCTGGTTGGCAAGATCCTGGCCCGCAACGTGATCGCCCCGGAAACCGGCGAAGTGATCGCGCGCGCCAACGAAGAAATCACCGACGACCTGCTGGCCAAGATGGACATCCATGACGTCGCCGAAGTCGACGTGCTGTTCATCAACGACCTGGATCACGGCGGCTACATCGCGCACACCCTGCGCGGCGACGACATCGCCGACCAGCTGCAGGCGCGCGTGGCGATCTACCGCATGATGCGCCCGGGCGAACCGCCAACAGAAGACGCTGTCGAGCAACTGTTCCAGCGCCTGTTCTTCAACGAGGACAGCTACGACCTGTCCCGTGTTGGCCGCATGAAGTTCAACACCCGCACTTACCAGTACAAGCTGGACGACAAGTCGCCGGAGTGGTTCAAGACCATGCTGTCCGACACCTTCGCGCATCGCCGCGACGTGATGGACGGCGTGCTGTCGACCGAAGACATCGTGTCGGTAATCGCCATCCTGGTCGAGCTGCGCAACGGTCGTGGCGAAGTGGACGATATCGATCACTTGGGTAACCGTCGTGTGCGTTCCGTCGGCGAACTGGCCGAGAACCAGTTCCGTGCCGGTCTGGTGCGTGTCGAGCGCGCGGTGAAGGAACGTCTGAACCAAGCGGAATCCGACAACCTGATGCCGCACGACCTGATCAATGCCAAGCCGGTATCGGCCGCGATCAAGGAATTCTTCGGCTCCAGCCAGCTGTCGCAGTTCATGGACCAGACCAACCCGCTGTCCGAAGTGACCCACAAGCGCCGCGTATCGGCCCTGGGCCCGGGCGGTCTGACCCGCGAACGCGCCGGCTTCGAAGTGCGAGACGTACACCCGACCCACTATGGCCGCGTGTGCCCGATCGAAACGCCGGAAGGTCCGAACATCGGTCTGATCAACTCGCTGTCGGTGTATGCCCGCACCAACGAGTACGGTTTCCTCGAGACGCCATACCGCAAAGTGATCGACGGCAAGGTGACCAACGAGATCGACTACCTGTCGGCGATCGAAGAAGGTCGCTACATCATCGCCCAGGCCAACGCCGAGCTGGCGGATGACGGCAGCCTGATCGACGAGCTGGTGACCTGCCGTGAAAAAGGCGAAACCATCCTGTCGACCCCGGATCGCGTGCAGTACATGGACGTGGCCACCGGTCAGGTGGTGTCGGTGGCGGCCTCGCTGATTCCGTTCCTGGAACACGATGACGCGAACCGTGCCTTGATGGGTGCCAACATGCAGCGTCAGGCTGTGCCTTGCCTGCGTCCGGAAAAATCCTTCGTCGGTACCGGTATCGAACGTGCAGTGGCGACCGACTCCGGCACCACCGTGGTGGCACGCCGTGGCGGCGTGGTGGATTACGTCGATGCGACCCGTGTCGTGGTACGCGTCAATGACGAAGAAGCGCTGGCCGGTGAAGTCGGTGTCGATATCTACAACCTGACCAAGTTCACCCGTTCCAACCAGAACACCAACATCAACCAGCGCCCGGTGGTCAGCGTTGGTGACCACATTGCCCGTGGTGACGTGGTGGCGGACGGTGCCTCGACCGACATGGGCGAGCTGGCACTGGGTCAGAACATGACCATCGCCTTCATGCCGTGGAACGGCTACAACTTCGAAGACTCGATCCTGATCTCGGAGAAGGTGGTTGCCGACGACCGCTACACCTCGATCCACATCGAAGAGCTGTCGGTCGTTGCCCGTGACACCAAGCTGGGGCCGGAAGAAATCTCCCGCGATATCCCGAACCTGTCCGAGCGCATGTCCAACCGCCTCGACGACTCCGGCATCGTTTACATCGGCGCCGAAGTGACCGCCGGTGACGTGCTGGTCGGCAAGGTAACGCCGAAGGGCGAAACCCAGCTGACGCCGGAAGAGAAGCTGCTGCGCGCCATCTTCGGTGAAAAAGCGTCCGACGTGAAAGACACCTCGCTGCGCGTGCCAACCGGCATGGTCGGTACCGTGATCGACGTGCAGGTGTTCACCCGCGAAGGCATCGAGCGCGACAAGCGTGCCCAGTCCATCATTGATGCCGAACTGAAGCGCTATCGCCTCGACCTGAACGACCAGCTGCGTATTTTCGAAAACGATGCCTTCAGTCGTATCGAGCGCCTGATCCTGGGCAAGGTCGCCAATGGCGGTCCGAAGCGTCTGGCCAAGGGCACCGAGATCGACGTCGCCTACCTGGACGGCCTGCCATCCAAGCACGAATGGTTCGACATCCGCATGGCCGATGAAGACATCGCCAAGCAGCTGGAACTGATCAAGGAAAGCCTGGCGCAGAAGCGTGAAGAATTCGACCTCAAGTTCGAAGACAAGAAGCGCAAGCTGACCCAGGGCGATGAACTGCCGCCTGGCGTGCAGAAGATGGTCAAGGTCTACATCGCGGTGAAGCGCCGCCTGCAGGCTGGTGACAAGATGGCCGGTCGTCACGGTAACAAGGGTGTGGTATCGCGCATCCTGCCGGTGGAAGACATGCCGTACATGGCTGACGGCCGTCCGGTCGACATCGTGCTGAACCCGCTGGGCGTTCCGTCGCGGATGAACATCGGTCAGATTCTGGAAGTGCACCTCGGCTGGGCAGCGAAGGGTATCGGTGAGCGCATCGACCGCATGCTGAAGCAGCAGCAGGGCATCAGCGCGCTGCGTGCCTACCTGGAGCGCATCTACAACGATACCGGCAAGCAGGAATCGCTGGCGGAAATGTCGGATGACGAAATCCTGACCCTGGCGCAGAACCTGCGCAAGGGCATGCCGTTCGCGACGCCGGTGTTTGACGGTGCCAAAGAATCCGAAATCATGCACATGCTGCAGCTGGCCTACCCGGATGAAGACGAGCACACCGCGCACCTGGACTTCAACGGCAGCAAGACGCAGATGACGCTGTTCGACGGCCGCTCCGGCGAAGCCTTCGACCGCCGCGTGACGGTCGGCGTGATGCACTACCTGAAGCTGCATCACCTGGTTGACGACAAGATGCACGCCCGTTCCACCGGCCCGTACTCGCTGGTAACCCAGCAGCCGCTGGGTGGTAAGGCGCAGTTCGGTGGCCAGCGTTTCGGTGAGATGGAAGTCTGGGCGCTGGAAGCATACGGCGCGGCTTACACGCTGCAGGAAATGCTGACCGTGAAGTCGGACGATGTCACCGGCCGTACCAAGATTTACGAAAACATCGTCAAGGGCGAACACAAGATCGACGCCGGCATGCCGGAATCCTTTAACGTACTCGTTAAAGAAATCCGCTCGCTGGGCCTGGATATCGACCTGGAACGTTATTAATTAGGCAAGGTTGCCTGCGGCCAACGTTGGCCGCAGGCTCCTCCTGAATGGAGACGCAATGAAAGCTCTGCTCGATCTCTTTAAGCAAGTTACGCAAGAAGAAGAGTTTGATGCGATTAAGATCGGCATCGCCTCCCCGGACAAGATCCGTTCCTGGTCGTTCGGTGAAGTCAAGAAACCGGAAACCATCAACTACCGGACATTCAAGCCGGAGCGTGATGGCCTGTTCTGCGCCCGTATTTTCGGGCCGGTCAAAGATTACGAATGTCTATGCGGCAAGTACAAGCGTCTGAAGCATCGCGGCGTGATCTGCGAGAAGTGTGGCGTTGAAGTCACCCTGTCCAAGGTGCGTCGCGAGCGCATGGGCCACATCGAACTGGCGTCGCCGGTTGCGCATATCTGGTTCCTGAAATCGCTGCCATCCCGCTTGGGCATGGTGCTGGACATGACCCTGCGCGACATCGAACGCGTGCTGTACTTCGAAGCATTCGTGGTGACCGAGCCTGGCCTGACCAGCCTGCAGCCACGTCAGCTGCTGAGCGAGGAAGACTACCTCGACAAGCTGGACGAGTACGGCGAAGAATTCGTGGCGCTGATGGGTGCCGAAGCGGTACGCGAACTGCTCAAGCGCCTGGATCTGACTTCCGAAGTCGAGACCCTGCGCAGCGAACTGTCGTCGACCTCGTCCGACACCAAGATCAAGAAGATCGCCAAGCGCCTGAAGGTGCTGGAAGCGTTCCAGCGTTCCGGCATGAAGCCGGAATGGATGATCATGGAAGTGCTGCCGGTGCTGCCGCCGGAGCTGCGCCCGCTGGTACCGCTGGATGGTGGCCGTTTCGCGACCTCCGACCTGAACGACCTGTACCGCCGCGTCATCAACCGTAACAACCGCCTGAAGCGCCTGCTGGAGCTGCGTGCGCCGGACATCATCGTGCGCAACGAGAAGCGCATGCTGCAGGAATCGGTTGACTCGCTGCTGGACAACGGCCGTCGCGGCAAGGCGATGACCGGTGCCAACAAGCGTCCGCTGAAGTCGCTGGCCGACATGATCAAGGGCAAGGGCGGTCGTTTCCGTCAGAACTTGCTGGGTAAGCGCGTCGACTACTCCGGTCGTTCCGTGATTACCGTGGGCCCGACCCTGCGTCTGCACCAGTGCGGTCTGCCAAAGAAAATGGCGCTGGAACTGTTCAAGCCTTTCATCTTCCACAAGCTGGAAGTGCTGGGTCTGGCCTCCACCATCAAGGCGGCCAAGAAGCTGGTCGAGCAGGAAGTGCCGGAAGTCTGGGACATCCTGGAAGACGTGATCCGCGAACATCCGGTACTGCTGAACCGTGCACCAACGCTGCACCGTCTCGGTATCCAGGCGTTCGAACCGCTGCTGATCGAAGGCAAGGCCATCCAGCTGCATCCGCTGGTCTGCGCGGCATTCAACGCCGACTTCGACGGTGACCAGATGGCCGTACACGTGCCGCTGTCCATCGAAGCGCAGATGGAAGCCCGTACCCTGATGCTGGCTACCAACAACGTGCTGTCGCCAGCCAACGGTGAGCCGATCATCGTGCCGTCGCAGGATATCGTGCTGGGTCTGTACTACATGACCCGCGACAAGGTAAACGGCAAGAACGAAGGCATGGTCTTCGCCGACACTTCCGAAGTGCATCGTGCTTACGAGACGCGTCAGGTTGAACTGGCGACCCGTATCACCGTGCGCCTGAAAGAGTGGGTCAAGGACGAGCAGGGCGAGTTCCAGCCGGTGATCAAGCGCTACGACACCACCGTTGGCCGCGCCATCCTGTCGGAAATCCTGCCGAAGGGCCTGCCGTTCGAGTACATCAACAAGGCGCTGAAGAAGAAGGAAATCTCGCGTCTGATCAACGGCTCGTTCCGTCGTTGCGGCATCCGCGACACCGTGATCTTCGCCGACCAGCTGATGTACACCGGTTTTGCCTACTCCACCCGTGGTGGTATCTCGATTTGCGTCGATGACATGCTGATCCCGGTGAAGAAGACCGAACTGCTGGGCGAAGCCAACAAGGAAGTCAAAGAGATCGAAGAGCAGTATCGTCAGGGTCTGGTGACCCAGGGCGAACGCTACAACAAGGTGGTCGATATCTGGGGTCGCACCGGCGACAAGATCGCCAAGGCGATGATGGACGGTCTGTCCACGCAGAAGGCCATCGACCGTGACGGCAAGGAAGTCGATCAGGAATCGTTCAACTCGATTTACATGATGGCCGACTCCGGTGCCCGGGGTTCCGCGGCACAGATCAAGCAGCTGGCCGGTATGCGTGGCCTGATGGCGAAACCGGACGGCTCGATTATCGAAACGCCGATTACCGCCAACTTCCGCGAAGGCCTGACGGTTCTGCAGTACTTCATTTCGACGCACGGTGCCCGTAAGGGTCTGGCCGATACCGCACTGAAGACCGCGAACTCCGGTTACCTGACCCGTCGTCTGGTCGACGTAACCCAGGATCTGGTGGTGATCGAGGACGATTGCGGCACCAGCAACGGTTTCGCGATGAAGGCCGTGGTACAGGGCGGTGACGTGATCGAGCCGCTGCGCGACCGTATCCTGGGTCGTGTCACCGCAACCGATGTAGTGGATCCGTCCAGCAACGAGACCGTGATCGAAGCCGGCACCCTGCTCGACGAAGGCCTGATCGAGCTGATCGACAGCCTCGGCATCGACGAAGTCAAGGTGCGTACCGCCATCACTTGCGACACCCGCTACGGTCTGTGCGCACAGTGCTACGGTCGTGACCTGGCACGCGGCAAGCGCGTCAATGCCGGTGAAGCAGTCGGCGTGATCGCTGCCCAGTCGATTGGTGAACCGGGTACCCAGCTGACCATGCGTACCTTCCACATCGGTGGTGCGGCGTCGCGAAATGCGGCGGCCAGCCAAGTGGAAGGTAAGTCCAACGGTACCGTGCGCTTCAATAGCCAGATGCGTTACGTGGCCAACAGCAAGGGCGAGCTGATCGTGATCACTCGTTCCGGCGAAGTGGTGATCCATGACGACGTTGGCCGCGAGCGCGAGCGTCACAAGGTGCCGTACGGCGCGACCCTGATGGTGACCGACGGTCTGACCATCAAGGCCGGTGCCGTGCTGGCGACATGGGACCCGCACACCCGTCCGATCATCACCGAGTACGCTGGTCGCGTGAAGTTCGAGAACGTGGAAGAGGGTGCCACCGTTGCCAAGCAGACCGACGAAGTCACCGGTCTGTCGACACTGGTAGTGATCGACTCCAAGCGTCGCGCCACGGCACAGTCGAAGATGCTGCGTCCGCTGGTGAAACTGCTGGACGACAATGGCAATGAAGTGAAACTGGCCGGTTCCGATGCTTCGGTATCGATTACCTTCCAGGTTGGCGCGATCATTACCGTGCGCGACGGTCAGGAAGTGGGCAAGGGTGAAGTGCTGGCACGTATTCCGCAGGAATCGTCCAAGACCCGTGACATTACCGGTGGTCTGCCGCGTGTGGCCGAACTGTTCGAAGCCCGTTCGCCGAAAGATGCCGGCATGCTGGCCGAGGTGACCGGTACCGTTTCCTTCGGTAAGGACACCAAGGGCAAGCAGCGCCTGATCATCACCGATCTGGACGGCTATGCGCACGAAAGTCTGATCCCGAAAGACAAGCACGTGCTGGTGCACGACGGTCAAGTCGTGAACCGCGGTGAAGTGATTGTCGACGGTCCGGTGGATCCGCACGACATCCTGCGTCTGCAGGGTATCGAGGCGCTGGCACGCTACATCAGCCAGGAAGTGCAGGAGGTTTACCGTCTGCAGGGCGTGAAGATTAACGACAAGCACATCGAGGTGATCGTTCGCCAGATGCTGCGTCGCGTGATCATCACCGACAACGGCGATACCGATTTCATCATCGGCGAGCAGGTTGAGCGTGCCGAAGTGCTGGAAACCAACGACAACATGATTGCCGATGGCAAGATGCCGGCCCAGTACGACAACGTACTGCTGGGTATCACCAAGGCGTCGCTGTCGACAGATTCCTTCATCTCTGCGGCCTCGTTCCAGGAAACCACGCGCGTGCTGACCGAAGCGGCGATCATGGGCAAGAAGGATGATCTGCGCGGCCTGAAGGAAAACGTGATCGTTGGTCGCCTGATCCCGGCCGGTACCGGTCTGGCTTACCATCGCAACCGTCGTCGCCTGAGCGAGAACGGTGACGCGATGACCGAATCGTCGGCACTCGAATCCGAGATCGAAGTTAGCGACAACCAGCTGTAATTAGCCGGTTTTGCAAAAAACGCTGCACATTCAATGGTTAACATTGGGTGTGCAGCGTTATTTTATTGACGCTGGCAGTTGACCAAAATATAATCCACGATCTTCTCGGTGGTATGGTGCCGCCGAAAGATTCAATTAGGAACTGATAGTAATGCCAACCATTAACCAACTCGTTCGTAAAGGCCGTGCCCCGGTTGTTTCGAAGAGCAAGGTGCCAGCACTGGAGGCCTGCCCGCAGAAACGTGGCGTGTGCACCCGTGTTTACACTACTACCCCTAAGAAGCCGAACTCCGCTCTGCGTAAAGTGTGCAAGGTTCGTCTGACCAACGGTTTCGAAGTGATTTCGTACATCGGCGGTGAAGGCCACAACCTGCAAGAACACTCGGTCGTGCTGATCCGTGGCGGTCGTGTAAAAGACTTGCCAGGTGTGCGTTACCACACCGTTCGCGGCTCCCTGGACACTGCTGGCGTGAAAGACCGTAAGCAGGCTCGTTCCAAGTACGGTGCCAAGCGTCCTAAGTAATTGTTACTTGGGTCGTCAGCGGCAGCATTTGCTGTCGAGTAAGTGGCTGCTCCATTGAGTAGTCGCGAGCATGAAGCTCAACTGAATAGATTGAAGGAATTGAAATGCCAAGACGCAGAGAAGTCCCGAAGCGCGATGTCCTGCCGGATCCGAAGTTTGGTAGCCAGGATCTGTCCAAGTTCATGAACGTTGTGATGATCGACGGCAAGAAGTCTGTTGCCGAGCGCATCATTTACGGCGCCCTCGAGCAAATCGAGAAGAAGAGCGGCAAGAACGCTCTTGAAGTATTCAATACTGCACTGACTAACGCCAAGCCGGTTGTTGAAGTTAAGAGCCGTCGCGTTGGTGGTGCAAACTATCAAGTTCCTGTTGAAGTACGTCCATCCCGTCGTATGGCTCTGGCCATGCGCTGGTTGCGCGATGCTGCACGCAAGCGTGGCGAAAAGTCCATGGACCTGCGTCTGGCCGGCGAGCTGATGGATGCGGCTGAAGGCCGCGGCGGCGCCATGAAGAAGCGCGATGAAGTGCATCGTATGGCTGAAGCCAACAAAGCATTCTCCCACTTCCGCTTCTAATAATCATCCTGCGAAAGGATTCTGGCCGTGGCTAGAAAAACTCCTATTGAACGGTACCGTAACATCGGTATCTCGGCGCATATTGATGCGGGTAAAACCACCACTACAGAACGTATTCTGTTCTATACCGGTGTGAACCACAAAATCGGTGAAGTGCATGATGGCGCCGCCACCATGGACTGGATGGAGCAGGAGCAGGAACGCGGTATCACCATTACCTCGGCTGCCACTACCACCTACTGGAAGGGCATGGCTCTCCAGTTCCCCGAGCACCACTTCAACATCATTGATACCCCGGGCCACGTGGACTTTACCATTGAGGTAGAGCGTTCCATGCGTGTGCTGGACGGTGCGGTGATGGTTTACTGCGCCGTGGGTGGTGTACAGCCTCAGTCCGAGACTGTATGGCGCCAGGCCAACAAGTACAAAGTGCCACGCATTGCCTTCGTGAACAAGATGGACCGTCAGGGTGCCAACTTCTTCCGTGCCGTAGAACAGGTCAAGACCCGTCTGCGTGGCAATCCGGTGCCTATCGTGGTGCCTATCGGTGCCGAAGAAGGCTTTACCGGTGTGGTTGACCTGCTGAAGATGAAAGCCATCATCTGGGATGAGGCCTCCCAGGGTATGAAGTTCGAATACGGCGACATCCCGGCTGATCTGGTAGCGGTTGCTGAAGAGTGGCGCGAGAAGATGGTTGAAGCGGCGGCGGAAGTCGACGAAGACACCATGAACAAGTACCTCGAAGGCGAAGCGCTGACCGAAGAAGAAATCGTTCACGGTCTGCGTCAGCGTACCCTGCGTTGCGAAATCCAGCCGATGCTGTGCGGCTCCGCGTTCAAGAACAAGGGTGTTCAGCGCATGCTGGACGCGGTTGTTGAGCTGCTGCCTAGCCCGCTGGACGTGCCACCGGTTCCGGGTGAACTGGACGACGGTACCCCGACGACCCGCGAAGCTTCCGACACTGCTCCGTTCTCGGCACTGGCATTCAAGCTGATGAACGACCCGTACGTTGGTCAGCTGACGTTCTTCCGTGTCTACTCCGGCGTGGTTAACTCCGGCGACACCGTTCTTAACTCGGTTAAGGGCAAGAAAGAGCGTATGGGCCGTATCGTGCAGATGCACGCTAACGACCGTAAGGAAATCACCGAAGTTCGTGCCGGCGACATCGCTGCTGGTATCGGTCTGAAGGAAGTGACCACCGGTGAAACCCTGTGTGCTACCGATGCGCCACTGATTCTGGAACGCATGGAGTTCCCGGAGCCGGTGATTCACGTTGCCGTCGAGCCAAAAACCAAGGCTGACCAAGAGAAGATGGGCGTTGCCCTGAACCGCTTGGCCAAGGAAGATCCTTCGTTCCGTGTTCGCACCGACGAAGAATCCGGCCAGACCATCATCTCCGGTATGGGTGAACTGCACCTGGAAATTCTGGTTGACCGCATGAAGCGCGAATTCGGTGTTGAAGCCAACGTCGGCGCGCCTCAGGTTGCCTACCGTGAAACCATCACCAAGACGGTGACTGAAGTTGACGGTAAGCACGTCAAGCAGTCCGGCGGTAAGGGTCAGTACGGTCACGCCCAGATCACTCTGGAGCCGTCCGGCGAAGGTCAGGGCTACAAGTTCATCGACGAAATCAAGGGTGGTACGATTCCTCGCGAATTCATCCCTTCGGTTGACAAGGGTATCCAGAACACCCTGTCCAGCGGTATCTTGGCCGGCTTCCCGGTGGTTGACGTAACCGTACGTCTGACCTTCGGTTCCTACCACGATGTCGACTCGTCGCAGATCGCCTTTGAATTGGCCGGTTCCATCGCCTTCAAAGAAGCCATGCGCCGTGCCGGTCCTTGCATCCTCGAGCCGATGATGGCCGTGGAAGTGGAGACTCCGGAAGAGTACATGGGTGACGTGATGGGTGACCTGAACCGTCGTCGCGGTATCGTTCAGGGTATGGACGATGATGGTCTGGGTGGCAAGAAGATCAAGGCCGAAGTTCCGCTGGCCGAGATGTTCGGTTACTCCACTGACCTGCGTTCCGCAACCCAGGGTCGTGCAACCTACTCCATGGAGTTCAAGCACTACTCTGAAGCTCCTAAGCATGTTGCCGACGCAGTGATGACTGCTCGTAAGTAATTTGGCGCGCAAGGTTGGCCGCATGCGGCCAACCTTGTAACTGTTTGTTCTTTATTTTAGGAATTTTGCAAAATGGCAAAAG
>NZ_LFDT01000042.1:0-19079 GCF_001037925.1 Vogesella sp. EB | reverse complement strand
ACAGCTTCTATCCGATTGCCATTCACCGTGACGCGCTTTAACTGACAGCAACGCCCCTCGCTATGGTCCCCTTGTGCCAAGGAGGAACTCGCCTGAGCTGCTCCTTCATTGCTTGAACAGCTCGTCTGCCAAGGGCATTGCTCAGCAGTGCGCTATCCTGCTACGGAAGATATCGCAACAACCCGTCCAAACCGTTACAGCAGCCGGTTGAGCAGGCGGTCGAGGTGGATGCGTTTGAGGCGGCCGAGCAGGGTTTTGACTGCGGCTGGATAGTCGCGCAGCGTTTCCAGCTGGCGATAGTGTTGCAGTAGCCTGGTGTGATGGCGGATGTTGTCGAGCTCGGCGGCGGTTTGCTGCCGTAGCTGGCCGGCGGGGTCATGCAGCAGCAGGCCGTTCTCGAGGTCGAGACGGAAGGCGCGCGGGTTGAGGTTGTTGCCGGTGACCAGCTGCCAGGCCTGGTCGACCCAAATGCCCTTCAGGTGGTAGCTGTTGTGCTCGTGCTGCCACAGGCGCAGCTGCAGCTTGCCCTGCGCGATCGCGCTCTGGTTGCGTTTGGCAAAGCGGCGCAGATTGCTCTCGTACAGGTAAGGTAGCGCCGAAATGACGCGGAATGGCTCGCTGGGCGGGATGTAGAAGTCGTTGGCGGTCTTGTCGCCGACGATGATCTCGACCTGCAGTCCGTTCCTGATCTGTTTTTGCAGGATGCGCAGGATGCTTTTCGGCGGATTGAAGTAGGGCGTGCACAGGGTGATGCGCTGCTGGGCGCTGCCCAGCAGCTGTTCGATACGCTGGTTGAAATGGTTGTCCTTGCCGACGCCGCTCAGCGGCGTGATGCTGATGCGGCCGCGCTCGGCGGTTGTCGGCGCCGGCAGGTAGTCGTAGCCGGCCAGTCGTTGCCGCAACGACTTGATGTCGTCCTTGCCGGGGCGCGGCAGGCCGGCGACATCCAGGCGTTGCACACTGGGGGAGGGCAGCAGCTGCTGGCACAGGTAGTGCGAAAAGCTGTCGGCCAGCTTGCGGTCCCGGATCAGGTGGTAACGGTCGAAGCGGTAGCGCTCACCGACATGCAGGTAGACATTGTTGAGGCTGGCGCCGCTGTAAATCAGCCAGTCGTCGATCACGAAGCCCTTCAGGTGCAGCACGCCGAACAGCTCCCGCGTCTGTACCGGCACGCCGTAGATGGGCACCTGCTCACGGCCGAAACGTGCGCTGAGCTCTTGGTACCACTGCGCATTGCCGGCTTGCTTGCCGGCGCCGATCAGGCCGCGCCGCGCGCGGTGAAAATCGACAAACACCCGGATGTCCAGCTGCGGCCGTTGCTGCTTGGCCTGATGCAGTGCCAGCAGGATCGACTCGCCGCCTTCGTCGTGCTGCAGGTACAGGCTGCACAGGTGGATACGCTGCTGTGCCTGCGCAATCTGCAGCAGCAGTTGCTGATGAAAGCTCTTGGCGTCGTGCAGCACATGGATGTTGGCCGCATCAACGGCAAAGCCGTTGCCGGCGGGTGCCGGACGGCGGGATGAAAAAAGCGGCATGCTGGCGAGTGAAGTCCGTGAAGGTTGCTGTTGCCATTGTGAATGAAAAAAGGCCGGAATGTTCCGGCCTTTTTGCTTGCGTGGCGCTTATTTGCGGGTCTTGAATTCCTGCCACAGGCGGGTGGTCAGGCGTTGGATTTTCGGATCCATCGGCAGCATCACGAAGCTCTTGGCCATCACTTCCTTGCTCGGGAAGATCGACGGGTTGGCCAGGTTGGCCTTGTCGATGAACTTGCGTGCCGGCAGGCTGCCCGGCGCGTAGGTCACGGCATTGGCGTTGGCCGCAGCCACCTTGGCGTCCAGGCTGTAGTTGATGAACTTGTAGGCATTGTCGGCGTTCTTGGCGTCCTTCGGGATCACCATGCTGTCGATCCAGATGCCGACGCCTTCTTTCGGCACCAGTGCCTGCACCTTGACGCCGCTCTTCACTTCCATCGCGCGGGTACGGGCGATGTTGATGTCGCCGCCGTAGCCCAGCACCAGGCACAGCGAGCCGCCGGACAGTTCATTGATGTAGCCGGAGGAGGAGAAGCGGGTCACGTGCGGACGGATGCTTTTCAGCAAATCGGCTGCGGCGCGGTAGTCGGCTTCGCTCTTGCTGGCCGGGTCCTTGCCCATGTAGTGCAGCACGATCGGGAACACTTCCGCCGGGGAGTCGAGCATGCTCACGCCGCAGCTTTTCAGCTTGGCCGCGTATTCAGGCTTGAACAGCATGTCCCACTGGTTGGCCGGCAGCTTGCCGCCCAGTGCCTTGGTGGCGCGGTCGGTGTTGATGCCGATGGTGTTGATGCCCCAGAAGTACGGTACCGCGAACTTGTTGCCCGGATCGAACTTGGTCATCAGCTTCATCAGCTCCGGGTCCAGGTCCTTGTAGTTCGGCAGCTTGCTCTTGTCCAGCGGCAGGTACAGGTTGGCCTGGATCTGCTTGGCAAGGAAGGTGTTGGACGGCACGACGATGTCGTAGCCGGATTTGCCGGTCAGCATCTTGGCCTGCAGGATCTCGTTACTGTCGTAGACGTCGTAACGGACCTTGACGCCGGTTGCCTTCTGGAAGCCGGGGATGGTGCTTTCTGCGATGTAATCCGACCAGTTGTAGATGTTCAGTTCGTTGCTGGCAGCGACGGCGCTACCGGCGTAGGCGGCGCTGATGGTGCCCAGAAGCAGGGTGCGGGCAAATCGTTTCATTCAAGTTTCTCCTGGCGATGCGGTTCAGGTAATCGAACACGTTATTTTGACTGCAAAACGCTACTTAAAACCAGTGCTTATTAAACCCCCGCCGCCGGCCGGCAGGCAAGCCGCGACATGCGGCTGCCGGCTCAGGCCTGCTGCAGTAACTGCTGGCGTTCCCATGGTGTAATGGTACGCGCGAATGTCTGCCATTCAACCTCTTTCAGTGCACAAAAGCTGGCCACGAACTGCGGATGCAGCAGCGGGTGCAGCGCCGCTTCGTCGCGCAGGGCAGCGATCGCCTGCGGCAGGCTGGTGGGCAAGGTGGCCGCCATGCCGTAGGCACTGCCGGACAGCGGCGCGCTGGGTGCAATGGCCTGCTCCATGCCAAGCAAGCCGCAGGCCAGCGTGGCGGCCATGGCGAGGTAGGGATTGCAGTCCATGCCGGGCAGGCGGTTTTCCACGCGTCGCGCCGCCGGGGTACTGTCCGGCACGCGCAGGCCGCAGCTGCGGTTGTCGATGCCCCACTCGACATTGATCGGCGCCGCGCTGTGCGGGCTCAGCCTACGGTAGGCGTTGGGGTTGGCCGCCAGCAGCAGCATCGCCGCCGGCAGGTAGCGCTGCAGGCCGCCCAGGTAATGCCCGAAGCGCGGCGCGGCGCTGCCGTCCGGCAGGCTGAACAGGTTGTGGCCGTGGGCATCGATCAGGCTCTGGTGGATGTGCATCGCACTGCCGGCATCGTCGGCAAACGGCTTGGCCATGAAGGTGGCCAGCAGGCCGTGGCGTGCGGCCAACGTTTTGGCGCTGCGCTTGAACAGGAACACCTGGTCGGCCAGTGCCAGCGCGTCGCCGTGTTGCAGGTTGAGCTCGAACTGGCCATTGCCGACCTCGCCGAGCATGGTGTCGCTGGCGATGTGCTGCTGTGCGCACAGCTGCTCCAGCTCGGCAAAGAAGGCGGCGTGGGCCGGCGCCTGATCCACGCTGTACGGCTGGCGCGTAGGGTTGACTGGCTGGCCGTCGGCGGCAAGCAGGTAGAACTCGATCTCGGGTGCGACCACCGGTTGCCAGCCTTGCTGCCGGTAGGCGGCCAGCACGCGCTGCAGTACGTTGCGCGGCGCGAACGGGATCGGCTCGCCATCGGCGTCGAGGCAGTCGTGGATCAGCTGCGCGATGCGCTGGCCGTTGCCACTGTCCGGCTTCAGGCACAGGGTGCGCGGGTCGGCGCGCAGGCGCATGTCGGGGTCGCTGTCGGCGACCAGTTGCTGTTGCGGGTCGCCGTCCAGGGTCTGGATCAGGCTGACTTGCGGGAAGCGCTGTTCGGCGCTGTCGAGATAACTGTGGCAGGGAATGAGTTTGCCGCGCGCCTGGCCGTTGAGATCGGGAAACAGGCATTCGATGTGGCTGATGCGCTGGGCGCTCAGCCATTGCTGCAGATCGGACATGTCAGATACCTTTGCTGCGTGAGTTGTCGGGAGGCGGACAATTCAGCGCGGGCGGCCGTAGGTACTGAGCGGCTGCTCAAAGACGCCCAGCGGCAGCCGGATCTGGCGGGCGGCAACGGGCGTGGTGCAGCAATAGGGCATCGTGGACTCCGGGTGGCGGGTCGTGTGTCTATTTTTTTAACCCAAAAATCGCAAAAACGTCAATTTTATTTAACGATGGTCGCTGGTGGTGAGCGCTGGCGCCACACCTTGCTCATGGCGGCTACCGGCAAAATGTGCAAAAATCCGGTCAACTAACGATATTGCAGGTTTTGTCATGCTGGACCGGGACGGATACCGCCCCAATGTCGGAATCATCCTCGTCAATCATCATAACGAGGTGTTCTGGGGCAAGCGCGTGCGCGAGCATTCGTGGCAGTTTCCACAGGGCGGCATCAAGCCGGGTGAAAGCCCGGAAGCCGCCATGTATCGCGAACTGGAAGAAGAAGTCGGCCTGTTGCCGCAGCACGTCAAGATTCTGGGGCGTACCCGTGACTGGCTGCGCTACGACGTGCCCACCAACTGGGTACGCCGCGAGTGGCGCGGCAGCTATCGCGGCCAGAAGCAGATCTGGTTCCTGTTGCGGCTCACCGGCCGCGATTGCGACGTGTGCCTGCGCGCCACCAACCATCCGGAGTTCGACGGCTGGCGCTGGAGCGACTACTGGGAACCGATCGACAATGTGATCGAATTCAAGCGCGACGTGTACGAGCGCGCGCTCACCGAGCTGATGCGCTTCATCAAGGGCGTGGAAAGCCGTGGCGAATATCTGGGGCGGGTGGCCGGCAGCCGGCACCGGCAACCGGACGGGAGCTAATCCTTGAGAAATCCGATGCCTTCGCGGCCACGCACTGCATTTGCAGGCGTGGCCGTTGTTGCTGCCTGGTCGGCATGGCAGCCGGCCGACGTCGCGGTGTGGTGGATGGAGGCGCTGCCGGCGGTGCTGGGCCTGCCGCTGGTCTGGCTGCTGTGGCAGCGTTTTCCGTGGACAAGGTTGGCCGCATGGGCGATGGCGCTGCACGCGGTGGTGCTGCTGGTCGGCGCGCACTACACCTATGCCGAAACCCCGCTCGGCTTCTGGCTGCAGGATGCCTTCGACTTCAGCCGCAACCACTACGACCGCATCGGCCATATCGCGCAGGGCTTCTTCCCGGCGCTGCTGGCGCGCGAGGTGCTCAGCCGCAAGACGCCATTGCGTGGCGGCTGGCTGGTCTTTCTCGCCACCTGCTTCTGCCTGGCCTTCTCCGCGCTGTACGAGCTGATCGAATGGTGGGCGGCGCTGGCGCTGGGCGCCGGTGCCGATGCCTTTCTCGCCACCCAGGGCGACCCGTGGGATACGCAGTGGGACATGTTCCTGGCCCTGTGCGGCGCCGTGCTGGCGCAACTCATTCTGACGCCGACCCACAACCGGCAGCTGGCCGCGTTGCGCGCGGCGCGCTACTGAATCTCTGAATAGACAAGCCATGACACAACAGAATTACGACGAATCCTCGGTCCGGGTACTCAAGGGGCTGGAGCCGGTCAAAGAACGACCCGGCATGTACACCCGTACCACCGACCCCACCCATATCTGCCAGGAAGTGATCGACAACGCCGCTGACGAGGCGCTGGGCGGCTTTGCGCGCAAGATCGCGGTCACCGTGCACCAGGACGGCTCGCTGAGCGTGGAAGACGACGGCCGCGGCATCCCGGTCGGCCTGCATCCGCAGGAAGGCGTACCGGTGGTGGAACTGGTGTTCACCCGCCTGCACGCCGGCGGCAAGTTCAACAAGAAGGACGGCGGCGCCTACGCCTTCTCCGGTGGTCTGCACGGCGTCGGCGTGTCGGTGACCAACGCGCTGTCGACGCGGCTGGAAGTCGAGGTCAAGCGCGAGGGCGGTGTGCACCGCCTGGTGTTTGCCGGCGGCGACGTGATCGAGCCGCTGGCGCGCGTCGGCGACTGCGGCCCGCGCACCAGCGGCACCCGCGTGCGGGTGTGGCCGGACGGCAAGTATTTCGAAACGCCGCGCTACTCGCTGGCGGAGCTGGAGCGCCTGCTGCGCGCCAAGGCGGTGCTGCTGCCCGGCGTGGCGGTGACGCTGACGGTGGAGCGCCCGGGTGGCGACGAGGTCAAGGTGTGGCAATACCCGGAAGGGCTGAAAAGCTACCTCGCCGAGCTGTGCAACGGCGACGAGCCGGTGGCGCCGCTGTTCGCCAGCGAGGCCTTCATCGGTGACGAGCACGAGCAGTTCGCCCGCGGCGAGGGCGTGCAATGGGCGATGGCGTGGTTCGAGGACGGCGCCAGCGGCGAGAGCTACGTCAACCTGATCCCGACCCCGTCCGGCGGCACCCACGAGGCCGGCCTGCGCGCCGGCGTGTTCGAGGCGGTGAAGAGCTTCATCGACCACCACAACCTGCTGCCGCGCGGCGTGAAAATCATGGCCGAGGACGTGTGGAGCCGCGTGCGTTTCGTGCTGTCGGCGCGGGTGCTCGATCCGCAGTTCCAGGGCCAGACCAAGGACAAGCTCACCAGCCGCGACGCGCTGAAGCTGATCTCCGGCCTCGCCCGCGATCCGGTGGAACTGTGGCTGAACCAGCACGTGGAAGCCGGCAAGAAGATCGCCGAGCTGGCCATCCGCCAGGCGCAGAGCCGCCTCAAATCCGTGAAGAAGGTGGAAAAGAAAAAAGGCTCCGGCGTGGCGGTGCTGCCGGGCAAGCTCACCGACTGCGAGAGCGAGGACATCGAGCGCAACGAGCTGTTCCTGGTGGAGGGCGACTCCGCCGGCGGCTCGGCCAAGCTGGCGCGCGACAAGGAATACCAGGCCATCCTGCCGCTGCGCGGCAAGGTGCTCAACAGCTGGGAGACCGACCGTGACCAGCTGTTCTCCAACGCCGAGATCCACGACATGGCGGTGGCCATCGGCGTCGATCCGCACGGCGTCGACGACACGCCGGACCTGTCCGGCCTGCGCTACGGCAAGATCGCCATCCTGTCCGACGCCGACGTCGACGGCTCGCACATCCAGGTGCTGCTGCTGACGCTGTTCTTCCGCCACTTCCCGCGCCTGATCGACAACGGCAACATCTACATCGCCCAGCCGCCGCTGTTCCGCGTCGACGTGCCGGGTCAGGGCAAGAACCGTCCGCCGCGCAAGCTGTACGCGCTGGACGAAGGCGAGATGACCGCCATCCTCGACCGCCTGCGCAGCGAGGGGGTGAAGGAAAACGCGTGGAGCATCTCGCGCTTCAAGGGTCTGGGCGAAATGAACCCGGAGCAGCTCAAGGACACCACCATGAACCCGGATACCCGCCGCCTGTCGCGAGTGCGGGTGCGCGCCGGTGCCTTTGCCGAAACGCGCGACATGTTCGTGATGCTGATGGGCAAGGGCGAGGCCTCCAGCCGCCGCAGCTGGATGGAAGCCAAGGGCAACGAGGTCGAAGCCGACATCTGAGCCGGTAGTACATCGCCAAGGTTGGCCGCAACCCCGTCCGGGCTTGCGGCCTTTTTGTTGCGGCCAACCTTGTGTGGCGACGGCTTGGTGCTAGCGGCGGCGGGGCTGGCTACAATTCGGCTATAGCCACCCACGAGAAGCATCATGTCCCGTCTGCTTTACCTGCAGTCCGGCGGCCCCACCGCCGTGCTCAACCGCTCCGCCCAAGGCGTGATCGAAGCCGCGCGCGCGCAGGGCGTGGCGGTGTGTGCCGCCGCCGACGGCCTCGCCGGGCTGCGTGCCGGGCGGCTGCTGGATCTGGACGCCGCCAGCGCCGCCGATATCGCCCGCCTCGGCAGCCTGCCGGGCGCCGCGTTCGGCAGCAGCCGCGACATCCTGGCGCCGTTCGCGGACGATGCCGCCGGCTGGCAGCAACTGGCCGAGGTGCTGCATCGCTTCGACATCGGCCAGGTGCTGCTCAACGGCGGCAACGGCTCTATGGAGACGGCACGGCGGTTGCAGCAGCTGGGCGAGCGTTTCGCGCTGCCGCTGCAGGTGGTCGGCATCCCGAAGACCATCGACAACGATCTGGAAGGCACCGATTTCAGCCCCGGCTATCCGTCGGCGGCGAAGTATCTGGCCAGCAGCCTGCGCGAGGTGACGCTGGACGTGCGCAGCATGGCGCAGCAGCGGGTGTTCATCATGGAGACCATGGGTCGTCACGTCGGCTGGCTGACCGCGGCCTGCGCGCTGGCGGCCTTGCCGGGCGAGGCGGGGCCGCTGTTGCTGCTGCCGGAGGTGGCGTTTGACGAGGCACGGCTGCTGGCGGCGGTGCGACAGCGGCTGGCGGCCAGTGGCTGCTGCGTGATCGCGGTGTCGGAAGGGCTGCGCCATGCCGACGGCCGTTTCGTGGCGCAACTGCACGCCGATGCGGTGTACGGCCACGAGCACCTCGGCGGTGCCGGCATGTGGCTGGCGCAACGGCTGCAACAGCAGCTGGGGGTGAAGGCGCACGTGGCGCTGGTGGACTGCCTGCAGCGCGCGGCGCGGCATCTGGTATCGGCGGTGGACGCGCAGCAGGCTTACCGGCTGGGACAACAGGCGGTGACGACGGCGCTGGCCGGGCAGGGCGGGGTGATGCTGGGCTTGCAGCGGCAGCAGGGCGCCAGCGGCACCGACTGGCAAGTGTCGCCGCTGCCGCTGGCGGCGGTCGCCAACCGCGAACGCGCGCTGCCGGCGGACTTCATCGCCGCCGACGGGCTGGCGGTGACGCCGGCGTTTGTCGCCTATTTGCGGCCGCTGCTGCAGGGTGAACAAGCGCTGGCCTTTGTCGACGGCCTGCCGGACTTGCGCTGTCCGGCGTGGCCGCCGCTGCTGCCCTGATGTTGCGCGGTGCTTAGGCCTGCGCGGTGGCGTTCAGCCTCGCGCGCAGGCGCTTGGTGACGTTCACCATCGCCTGCAGCGCGGCTTCGGTTTCCGGCCAGCCACGTGTCTTCAGGCCGCAGTCTGGGTTCACCCACAGCCGTTCGGCCGGGATCACCTGCAGCGCCTTGGCCAGCAGCTTGTCCAGCTCGGCCTCGGTCGGGATGCGCGGGCTGTGGATGTCGTATACGCCCGGCCCGATCTCGTTCGGGTACTGGAAGCTGCCGAAGTCGCGCAGCAATTCCATGTCCGAGCGCGAGGTTTCGATGGTGATCACGTCGGCGTCGAGCGCGGCGATCGCCGACAGGATGTCGCCGAATTCCGAGTAGCACATGTGGGTGTGGATCTGGGTGCTGTCGTCGACGCCGGCGCAGGACAGACGGAACGCTTCGCCGGCCCAGGCGAGATACGCATCCCAGTCGCCGCGCTGCAGCGGCAGGCCTTCACGCACCGCCGGCTCGTCGATCTGGATCACCTTGATGCCGGCGTTTTCCAGATCCAGCACCTCGTCGTTGATCGCCAGCGCGATCTGGCGGCACACCGCGCTGCGCGGCAGGTCGTTGCGCACGAAGCTCCACTGCAGGATGGTGACCGGGCCGGTGAGCATGCCCTTCACCGGGCGCGGCGACAGGCTCTGCGCGTACACCGCCCAGCGCACCGTCATCGGCGTTGGTCGCGCCACGTCGCCGTAGATGACGGGCGGCTTCACGCAGCGGCTGCCGTAGCTCTGCACCCAGCCGTATTCGGTGAAGGCGAAGCCGGCCAGCTGCTCGCCGAAGTACTCCACCATGTCGTTGCGCTCCGCCTCGCCGTGCACCAGCACGTCGATGTCGAGCTGCTCCTGCTTGCGGATCACCAGTTCGATCTCCGCCTTCATCGCCGCTTCGTAGCTGGCGGCATCGAGTTCGCCACGCTTGAACGCGGCGCGCGCGGCGCGGATTTCGGCGGTCTGCGGGAAGGAGCCGATGGTGGTGGTCGGCAGCAGCGGCAGCTTGAGCCAGGCGTGCTGCAACGGCGCGCGCTGCGCGAACGGGCTGGCGCGGCGGTCGCTGCCGGCCGGCAGTGCGGCCAACCTTTGTGCCACCTCGGCGCGGTGGATGCGCGGGCTGCTGCGGCGCTGCTCGCGGGCGTAGTTGCTGGCCGCCAGCTCGTTCTCGATGCTGGCGCGCCCCTGTTGCAGGCCGCGCTTGAGCAGCTTCAGTTCGTTCAGCTTCTGCACCGCGAACGCGAGCCAGCTCTTGAGATCCACGTCCAGCTTGATTTCCTGCGCCAGATCGAACGGGCTGTGCAGCAGCGAGCAGCTCGGCGCCAGCCACAGCCGTTCGCCCAGCTGCGCGTGCAAGGCTTCGGCCTGCTGCAGCACCGCGTCGAGGTCGGCACGCCAGATGTTGCGGCCGTCGATGACACCGGCGGACAGGATCTTGTCTTGCGGCCAACCTTGTACAAATGCCGCCGCCTGTTGCGGCGCGCGCACCAGATCCAGGTGCAGGCCGGCCACCGGCAGCGCCTTCAGCAGTTCGGCGTGCTCCGCCACGCTGCCGAAGTAGGTGGCCAGCAGCAGTTGCAGCGGGCTGGCCGCCAGCTCGGCGTAGGCGGGGGCGAACGCCGCCAGCCACTCGGCCGGCAGGTCCAGCGCCAGGATCGGTTCGTCCAGCTGCACCCAGTCTACTTTTGCGGCATTGAGGGCCGCGAGCAGGTCCTGATAGGTTTGCAGCAGCGCCGGCAGCAGTGTCAGGCGGTCGAAGGCGGCGCCCTTGCACTTGCCCAGCCACAGCAGCGTCAGCGGCCCGATCAGCACCGGCTTGCTCTTGATGCCCAGCGCCTGCGCCTCGGCGATCTGTGCCAACAGCGGCGCCGGGTTGGCCGCAAAGGCGGTGTCGGCGTGCCACTCCGGGACCAGGTAGTGGTAGTTGCTGTCGAACCACTTGGTCATCTCGATGGCGTGCTGGCTGCTGTTGCCGCGTGCCAGCTGGAAATACTGCGCGCTGGACAGCTTGGCCGCATCGAAGCCGAAGCGGCGAGGGATGGCGCCGACCAGTACCTGTGCGTCGAGCACGTGGTCGTACAGCGAGAAGTCGCCGACCGGGCTGATGTCGAGGCCGGCGCCTTTTTGCAGCAGCCAGTGCTTCTGGCGCAGCTCGCGCGCGCCGGCCTGCAGCGCGGCGTCGTCGATTTCGTTTTTCCAGAACTTCTCGACCAGGAATTTCAGTTCGCGCTTGGCGCCGATGCGGGGGAAGCCGGAAAGATGAATAGTGCTCATGTTGATGTCTTTCTGTATGAAATTTGTGCATTGATCATGCGATAATCATCGACATGAGACAAATTCATTATTTTGCTACTTCACATGAGGCTGATTCATGAGCCAGAGCCTGCTGGAACTACGCCACCTGAAGACGCTGCTGGCGCTGGCCGACACCGGCAGCGTGTCGCAGGCGGCGAAACGGGTGTTCCTGACGCAATCGGCGCTGTCGCACCAGATCAAGGCGCTGGAGGAGCACTACGGCCTCAGCCTGTTCGAGCGCAAGACGCAGCCGCTGCGGCTGACGCCGGCCGGCGAGCGCCTGCTGCTGCTGGCGCGCGAGGTGCACGCCCGCATCAGCGCCGCCGAGCGCGATCTGGCGCGGCTGCGCGAGGGCGAGGCCGGCGAGTTGCGCATCGCGGTGGAGTGCCATACCTGCTTCGACTGGCTGATGCCGGCGATGGACAGCTTCCGCCAGCACTGGCCGGCGGTGGAGCTGGACATCGTCTCCGGCTTTCATACCGACCCGGTGGGCCTGCTGCTGACCGGGCGAGCCGATCTGGCGATCGTGTCGGAGGCCGAGGCGCATCCCGGCGTCGCGCACCAGCCACTGTTCGGTTACGAGATGGTGGCCATCGCCGCCCACGATCACCCGCTGGCGGCAAAGAAGGTGTGGCACGCCGAAGATTTTGCCGCCGAGACGCTGATCAGCTACCCGGTGCCGGACGCGATGCTGGACCTGGTGCGCAAGGTGCTGAAGCCGGCCGGCATCAACCCGGCGCGGCGCACCTCGGAGCTGACCATCGCCATCATCCAGCTGGTGGCCAGCCGCCGCGGTGTGGCGGCGCTGCCGTTCTGGGCGGTGAAGCCGTATCTGGAGCGCGGCTACGTCAGCGCCGCGCGCATCGGCGAGGCCGGCCTGCACAGCGAGCTGTACGCCGCGCTGCGCAGCGACGACGCCAACCTGGCCTATATGCACGACTTCCTCGCCACGGTGCGCGAGCAGAGCTTCGCCACCTTGCCGGGGCTGAGTGTGCTGGATTGACATGACTGCGGCCAACCTTGCGCCAGTCGCGCAAGGTTGGCCGCAAGGCGTTAGCTCGTTAACGCCGCAGCAGCGCCTTTTCCGCCTCGATCAGCAGGAAGGCGAGCACGCCGCTGGCCGCGATCAGCCCCCAGTGCATAAGCGCCGGCGAGGCGGTGCCGAACAGGGTGTGCAGCCACGGCACGTAGCTGAACGCCAGCTGCAGCAGCAGCAGGATGGCCACGCACCACAGCGCGATGCGGTTGCCGCCCAGCACGCGCAGCGTCAGCGCGCTGCTGTGCTGGTGACGGCTGTTGAACAGGTAGGCGATCTCGATCGCCACCATGCTGTTCACCGCCAGCGTGCTGGCCAGCGCCTGCGAGTGGCCGCCGTCCAGCGCCCACAGGTACAGCGCGAACGGCAGCGCCACCATCAGCGCGCCGACAAAGGCCAGCCGCCACACGAACAGCGCGTCGATCAGCCCGGCCTGCGGCGGCCGAGGCGGGCGCCGCATCACGCCGTGCTCGGTCGGCTCGAAGGCGAAGGCCAGCGCCAGCGTCACCGCCGACACCATGTTCACCCACAGGATCTGCACCGGGCTGATCGGCAGCGCCACGCCGAACAGGATGGCGGCAATGATGATGGCGGCCTGGCCGACGTTGGTGGGCAGGATGAACAGGATCGCCTTTTTCAGGTTGTCGTATACGGTGCGGCCCTCGCGCACCGCCAGCGCCAGCGTGGCGAAATTGTCGTCGGTGATCACCATCTCCGCTGCCTCCTTGGCCGCCTCGGTGCCCTTGCCACCCATGGCGACGCCGACGTCGGCCTGTTTCAGCGCCGGGGCGTCGTTGACGCCGTCGCCGGTCATCGCCACCACCTCGCCGTTGTGCTTCAGCGCGGCGATCAGGCGCAGCTTGTGTTCCGGGCTGGCGCGGGCGAACACGTCGATGTCGCGCACCGCCAGCGCCAGCGCCGCGTCGTCCAGCGCGTCGATGTCGCTGCCGCTCAGTGCGCGCAGGCCGTCGCCGATGCCGAGACGGCCGCCGATGGCGGCGGCGGTGCCGGCGTGGTCGCCGGTGATCATCTTGATGCGGATGCCGGCGCTCTGGCACAGCGCCACCGCGCGCGCGGCCTCCTCGCGCGGCGGGTCGATCATGCCGACCAGGCCGAGCAGCAGCAGCTGGTCCTCGGTGTCGGCAAAATCCAGCTCGCTGCTGCAGTGCGCCTGGCGCCGTTCGGCGATGGCCAGCACGCGGTAGCCGTCACCGGCCAGCTGTTGCGCCTGCTGCTGCCAGAACGCCAGCTCCAGCCCGGCAATGCCGTGTTCCAGCTGCTGGTGGCTGGCGCGCGCCAGCAGCACCTCCGGCGCGCCCTTGAGCAGGATCAGGCGGTGGCCGTCGTGGTCGTGGTGCAGGGTGGCCATGAAGCGGTGTTCCGATTCGAATGGGATCGCGTCCTGCCGCGGCAGGCTGTGCTGCAGGCTGGCCAGCGGCAGCTGCGCCTTGTGCGCCAGCGTCAGCAGTGCACCTTCGGTGGGGTCGCCGCTGAGTTGCCACTGGCCGGCGACGTGCTGCAGGCTGGCGTCGTTGCACAGCGCCGCGGCGCGCAGCAGCGCGTCGAGCGGGGCGTGCTGGCCGTAGTGCAGCGGCGCGTCGTCGTGGAACAGGCCGCCTTCCGGCGCGTAGCCGACGCCGCTGACGCGCAGCTGGCGGTCGCGGGTGACGATGCGGCCGGCGGTCATCTCGTTGCAGGTCAGGGTGCCGGTCTTGTCGGAGCAGATCACCGTCACCGCGCCCAGCGTCTCCACCGCCGGCAGCTTGCGCATGATGGCGCGCTGGCGGGCCATGCGCTCGACGCCGATCGCCAGCGTGATGGTGACGATGGCGGGCAGCCCTTCCGGAATCGCCGCCACCGCCAGCCCGACGCCGGCCATGAACATGTCCGGCCAGCTGTGGCCGCGCCAGTACACGCCCAGCAGCAGGGTGACGCTGGCCACCAGCAGCGTGGCGCCGGTCAGCCAGCGCGCGAACTGGTCCAGCTGCCGCATCAGCGGCGTGACGTTGTCGCCGACCTCGTCGAGCATCGCGTTGATGCGGCCCAGCTCGGTGTCGCGGCCGGTGGCGATCACCAGCCCGCGCGCCTGGCCGTAGCTGACCAGGGTGCCGGCGTAGGCCATGTTGCGGCGCTCGGCCAGCGGTGTCGCCGCCGGCAGCGCGGCAAAATCCTTGCTCACCGGCAGCGATTCACCGGTCAGCGCCGCCTCGTCGAGGCGCAGCGAGCGACCGTCGAGCAGGCGCAGGTCGGCCGGCACCTTGTCGCCGCTTTGCAGCAGCACGATGTCGCCGGGCACCAGCGTGCTGGCGTCGACATCGTGGCGCTCGCCGTCGCGGATCACCGTCGCCTGCAGCGCCAGCATGTTGCGGATCGCCGCCAGCGCGCTCTCGGCGCGCCCTTCCTGGATGGTGCCGATCACGGCATTGATCAGCACCACGCCGAAGATCACCGCGCTGTCGACGTAGTCGGCCAGCAGCAGGGTGCCGAGCGCGGCAGCGAGCAGCACGTAGATCAGCAGGTTGTGGAATTGCAGCACAAAGCGCAGCCACAGGCTCTTCGCGGCTGGCTGCGGCAGGCTGTTGCGGCCGTAGCGTTGCAGCCGCTCCGCCGCGGCGTGCTGGCTGAGGCCGTCGTCGCTGCTTTGCCAGTGCTGCATCACCTGGGCGGTGTCTTCGGCATGCCAGTGCGGGGCGGGTGTTGCAGGCTTCATGGGCGGGCTATCCTTGAGTGAACTGCACGCAGTGTAGAGTGGCGCGGCCGGTGCATGGTTTCCATGCTGGGACATGTTTTGACGGATCGCAAAGATTGCCGCAAAACTTTGCGCAGCCGGCGGCGTCAATGCGATGATCTGCCCGCTTGGGCATGCTGTTTGCTGATGGCATGTTAACGCCGGCCGTGGTCGGCGTATCGAATAAGAGGAACGCGGTGATGATGAAGAAAATTCTGCTGGTGCTGGATAGCGGCGACAGCGCGCTGCTGGCGCGTGACTATGCGCTGCAGCTGGCCAAACGGCACCAGTGCGCGCTGACGGCGCTGGCGCTGATCGATGGTGCCCCGCTGCTGGAAGGCGAGGCGATGCCGCCGGGGGCGTTCGCCTATCGCGTGGCGCGCGACGCCAGCATGGAGCAGCGCTGGCTGGACAATGCCCGCACCCTGCTCGACAACATGCGCGCGCAGGCCGGCGAGCTGGATGTGGCACTGGCCAGCGTGCTGGCCGAGGACGGCCACCCGGAAGACGAGCTGGTCCGGCACGCGCCGCTGCACGACCTGCTGGTGGTGTCCACCGACAGCCACCTCGGCGAGAGCGAGCGCCCGCACGACAGCCGCTGGCTGGAAAACTACCTGCTGAACCCGGCGCGGCCGATGCTGCTGTTCTCGGCCGATACCGTGCTGCCCGAGCATCCGCGTTGCGTGGTGCTGGCCTACGACGGCAGCCCGTGCGCCGCCCGCGCGCTGCAGCAGTTCGTATTCCTCGGCCTCGCGCATGACCTGCCGCGCAAGGTGATCGCCAACCACACCGATCCGCAGGAAGCCGAGCGTCTGGCCTGCGAAGGCGCCGCCTATCTCGCCAGTCATGGTCTGCCGGCGGAGCCGGTGGCGCTGACCGCGCGCGGTTCCAATTCGCAGATCCTGATCGCCGCCGCCGACAGCCACGGTGCCGCGCTGCTGGTTATGGGCGCCTTCGGCCACAACAGCTGGAAGGAGCGCCTGTTCGGCTCCACCACCCGCACGCTGATGAAGCACTGCCACGTGCCGCTGCTGATGTTCCACTGAGCTGCCGCCGCGGCAACGAAAAAGCCACCGTCAACGGTGGCTTTTTTCATGGCTGGTGTGAGGCAGATGGCTTATTCGCCGTGTTCCAGCCCCAGTTCCTGAATCTTGCGCGTCAGCGTGTTGCGGCCCCAGCCCAGCAGGTTGGCCGCTTCCACCTTGCGCCCGCCGGTGTGGGCGAGGCCGCTCCGGATGCAGGTGCTCTCGAAGCGGGCGGTGAGGTCGTCGATGATGCCGGTTTCGCCGGCGGCCAACCTTTGTGCCACCTCGCGCGCCAGCAGCATGGTCCAGTCGCCCGCAAGCGTCGGCAGCACGCCGCTGCCGTCGGCGGCGAGCGGCAGCTCGATGGCGCCGCCGCTGCCGGCGACCAGCTCGGGGCGGAATTCCGGTGGCAGGTCCTGCATCTCCACCGACTGCCCCGGTGCCATCACCGTGATCCACTGGCACAGGTTTTCCAGCTGGCGCACGTTGCCGGGGAAGGCGTAGTGCTGCACCAGCGCCATCGCCGCCTCGGACAGCCGCTTCGGCTCCACGCCAAGGTTGGCCGCACTGCGCGCCAGGAAGTGGCGCACCAGCAGCGGGATGTCCTCGCTGCGCTCGCGTAGCGGCGGCAGGCGCAGGCGGATCACGTTGAGGCGGTGGAACAGGTCCTCGCGGAACTGGCCGAGCTTGACGCGCTCTTCCAGGTGCTGGTGGGTGGCGGCGATCACGCGCACATTGGCCTTGATCGGGGTGTGGCCGCCGACACGGTAGAAGTGGCCGTCGGACAGCACGCGCAACAGCCGCGTCTGCAGCTCGGTCGGCATGTCGCCGATCTCGTCGAGGAACAGGGTGCCGCCTTCCGCTTCCTCGAAGCGGCCGCGGCGGGTGCCCAGCGCGCCGGTGAAGGCGCCTTTCTCGTGGCCGAACAGCTCCGATTCCAGCAAATCCTTCGGAATGGCCGCGGTGTTGAGCGCGATGAAGGGTTTGGCCGAGCGCACCGAGTGGCGGTGCAGCGCCTCGGCGACGCGCTCCTTGCCGGTGCCGGATTCGCCGGTGATCAGCACCGTGACGCTGGACTGCGACAGGCGGCCGATGGCGCGGAACACGTCCTGCATCGCCGGTGCCTGGCCCAGCAGCGCCGGCATCGCCTCGGCGTCTTCGCTGGCCGCCTCGCTGCTGCGGCTCTCCGCCAGCGCGCGCTCGATCAGCGCCACCGCCTGGTCGACGTCGAACGGCTTGGGCAGGTATTCGAAGGCGCCGCCCTGGAACGCCGCCACCGCCGAGTCGAGATCGGAGTGCGCGGTCATGATGATCACCGGCAGTGCCGGATGCTCCTGCTTCACCTTGCCGAGGAATTTCAGGCCGTCGGTGCCCGGCATGCGGATGTCGCTGATGATCACGCTGGGGGTGGCGTCGTACAGCGCGTTGAGCGCGTCGTCCGCGCTGGAGAAGCTCTGGTAGGCGATACCGCTGCGCGCCAGCGATTTTTCCAGTACCCAGCGAATCGCCTTGTCGTCGTCAATGATCCAGACCGCTTGCGTCATGCTTGTTCGCCTTGAAGTAGTTTTATTGGTCCGGGCCGAATGGCATCAGTACCGTAAAGCAGGTGTTGCCCGGACGGGATTCGAATTCGATGGTGCCGCCGTGCTGGTGTACGAAGGTCTGCGCCAGCGTCAGGCCCAGGCCGGTGCCCTCGGCGCGGCCGGTGACCAGCGGGTAGAACACGTGGTCGCGGATGTCGTCGGGGATGCCGGGGCCGTTGTCGATGACTTGCAATTTCAGTGCCAGGTTGTGGCGCTTGCGGGCGAGGGTGACCTGGCGCGCGACGCGGGTGCGCAGGATGATCTCGCCGTTGCCCTTCATCGCCTGTACCGCGTTCTTGGCGATGTTGAGTACCACCTGGATCAGCTGTTCCTTGTCGGCGGCCAGCATCGGCAGGCTGACGTCGTAGTCGCGGCGTACCGTCAGCCCCTGCGGGTACTCGGCCAGCAGGATGCTGCGCACCCGCTCCAGCACTTCGTGGATGTTGACGTCGCTGGCGATATGGCGGCGGTGCGGTGCCAGCAGGCGGTCGACCAGGTGCTGCAGCCGCAGTGCCTCCTCGCGAATCACGCCGGTGTATTCCAGCAGCTCGGGGCGGTCGGCGATCTCGTGCTCCAGCAGCTGCGCCGCGCCGCGGATGCCGCCGAGCGGGTTCTTGATCTCGTGCGCCAGGTTGCGGATCAGCTCGCGGTTGGCCTGTTGCTGCAGCAGCAGCCGTTCCTCGTTGGCGATGCGCAGCTGCTGGTCGATCGGGCGCAACTCGACCAGTGCCAGCCGCGGCGGGCTGTCGATCGGGGTGACGGTGAGGCCGATGTGCAGCGGGATGTCGCCTTCCGGCATCAGCTCCAGATCGTGCTCGATATAGCTGCCGGCATGATCCAGCGCCATCTGCACCGCGTTCTTCAGCGCGCGCGCGTCATGGAACAGCGCGTACAGCGAGTGCTTCTGCAGCTCCTTGCGGCCAACCTTGAGCAGGCTTTCGCAGGCCGGGTTGGCGAACAGCAGCTGGCCGTTGCGCTCGACGATCATCACCGGCGTTTCCAGCAATTCCAGACCGGCGTACTGCTGCGGATAGTTTTGGTAGGTCATGGTGGGCATTCCACGTTGCTTGTACTGGCTTTAGCAAGAAACAAGCCCGGATGGGCGCGGTCTGGCGACCGCAATGCGGAATAGTTTGCCCTGTTTTGGTGCGTTCGTGTCGCTTTGGTGCTAGTTGCCGTCGCCGGCGTTGCCCAGCTCCTGCTTCAGCGCCGCAATATTGCGCTCGCGGTCGGTGACCGCGTCGCGCAGGCGCTGAAGTTGGGCAGGCGTGGTGCCGGCTTTTTTGCCGGCGTCCTGCAGGCTTTGCCGCGCCTCGCCCAGCGCGCGCTGCTCGTTGTCGAGCTCGGTCTGCAGGATGCGGCGGCGGCCGGCGTCGCGCTGGCGCTGGGTGCCGCTGTCGACCGACGGAAT
>NZ_LFDT01000041.1:0-21920 GCF_001037925.1 Vogesella sp. EB | reverse complement strand
GGGTGCAGGGGCTGGCCTTGTCGGCGCTGGCGCCGTGGTTCACGCCGCCCTTGCGCCAGACGCTGGTGTTCGACGCCGGCTGGCAATTGAACGGCGCGCAAGGTTGGCCGCAGGGCAGCGTGCAGCTGCAGCGCACCCAGGGCGATGTCTGGCTGCCGGCGCCGGCCGGCGAGCAGGCGCTGGGGCTGAGCCGGGCGACGCTGAGCGTCGGCCTCGGTGAACGCGGGCCGCTGGCGCTGGCGCTGGACAGCCGTTTCGGCAAGCTCGCCGCCGACGGCAGCGTGCTGTGGGGCAACGGCGGCAGTGTCGCCAACGCGGCGCTGACCGGCAGCGTGCGGCTGCAGGTGCCGTCGCTGGCGCTGGCGCAGCCGTGGCTGAAGGCGGGCATGGAATTGTCCGGCAGCCTCGACGCCACGCTGCAACTGGGCGGCACGCTGTCGTCGCCGACGCTGGACGGGCCGCTGCTGGGCCACGACTTGCGCTTCGTCGAGCGCCGCAACGGCATCCGCCTGGAGCAGGGCCAGCTGCAGGCGCGGCTGGCCGGGCAGCAGCTGCTGATCGACAGCCTGCGCTTCGGCAAGCAGGGCGAGCTGACCGGCAGCGGCCGCATCGACCTGTTCCAGCAGACGCCGGACGTGCTGCTGCTGCTCGACTTCAAGCGCTTCGCCGCGCTGGAGCGGCCGGGGCGGCGCCTGCTGCTGTCCGGGCGCAGTCGCGTCGAGGTGCGGCAGCGGGTGGTGACGCTGAGCGGCAACCTCAGCGTCGACGAGGGCCGCATCGACATCCCGAAACTGGGCGGGCCGCGGCTGTCCGACGACGTGGTGGTGGTGGGGCGCGAGGTGGTTGACGACGCCGGCAACCGCTGGCCGCTGGCGCTGGATCTGCGCATCGCGCTTGGCGACAAGCTGCGTTTCGGCGGCAACGGGCTGGAGGCGTGGCTGGGCGGCGAGGTGCGGCTGCTGGCAGAGCAGGGCGGCACGCTGCAGGCGCGCGGCCAGATCCGCGTCGACAAGGGCCGTTTCAAGGCCTACGGCCAGGACCTGGACATCACCCGCGGCCTGATCACCTTCAGCGGGCCGCTGGACAACCCGGCGCTGGACCTGCGCACCACGCGCCGCTTCTCGCCGGTCGGCGCCGGGGTCGAGGTGCGCGGCGCGCTGTTGACGCCGACGGTGAAGCTGGTGGCGGACGAGGCGATGTCGGAAAAGGACAAGCTGTCGTGGCTGGTGCTGGGCCGCGCCGCCGCGGTTGGCGACAACACCGGTGGCGCCGGTGCCGCCGCCGGTGGCCTGCTCGCCGGCCTGATCAACGACCAGGTCGGGCTGTTCGACGACATCGGCGTGCAGTCGCGGGCGGAAAGCACCAGCAGCGCCGGCGTGGTCAGCCCGGCGGAGCAGGTGGTGACGCTGGGCAAGCAGCTGACGCGCGAGCTGTATGTCGGCTACGAGTACGGGCTGCGTAGTGCCGAGCAGGCGCTGAAGGTCAGCTACCAGCTGTCGCGCACGCTGTCGCTGATCGGCCGTGCCGGCCGCGACGCGTCGTCGGAGCTACGCTACACCCGCCGCTTCGACTGAGCCGCGGTGCAGTGCCGGCGGCAACGGGTCGCGATGGCGCGATGCGGCGTTAAAACGCCTGCGGCCTGCGGCTTCGTCGCCAGCGAAACGCCGCTTCCTGCGGCGTCTTTGCCTTGTCTTGCGTGAGTGCGCGACACCTTGAACCGGTTCCGAGGCGTCAGACCGCGTCGGCCGCTGCCTGCAGCCGGCACAGCGCCAGCGCGTCGTTGACCGCCAGCGGCCGGCCGGTGAGGAAGCCCTGCACCGTGTCGCAGCCCAGCGCCTGCAGCGCCGCCAGCTCGGCCTCGGTTTCCACCCCTTCGGCCAGCGACTCCATGTCCAGATTGCGTGCCAGGGTGATGATGGCGGAGACGATGGCGGCGTTGTCGCGGTTGTGCTGCAGCTCGCTGACGAAGGAGCGGTCGATCTTCACCGTGTCCGGCGCGAAGTTCTTCAGGTAGGCGAGGCTGGAGTAGCCGGTGCCGAAATCGTCCACCGCCAGCCGCACCCCCAGCGCCTTGATGCCGGCCAGCTGCTGCCGCACCGGGCCGCTGTAGTCGATCAGCGTGCCCTCGGTCACTTCCAGTTCCAGCAGCGCCGGCGGCAGGCCGCTGTCGCGCAGCACCCGCGCCACCTCGGCGCAGAAGTCGCCGTGGGTCAGCTGCCGCGCCGAGACGTTGACGGCGATGGTCAGCTGCCGGCCGTGGCGCACCCATTCCGTCGCGGTGCGGCAGGCCTGTTCCAGCACCCACAGCCCCAGCTCGGTGATCACGCCGGAATCCTCGGCCACCGGGATGAAGCGCGCCGGCGACACCAGGCTGCCATCCGCCTGGCGCCAGCGCAGCAGCGCCTCGAAGCCGTTGAGACGGCGGCTGGCGATGTGGTACTTCGGCTGCAGCTCCAGATAGAACTGCTGCTGCGCCATCGCCAGCCGCAGCTGGTTTTCCAGCAGCAGCCGCTCGCTGACCTCGGCGGTCATGCTGGCGGTGAAGAAGCGGAACGCGTTGCGGCCGCTGGCCTTGGCCTGGTACATCGCCATGTCGGCATTCTTGAGCAGCACTTCCGGGCTGCTGCCGTCGGCCGGCGACACCGCGATGCCGATGCTGGCGCTGATCACCAGCGTGTGGCCGCGCAGGGTGAACGGCGCTTCCAGCACCTGCAGCACGCGCTCGGCGACCATGCCGGCCTGCGCGCTGCCGGACAGCTCCGGCAGGATGATGACGAATTCGTCGCCGCCGGTGCGGCCAACGGTGTCCATCTCGCGCAGCATGTGCTGGGTGCGGCTGGCGACCTGGCGCAGCAGCTCGTCGCCGGCGTCGTGGCCGAGGGTGTCGTTGACGTTCTTGAAGCGGTCGAGATCCATGAACAGCACCGCTACCGCGTGCTGCTTGCGCTCGGCCAGGTGCAGCGACTGCTGCAGGCGGTCGTGCAGCAGCAGGCGGTTGGGCAGGTTGGTGAGGAAGTCGTACTCGGCGAGGTGCTGCACCCGCGCCTCGGTGGCCTTGCGCTCGCTGATGTCGGAGAACAGCGCCACGTAGTGGCTGATGCTGTCGTCGCCGTTGCGCACCTGGTTGATGGTCAGCCACTCCGGGTAGATTTCGCCGTTCTGGCGCCGGTTCCAGATCTCGCCGCTCCAGTAGCCGCGCGCGTGCAGGTGGTTCCACATGTCGCCGTAGAAGGCGGCGTCGTGGCGGCCGGAGTTGAGCAGCGCCGGGGTGTTGCCCAGCGCCTGGGCCTCGCTGTAGCCGGTGATGTCGCTGAAGGCGCGGTTGACGGCGATGATGCGGCTGTCGGCGTCGGTGATTAGGATCGCCTCCGAGCTGGCCTCGAATACCGTTGCGGCCAACCTTTGCTGCCGTTCGTGGCTGACGCGGGCGCTGATGTCGCGCGCGGTGGCACAGCGGTAGTACTCGCCCTGGTAGCTGAGGCCGGTGAGGCTGACCTCCAGCGTCACCTCGCCGCGGCAGCAGCGCAGGCTACGCACGTAGTGGTGCTGGCCGCCGCTGAAGCGCTCCTCGAACAGCTCCGGCATGCGGTGCTCGTTGCCGTCGCAGAAGCAGTGCCTGGCCGCCTCGTTGTGGTACACCACGCGGCCCTGCGCGTTGAGCAGCACGATGGCGTCGGCGGCGCTGTCGCTCATGTAGCGCGTCAGCTCGATCTCGCGCGCCTTGTCCTCCACCTGCCGCTGCGACGCCTGCAGCCGCTGCTGGTACTGCGCGATCAGCGCCCCCAGCCAGCGGCTGAAGTGCACCGAGAACAGCCACGCCAGGCACACCGCCAGCGTCAGGATCAGCAGCGTGGTCAGCACCCGGTTGCGCGTCTTCTCGCCCAGTGCCTGCGCCTGCGCGGCGCCGGACAGCGTCAGCTCGCGCTCGGGGATGATGCTGACCACCCGCCATTGCCACGACGGCACCAGCGCCACGTAGGCGCTGTAGCGCTGGCTGCCGCCGGCAGCGGGATGGCTGAAGCTGACGAAATACTGCGACGGCGTGGCCGCCAGCTGCTGCTGCAGCGCGGCGGGCAGGGTGAAGCCGCGCTGGCCCGGCAGCTGGCGCAGGCGGCCGTGCTGGTCGATGACGGCGAAGAAGCCGCGCTCGCCGACCGGCATCTGCGCCAGCGTCTGCAGCGCCTGCTGCTGCAGGTCTTCTTCCACGTTCAGCACGTACTCGCCGCCGCCGATCAGCCAGCCGAACGGCTCGAAGCGGCGCGAGTAGGCGATCTTTTCCGACATGAACGTCTCGCCGGGGCGATACCAGCGATAGCTGGCAAAGCCGCTGCCGGCGTGGTTGTCCACCGACAGCAGCAGCTTGCGCATGATGTAGGCGCCCTGGTCGTCCTGGTTGTCGAGCAGGTTGCGGCCTTCGCGCTGCGGGCTGGTCGGCAGCAGCACGCAGTCGCCGTCGAGGGTGTCGATGAAGTAGTAGCCGCGGCCGCCGAAGTAGCGCAGCGGGCGCAGGCTTTCCACGATCTCGCGCTGCAGCGCCGCGTCGTCGAGGCGGCGGTGATGGCGGCGGTACAGGCTGTCGGCCAGCACATAGGCCTGGTCGACCTGCTCGCGCAGGCGCTGGCGCAGGATGTCCTGCGTCTGCGAGTACAGCGTCTCCAGCGAGTTGCTGGCGTGGTCGCCGTAGGCCTTGAGGAAGGTCTGGCCGCGCAGCCGCGCCTCTTCCGCCACCACCGAGCTGCCGTCGCGGTAGTCGCGCCACTGCTGGTAGAAAAAGTAGCTGGCCAGCAGCAGCACCACCATCAGCACCAGCCCCAGCATGCCGCTTAGTTGTAATCGCGCAAGTTTGTGGTGATCTGTCATGGAAGCGGGTGGCGGGGGTGGTGGGGGGGAGGAACAGTATAGGGAGCCGCTCGCGGCGGCGGATTGATAATTGTCAGTGCCGGGCGGCGCTTTGCGCTACAATCCGCGCCGGGAAGTCGGCCAGGCAGTCGCCGCGTGCTTGCACGGGGAGGAAAGTCCGGGCTCCAAAGGGCAGGATGCTGGCTAACGGCCAGGCGTCGTGAGGCGACGGAAAGTGGAACAGAGAGCTGAACCGCCGATGGCCGGATGTGTCACCCGCAAGGGTGCGCATCGTACTGTTCAGGGCAGAATACGCGCTGCATGCAGCGTACGTTTTGCGTTAGTGCTGGTTCGCCAGCCCGCTGACAGCGGCACAGGCAAGGGTGAAAAGGTGCGGTAAGAGCGCACCGCGGACGTAGCGATACGGACGGCAGGCTAAACCCCATCCGGAGCAAGACCAAATAGGGGTACATTGGCGTGGCCCGCGCTGTACCCGGGTAGGTTGCTTGAGCTTGTCGGTAACGGCAAGACTAGAGGAATGACTGTCCAACGACAAAACCCGGCTTATCGACCGACTTCCCACCCCCATCCCTTCCGCAACACCCCCCGTTTTTCACTTGTCATGCAGGCGGCCGCCAGCGGCCATGGCCACGCAGCAGCCGGCGTTGTTTTAGCTTAAAAAATAAGCAAAAAGGTTTTTACCGCCTGCGCAAAAGGCAGTACAATGGCCGCCCTTTCGCCCTCCATGTCTTTCTTTTGCAATGCAAATCGGCCCTTATACGCTCAAGAACCAGCTGATCGTTGCCCCCATGGCGGGTGTCACCGACCGGCCGTTCCGCATGCTGTGCAAGAGACTGGGCGCCGGCATGGCGGTGTCGGAGATGATCACCGCCAACAAGGCGTTGTGGACCACCAAGAAAACCCTGCTGCGCGCCGACCATAGCGGCGAAGTCGAGCCCATCGTGGTGCAGATCGCCGGCGGCGACGCGGCGATGCTGGCCGAGGCGGCGCAGCTGAACGTGGCGCGCGGGGCGCAGATCATCGACATCAACATGGGCTGCCCGGCGAAGAAGGTGTGCAATGTCGCCGCCGGCTCGGCGCTGCTGCGCGACCTCGACAACGTTGGCCGCATCCTCGACGCGGTGGTGCGCGCGGTGGACGTGCCGGTGACGCTGAAGACCCGCACCGGCTGGAGCAGCGAGGTGAAGACCGCGCTGCAGGTGGCGAAGATGGCCGAGGAGGCCGGCATCGCGGCGCTGGCGCTGCACGGGCGCACCCGCGAGGACATGTACCGCGGTGCCGCCGAGTACGACACCATCGCCGCGGTGAAGCAGGCGGTGGCTATCCCGGTGATCGCCAACGGCGACATCGACAGCCCGCACAAGGCGAAGCAGGTGCTGGACGCGACCGGCGCCGACGCGATCATGATCGGCCGCGCAGCGCAGGGGCGGCCGTGGATTTTCCGCGAGATCCAGCATTTTCTGGATACCGGCGAGACGCTGCTGCCGCCGCGCATCAGCGAGATTGACGACATCATGCAGGGCCACCTCGACGAGCTGTACCGTTTTTACGGCGAATATTCCGGCTGCCGCATCGCGCGCAAGCACATCGCCTGGTACACCCGCGGCCTGCGTGGCAGCAACGAATTCCGTCAGGCGATGTACGCGCTGGAATCGACCAGCACGCAGCGCCAGGCAGTGGCACAGTATTTTGCGCAGCTGGCGGCCAGTTCCGAGCGGCTGGAGTACGTGTCCACCGGACCGCACGAGGACGAGGACGCGACAGCGTGTGCGGGCGATTAAGCAACAATACGAAGCGGCAAACCATGAACAACAATAACGACGATATTTCCCATTGCGTCAGGCTGGCGATGGAGCAGTACTTCCGCGACCTGGACGGCGAGATGCCGGCCGCCATCTATGACATGGTGCTGGCGCGGGTGGAAAAACCGCTGCTGGAGGTGGTGCTCAACCACACCCAGGGCAACCAGACGCGCGCGGCCGAGCTGCTCGGCCTCAACCGCAACACGCTGCGCAAGAAGATGAAATCGTACGACCTGATTTGAAACCGAAGCCATCCGCCGTCGCGGATGGCTTTTCTTTGGATAACGAACTCCCCTGCAGCGCAGGGGCGGGGGACGGGATCACCAGCACCGGCCGGCGCCAGCGCGCCGGCCGGTATACAGCAAGATTTGAGTTGGCCGCGGGCGTGCCCGTTGCCACGTTTTACTTTGAAGGCGGTAGAAAACCATGACCAAGATCGAACGTGCGCTGATCAGCGTTTCTGACAAAACCGGCGTACTGGCATTTGCCCAGGCCCTGGCCGGCTTTGGTGTCGAAATCCTCTCCACCGGCGGCACCTCCAAGCTGCTGCGCGACGCCGGCGTGCCGGTGATCGACGTATCGGATTACACCGGCTTTCCGGAAATGCTGGACGGCCGGGTCAAGACCCTGCACCCGAAAGTGCACGGCGGCATCCTCGGCCGTCGCGACCTGCCGGAGCACGTCGCCACCATGCAGGAACACGGCATCGGCAACATCGATCTGGTCTGTGTCAACCTCTACCCGTTCGAAGCCACCATCGCCAACCCGGACTGCCCGCTGGAAGACGCCATCGAGAACATCGACATCGGCGGCCCGACCATGGTGCGCTCCGCTGCGAAAAACTGGCAGCACGTGGCCATCGTCACCGATGCCGCTGACTACGACACCTTGGCCGCAGAAATGACGGCCAACGGCGGCAAGCTGTCCAAGCTGACCCGTCTCAACCTGTCGAAGAAGGCGTTCACCCACACCGCCGCCTACGACGGTGCGATCTCCAACTACCTGACCAGCCTGGTCGAAGGCGTCGACAGCGGCGTGCCGGAACGCGTGGCGTTCCCGAACCGCCTCAACGCGCAGTTCATCAAGGTGCAGGACATGCGCTACGGCGAGAACCCGCACCAGGCTGCCGCCTTCTACCGCGACCTCGATCCGGCCGCCGGCACCATCGCCGGTTACCGCCAGCTGCAGGGCAAGGAACTGTCCTACAACAACATCGCCGACGCCGATGCGGCGTGGGAAGCGGTGAAGACCTTCGACGCGCCGGCCTGCGTGATCGTCAAGCACGCCAACCCGTGCGGCGTGGCCATCGCCGCCGATACGCTGACTGCCTACAAGCTGGCGTTCGCCACCGACACCACCAGCGCCTTCGGCGGCATCATCGCCTTCAACCGTCCGGTGGATGCCGAGACCGTTGAAGCGGTGACCGGCCAGTTCCTGGAAGTGCTGATGGCCCCGGCGTTCACCGACGAAGCGAAGGCCATCATCGCCGCCAAGAAAAACGTGCGCGTGCTGGAGATCCCGCTGGAAGCCGGCGCCAACCGCTACGAGCTGAAGCGCGTCGGCGGCGGCGTGCTGGTGCAGACCCCGGACATCCGCAACGTCGGCCTGGACGAGCTGCGCGTGGTGACCAAGCGTGCGCCGACCGAACAGGAAATGGCCGACCTGCTGTTCGCCTGGCGCGTCGCCAAGTACGTGAAGTCCAACGCGATCGTGTTCTGCAAGAACGGCCAGACCGCCGGTATCGGCGCCGGCCAGATGAGCCGCGTCGACTCCACCCGCATCGCCGCGCGCAAGGCGCAGGATGCCGGCCTCAGCCTGATCGGTGCCGTGGCCTCGTCGGACGCGTTCTTCCCGTTCCGCGACGGCATCGACGTGATTGCCGAGCAGGGCATCAAGGCCATCATCCAGCCGGGCGGCTCGATGCGTGACGACGAGGTGTTCGCCGCCGCCGACGAGCACGGCATCGCCATGGTGCTGACCGGCGTGCGCCACTTCCGCCACTAATCTTCAATCGTTGCAAAGGTTGGCCGCAGCCTGCGGCCAACCGTGGCAGACCCGACCTCAAGGAAGCTGAGTCATGAAAGTACTCGTTATCGGTGCCGGCGGCCGCGAACACGCGCTGGCCTGGCGTGTGGCGCAATCGCCGCGCGTGTCCAAGGTATTCGTGGCGCCGGGTAACGCCGGTACCGCGCTCGATCCGCACCTGAGCAATGTCGCCATCACGGCCATTCCCGAGCTGATCGAGTTTGTTAAGCACGAGCAGATCGAACTGACCGTGGTCGGCCCGGAAGCGCCGCTGGCCGCCGGCGTGGTCGACGCCTTCCGCGCCGCCGGCCTGAAGATCTTCGGCCCGACGCAGTACTGCGCACAGCTGGAAAGCTCCAAGGACTTCGCCAAGGCCTTCATGCAGCGCCACGGCATCCCCACCGCCGGCTACGAAACCTTCAGCGATGCCGCTGCCGCCCACGACTACGTTGCCCGCAAGGGTGCGCCGATCGTGATCAAGGCCGACGGCCTGGCCGCCGGCAAGGGCGTGGTGGTGGCGATGACGCTGGACGAGGCGCACGCCGCGATCGACGACATGCTGCTGGGCAACAAGATGGGTGACGCCGGCTCGCGCGTGGTGATCGAGGACTTCCTCGAAGGCGAGGAAGCCAGCTTCATCGTGATGGTCGACGGCGACAACGTGCTGGCGATGGCCACCAGCCAGGACCACAAGCGCCTGCTCGACGGCGACATGGGCCCCAACACCGGCGGCATGGGCGCCTACAGCCCGGCACCGGTGGTGACGCCGGAAGTGCACCACCGCGCGATGCGCGACATCATCCTGCCGACGGTGCGCGGCATGAAGGCCGACGGTCACAGCTATACCGGCTTCCTGTACGCCGGGCTGATGATCGACAAGCAGGGCAACCCGTACACCATCGAGTTCAACTGCCGCTTCGGCGATCCGGAAACGCAGCCGATCATGGCGCGCCTGAAATCCGACTTCACCGTGTTGCTGGAGGCCGGCATCAACGGCACCCTCGACAAGGTGGAAGCGGAGTGGGACCGCCGCGTGGCGATGGGCGTGGTGCTGGCTGCCGCCGGCTACCCGGACGCGCCGCGCAAGGGTGACGTGATCAGCGCCATCCCGGCCGCCACCGACGACACCTTCACCTTCCACGCCGGCAGCAGCGTCAACGACGCCGGCCAGCTGGTTACCAGCGGCGGCCGCGTACTGTGCGTGGTTGGCCTGGGCGACAGCGTGCGCGTGGCGCAGCAGAAGGCGTACGCGGTCGCCGACCAGATCCAGTTCGCCGGCAAGCAGCTGCGCCGCGACATCGGCAACCGCGCACTGAACCGCGCCAAGTAAGGCGTGACGGCAGGCAGGCAACGGCACCTTCGGGTGCCGTTTTTCATGGTGGCTACCGCGGCAAAGCTTGCGGCAGCGGGCCGCGCGCGCGGTCTACACTGCAGTAAGCGTTGGCAAGAAAGGGTATGCCATGAACTTCCTGCGTCGCGTTGGCCTGCTGTGTTGCCTGGCGTTGCCCCTGCACGCCGCCGAGCCGTTGCAGTTGCGGCTGCTGACCGAAGACTTTCCGCCGTTCAGTATGCAGCTGGCGGACGGCCGGATCGGCGGCCTGTCCAGCGATGTCGTGCGCGAAATCATGCGCCGTGCCGGCATCGGCTACCGCATCGAGCTGCTGCCGTGGGTGCGCGCCTACAACAGCGCGGTGCTGGAGCCGAACACCTGCGTCTACTCCACCGCCCGCACCGAGCAGCGCGAGTACCAACTGAAGTGGATCGGCCCGGTGGTGGAAAATCAGTGGGTGCTGTACGGGCGCGACGACGGGCCGCAGGAGCTGAGCAATCTGGAGGCGGCGCGGCGCTACCGGCTGGGTGGCTATACCGGTGATGCCGAGGCGCAGTATCTGATCGCCCGCGGCTTCGAGGTGGATCTGGCGAGTAATGATCTGCAGAACCTGCGCAAGCTGCAGGCCGGCCGCATCGACCTGTGGGCCACCGGCAAGCACCTCGGCGCCGCGCTGATTGCGCGCGAAAAGGCCACCGGGCTGCGCCCGCTGCTGACTTTCAATACCGTCTTTCTCTACCTCGCCTGCAACCAGATGATGGCGGACGGCACGGTGCGCCTGCTCAACGAGCACCTGCGAGGGATGCACAAAGACGGCACAGTGGCTAGAATCAACGCCCGATACCTGAACGACTGAACGGAACCCGCCGCGGCGCGCGCGGTCTGTCCGGTCATCACCTTGCGACCTGCCATTACGTGAACCGTCCTTTTCCCCGTTTGCCCCGCCACGGGCAACAGCATGCCGCGCGCGGCCACCTGCAGCAGGGTGGCGTGATCGCCTACGCCACCGAGTCCTGTTTCGGGCTGGGCTGCGACCCGTTCGACGTGCGCGCCATCCGCCGCCTGCTGGCGATCAAGGCCCGCCCCAACCACAAGGGCCTGATCGTGATTGCGGCCAACCTTGAGCAGCTGCGGCCGCTGATCCGGCCGCTGACGCCGGCGCAGCTGGCCGTCGTCAACCGCTACTGGCCGGGGCCGTACACCTTTTTGCTGCCGGCCGCGCCACGGGTGCCGGCGCTGCTGCGCGGCCGCCACGACAAGATCGCGGTGCGCATCACCGCCCACGGCGAGGCGGCAGCGCTGTGCCAGGCACTGGGCCACGCCATCGTGTCGACCTCGGCCAACCGCGCCGGCCAGCGCTCGCTGAAGACGGCGCGCGGCTGCCGCCAGGCCTTCGGCGCGCGGGTGCTGACGCTGCAGGGCCGCATCGGCAAGCGGCGCAAGCCCTCCACCATCATCGATCTCGATACCGGTCGCGTACTGCGCTGACCGCCAACCCAGGAGCCATCGTGCAAGAACTTTCGGTCATTGGTCTTATCCTCCACGCCAGCCTGCCGGTGCAGCTGGTGATGGCGGGGCTGGTGGTGCTGTCCCTGCTGTCGTGGGGCATCATCTTCAACAAGCTGGCGGTATTGCGCCGCGCCCGCCTCGCCACCCAGAGCTTCGAGCAGCAGTTCTGGAGCGGCATCGACCTCAACCGCCTGTACGAGGACACCCGCCAGCATCACCGCTCCGCCGGGGTGGAGAAGCTGTTCCAGGCCGGTTTTGCCGAGTTCATCAAGCTGCGGCGCCAGGGCGGCGTCGACAATTCCGAGCAGCTGGACGGCGCCCGCCGCGCGATGCGCGCCGCCGCGCAGCGCGAGCTGGACGCGCTCGACCACCACAACAGCTTCCTTGCCACCGTCGGCTCGGTCAGCCCCTACATCGGCCTGTTCGGCACCGTGTGGGGCATCATGCACGCCTTCATCGGCCTGGGGAACGCCGGCCAGGCCACGCTGGCCACGGTGGCGCCGGGCATCGCCGAGGCGCTGATCGCCACCGCCATCGGCCTGTTCGCGGCGATTCCGGCGGTGGTGGCCTACAACCGCTTCGCCGCCGACGTCGACCGCCTCGCCGGCCGTTTCGATTCCTTCATGGAAGAGTTTTCCAATATCCTGCAAAGGTTGGCCGCACGTTGACGCGATGTGCCGGCCGCCGCCGTACGATGGCGCAAGGCCAGGCTGCCGCTGGTTTTCCCCCGCAACAAGCAGTACGGCCGGCGCCAGCCGGCGCCCGGTCACCAACGCTAAGGACACGCAATGCTGCAGATACTCGGTAGGGCATCGTCGATCAATGTGCGCAAGGTCCTCTGGACCTGCGCCGAGCTGGACATCGCATTCGAGCGCGAGGACTGGGGCGCAGGCTTCCGCTCGACCCACAGCCCTGAATTCATGGCGCTGAATCCCAACGCCATGGTGCCGGTGATCAGGGACGACGATTTCGTGCTGTGGGAATCCAATACCATCATCCGCTACCTGGCGTCCCGCTACGGCGGCGAGTCGTTCTATCCGACGCCAGCGCAGGCCAGGGCCAGGGTGGACCAATGGCTGGACTGGCAGGCCACGGATCTCAACAACGCGTGGAGCTATGCCTTCATGTCCCTGGTTCGGCATTCGCCGCAACACCAGGATAGCGCCGCGCTGGTGCAGGCGTGCAGCACGTGGTCGCGGCATATGGCCATCCTCGAGCGACAGCTGGACAGCACCGGGGCCTACGTCAGCGGCGACGCGTTTTCACTCGCCGACATCGCCATCGGGCTGTCGGTACACCGCTGGTTTGCCACCCCGCTCGCGCATCCGCCGCTGCCGGCGGTGGCGGCCTATTACGAGCGGCTGAGCCAGCGGCCAGGCTACCTGCTGCACGGCAGGAACGGCATGCCCTGAGCGCACGGGCTGCGGTGTCACACCTGCCCGTTCTGCCTTGAAGCCGACGCCCCGCGTCGGCTTTTTTCATGGCCGCAGCGCGGCTGCGCACAGGGTCTACAGTGAAGCAAGCGGCAGACGGCCGCAGGCAACCGGCAGGAGAACGATGATGAGCGCAGTACGGATGGAACGGGACAGCATGGGCGAGCTGGCGGTGCCGGCCGACGCCCTCTACGGCGCGCAGACCCAGCGCGCGGTGCAGAATTTTCCGGTCAGCGGCCAGCGCCTGCCGGAAGGCTTCATCCGCGCGCTGCTGCTGGCCAAGCTGGCGGCGGCGCGTGCCAATGTCGCGCTGGGGCAGCTGACGGCGGCGCAGGGCGACGCCATCGCCGCCGCCTGCCGCCAGCTGCTGGACGACGCGGCGCTGATGACGCACTTTCCGCTGGACGTGTACCAGACCGGCTCCGGCACCAGCAGCAACATGAACGCCAACGAGGTGATCGCCACCCTCGCCAGCCGCGCGCTGGGCAGCGCGGTGAGCGCCAACGACCACGTCAACTGCGCGCAGAGCAGCAACGACACCATCCCCAGCGCCATCCACATCGCGGCGGCGCTGGCGCTGCGCGAGCAGCTGCTGCCGGCCTTGCAGCACCTGCAACAGACCACGCAGGCCAAGGCGCAGCAGGTCGATCACCACATCAAGACCGGCCGTACCCACCTGATGGACGCGATGCCGGTACGCCTGGGCCAGAGCCTGAACGGCTGGGCGCAGCAGATTGCGGCCAACGTTGGCCACCTGCAGCAGCTGCGGCCCAGCCTGCTGCAGCTGGCGCAGGGCGGCACCGCGGTCGGCACCGGCATCAACGCCGACCCGCGCTTCGCCGCCCGTTTCTGCCAGGAACTGCAGGCGCTGACCGGGCTGGCGTTCGTGCCGGCGCCGGACTATTTCGCGGCGATGGGGGCGCAGGACACCGCGGTGGCGCTGTCCGGCCAGCTGCGCACCACCGCGGTATCGCTGATGAAGATCGCCAACGACCTGCGCTGGATGAATTCCGGGCCGCTGGCCGGGCTGGGCGAGATCGAGCTGGAGGCGCTGCAGCCGGGCTCGTCCATCATGCCGGGCAAGGTCAACCCGGTGATTCCGGAGGCGACCTGCATGGTGGCGGCGCAGGTGATCGGGCTGGATGCGGCGATTGCGGTGGCGGGGCAGTCCGGCAATTTCGAGCTCAACGTGATGCTGCCGCTGATCGCCAGCAACCTGCTGAGCAGCATCGCGCTGCTGGCCAATGTGTCGCGGCTGCTGGCGGACAAGGCCATCGCCGGTTTCAGCGTCAACGAGGCGCGGCTGCAGCAGGCGCTGGCGCGCAACCCGATCCTGGTCACCGCGCTGAATCCGGTGATCGGCTACGCCCGCGCTGCCGAGATCGCCAAGCAGGCCTACCGCGAGGGCCGCGCCATCATCGATGTTGCCGCCGAAAACACCGGCATCGACCGCGACGAGCTGGCGCGGCTGCTGGACCCGGCCAAGCTGACCCGCGGCGGGTTGTGACGCTGCGGCCAACGTTGGCCGCCGTCGCCGGGTGCTGGTACATGATCGACGGTGCGCCGCTGTGCGCTGTCAAGCATGCGCCGGCAAGGCGCATTCATGATGTGTCAACGCCGTGTGCGCCTTGTCGCGCGCAGGCTTGCCCGGTGAAGACCGCCGCTTAGCGTCCGCCGGCCGCGGTGCTGCCGGTGGCGGGGGCGCTGTCGGCGAGGCGGTCGAACAGCGCCAGCAGCGCATCGCTGTGCCGCTCCAGCTCGCGCATGTCGGCGACGATGCGCGCCTCCTCCAGCGCGCCGCCGGTGGCCGCGGCGCTGATGGCGCTGCTGCCGTGGCGGCGGATCTGCTCCGCCAGCCGCTGCAGCTCGGCCTGCTGCGTGCCGCTGTCCAGCGCGCCCAGGTCGAGGCCGTCGTGGTGCTCGCCCAGCGGCTTGCCTTCCTCCAGCGCATTGTAGGCCTGCTGCTTGTACATCACGTGGCCGATCTTCTGCAGCGACAGGTGCGACTTGTTGCGCACGCTGAGCACCTGCGCCAGCACCTGGTCGGACTGGCCGGCGAGGCTGGCGAAGCGCTGGCGGAACGATTCCACCGATTCCTTGACGTGGCCGGCGACACTGCCGGCCTCGCCGGCGCGCGCCTGCATGTGGCCGATGCGGCTGGATAGGGTGGCGAGGATGTGCTGCACGCGGTTGGCGGTGTCCTTGCTGCGCTCGGCCAGCTTGCGCACCTCGTCGGCGACCACGGCAAAGCCGCGCCCGGTCTCTCCGGCGCGCGCCGCCTCGATCGCCGCATTCAACGCCAGCAGGTTGGTCTGGTCGGCGATGTCGGAGATCGCCGCCAGCGAGCTTTCGATGCCCTGCCATTCGCCGGCCAGCGCGCTGCTGGCCTCGTTCATGCTGCCGACGCTGCCGACGATGGTGTCCAGCTGGGTGGACAGCTGCTCGGCGCTGTGCAGGCTGTCGCGCGCGCCGCTGGCGGTGTCGCGGGTGATGCGGCCAACGTCGGCCATCGCCGCGCTGATGGCGCCGAGATCCTGCTGGCTGCTGGCGAGGTTGCTGCGCAGGTGCGGGTTGCTCAGCGCGGCCAGCTGCGACGACAGCCGGTTGCGGCGCACGAAGCTGTCGTTGTCCTGCATCGCCTGGATGGCGGTGTCCATCGCCTGCAGCGAGCTGGCCAGCACCCCGGGCAGGCCCTTGCTCAGCGGGCGGCGGCTGTAGTCGCCGGCGCTGACGCGGGCGAAGCAGGTGTTGACCTCCTTGAAGTAGGTCTCGATCTGGTCGAGGAAGTCGTTCAGCTCCCACGCCACCAGCCCGACCTCGCCCAGGTTGCGGGTATCGGTGGCGCGGTGGTGCAGCTCGCCCTTGCAGGCGAGGCCCAGCTGCAGGTGCAGGGTGTCCAGCAGGCGGAAGATGCGGCCGCTGCTATGCCACAGGTACAGCGCCAGCGCGCTGCCGCCGACGACCAGCAGCGCGCCCAGCGCCAGGCGCAGCGTATCGTCGAGGAAGAAGCTGCCGGCCACGTAGCAGAGGGTCAGCAGGTTGGAGGCGAGCAGCCAGTAGCCCATCTGCGTGCGCAGCAGTGGCGGCCATTTGCGGCGTTGTTTCATGTCGCGGCTCCCGGTTGTTCCAGCGCCAGCACGAACTGCTGGTAGCTGACTTGTTTGGCGGCCAGTTGCGCCAGCAGCCACTGCATCGACGCGTCCGGCGCCGCCGCCTTGCCGGCCTGTGCCTCGATCGCGCACATCTGCTGGTACAGCGGGGTGACCGCGGCGATGCCGGCGCGCGTCGGCTGACGCCGTACCGAGTAGTAGCCGGCCAGCGTGCGCTGCGCGGTGTAGTCGGGAGTGATGTTGGCGAACACCCAGTAGTAGTCGCCCTGCGCGGTGTAGTTTTTCACCAGGCCGAAGAATTCCTGCCCCGCCTGCAGCGTCTGCCACAGCAGGCGGTACACGCCGCGCGGCATGTCGGGATGGCGGATCAGGTTGTGCGGCTTGCCCAGCAGCTCGTGCTCGGCGTAGCCGGCGATGCGCATGAAGGTGCGGTTGGCGTAGCTGATGTGGCCGGAAGGATCGGTCTTGGTGATGATCAGATCGTCGGGGGCCAGCTGGATTTCTCGTCCACCGGATAGGCGGGAGGATGGGCTCATGGTGCGCCTCTTGCAAAATGGGTCGGCGCCACTATACGGCGCCACCGCTCGTGGCAAGTGGCCAGCGGGCAAGCGCTTGTCCTGCGTCAACCTTGCCGCTTGTTTGCTTGGCATAGTTGCAACAGCTTGTTGCTTATTATGACAATATCGTTATGAATCAAGGCCATGCCGCGGCAAGAACAGCCTTTTCGGCATTTGCCCCTTGTGCCGCAGCGATGCGAAAGGCATTGTTGGCAGCCCAACCGGTAGACCGCCATGAACCTGACTTCGCACCAGCTGAAACTGCTCGCCGCCTTCCTTGCCCTGTACCTGATCTGGGGTTCCACCTACTTTGCCATCCACATCGCCGTGACGTCGTGGCCGCCGTTCCTGATGGCCGGGGTGCGCTTCGTGCTGGCCGGCACGCTGATGTACGGCTACCTGCGCTGGCGCGGTGCGGCCAACCCCACGCTGGCGGAGCTGAAGGGCGCCACCCTGCTCGGCATCCTGATGCCGGCCATCGGCAACGGTTTCGTGACGCTGGCGCAGAAAGAAGTGTCCTCCGGCGTGGCGGCGCTGGTGGTGGCCACCGTGCCGCTGTTCGCCATCCTGTTCGCGCGCCTGTTCGGCCACCGCCCGCGCAGGATGGAGCTGGCCGGCGTGCTGCTGGGCATCGTCGGCATCGTGGTGCTGAACATGGGCAGCAACCTGCAGGCGTCGCCGGCCGGCGCCGCCGCGCTGCTGTTCGCCTCGGCCGGCTGGGCGCTGGGCTCGGCGTGGAGCAAGCATCTGACCCAGCCCAAGGGGCTGATGTCCAGCGCGATGATGATGCTCACCGGCGGCATCGCGCTGCTGCTGGGCAGTTTCGCCAGCGGCGAGCAGCTGCTGGCGCTGCCGCCGCTGGCCGGCTGGCTGGCCATGCTGTACCTGGCCGTTTTCGGCTCGCTGATCGCCTACACCGCCTACATGTTCCTGCTGCAGCACGTCAGCGCCGCGGCCGCCACCAGCTATGCCTACGTCAATCCGGTGATCGCGGTGCTGCTGGGGGTCGGCCTGCTGGGCGAACACATCGGTGCGGCCGAGCTGCTGTCGATGACCATCATCCTGGCCGGCGTGGGGCTGATCGGCTGGAAGAAGTCACCGCGCTAGCCGGCGTTCCCGGATGCGCTGCGCTTGTCCGGGCTAGCTGCCGCCACATCGAACCGCCCGCGAGGGCGGTTTTTTCTTGTGTGCGGTGATTAAGCACGCAGCTTGTGCTTGAGCGTCGCGACGCCCAACGGTTACCGCGTGGTTTTGCTGTGGTCGTCCCGGGTGTGGAATCCGCGCCGCGGATAGCAAACCCGGCGCGGCCAACCTTGGCGCAGCCCCCTGGCGCCACGGTGTTGCGTTTTTGATACCTTGTTAATACCAGTTGCGTCATCGCGCCGACACCCCGCAACGCCAGTGCTGGCGCGGCCCGGCGTTTTTCGACACGAATTCACGCCACGAATGCTGCATTGCAGCGTTGGTATTTCGGTTAACTGGTCTACAAATGGTATTGACGTGGTTGGGTAGTGGTATTAATTTTGCGGCAACTGAGCGGCTGGGACGGCAGGCGGCCAACACGTAAACTGATGCCTTTCCAAGACCACTTGAGGATTTCGCCATGGATGAACGCTGGCAGGCACTGAAACCGGACGAGACGCAGAGCACGCCGCTGTACCTGCAGTTCGCGCGCAAGCTGGCCGACGCCATCAACGCCGGCTGGTGGCAGGCCGACGAGGCGCTGCCGTCGGAACGCACCTTCTCCGACGAGCTGGCCATCTCGCGCGTCACCGCGCGCAAGGCGCTGGACGTGCTGCTGGAGCAGGGGCTGATCCGCCGCCGCCAGGGCTCCGGCACCTTCATCACCCCGCGGCTGGAGCAGCCGTTGTCGCGACTGACCGGCTTTACCGAGATGCTGCGCATGAAGGGCTTCGAGCCGTCGTCGCTGTGGCTGGAACGCAGTGTCGGCGCCCCGACGCACGACGAGGTGATCAAGCTGGGCCTGTCGCCCACCGCGCAGGTGGTGCGGCTGAAACGGCAGCGGCTGGCGGACGGCGTGGTGATGGCGATCGAGCAGACCACGCTGCCGCTGGCCTACCTGCCCGATCCGCAGGCGGTGGGCAGTTCGCTGTACGCGCACCTCGACGGGCTGGGGCATTCGGTGGTCCGCGCGCTGCAGCACATCCGCGCGGTGAATGCCGGCGCCGAGATTGCCGCCGTCGCCGGCATCAAGCCCGGCGAGGCGATGTTGCTGATGACCCGTATCGGTTATACCGCCGACAACGTGGCCATCGAGCTGACCGACACCTGGTGTCGCAACGATTACTACGACTTTGTCGCTGAGCTGAGACGATGACTACACGGGTACTGCAGGGACGGATGCTGACCACCGCCGGCTGGCTGGATGGCGAGCTGCATCTGGATGACAACGGCCGCATCGCCGCCATCGACGGCCGCCTGGCCGGTGCCGGCGAGCCGGTGCGCTACCTGCTGCCCGGTTTCATCGACCTGCACGTCCACGGCGGCGGCGGGGTGGACATCATGCAGGGCGGCAGTGCCGTCAGCCACGTTGGCCGCACCCACGCCCGCTTCGGCACCACTTCGCTGCTGGCCACCACCATGACCGCGCCGCGCGCCGAGCTGGAACGGGTGCTGGCGGCGCTGGGCCGGCACAGCGCCGTGCGCGCCGCCGGCAGCGCCCGCGTGCTGGGCGTGCACCTGGAAGGTCCCTATATCAACCCCGGCAAACTCGGCGCCCAGCCGGACGACGCGGTGGCGGCGGTGATGGCGGAGATCGACTACTACCGGTCGCTGGCGCCGCTGAAGGTGCTGACGCTGGCACCGGAGATCGCCGGCCACCACGAGGTGATCCGCCACCTGAGCGCAGACGGCATCCGCGTGCAGATCGGCCATAGCCTGGGCAGTTACGAAGACGGCGTGACCGCGCTGCAACAGGGTGCCAGCGGCTTCACCCACCTGTTCAATGCCATGACCGGGCTGCACCACCGCGCGCCGGGCATGGTCGGCGCCGCGCTGGCCCACGCCGAATACGCCGAGCTGATCCCCGACCTGCTGCACGTGCACCCCGGCGCGATGCACGCCGCGCTGCGCGCCATCCCGCGGCTGTACTGCGTGACCGATTCCACCGCCGCTGCCGGCATGCCGGACGGCGAATACCAGCTCGGCTCGCATACCGTGACCAAGTGCATGGGCGGCGTGCGCCTCGCCGACGGCACCCTGGCCGGCAGCACGCTGACCATGGATCAGGCGCTGCGCAACCTGGTGCAGATCGGCCTGCCGCTGGCGCAGGCCAGTAACCGGCTGTCGCTGTACCCGGCCGACTACCTGGGCGTGACCGATCGCGGCCGGCTGGCAAGCGGCGCCTGGGGCGACATCGTGGTGCTGGATCCGCAACTGGCGGTGCAACAAGTTTTCGTAGAAGGAGAGTGCCTTGAGCTCGCTAATGCTTGAAGAAGCCCTGTTTGCCGCCGAAGCGGTAGCCGCCCAACACATGTACGCCGACGAAGGGCTGGCGGTACTGGCACGCGAGCTGGCCAAGGCGCCGCCGCAGCTGGCGCTGACCGTGGCCCGCGGCAGCTCGGACCATGCGGCCAACTATTTCGCCTATCTGGCGATGCAGCGCACCGGCACCCCGGTGGTGTCGCTGCCGATGTCGCTGCTCACCCTGCACCACGCGCCGCTGCAGGTGAAAAACCAGCTGGCGGTGGCGCTGTCGCAGTCCGGCCGCAGCCCGGACCTGGTCGACACCATGAGCGCGCTGTCCGCCGCCGGCGCCCGCACCGTGGCGCTGGTCAACCAGCCGGATTCGCCGCTGGCCGCCGCCTGCGAGTGGTCGCTGCCGCTGTGCGCCGGCACCGAAAAAAGCGTCGCCGCCACCAAGAGCTATATCGCCTCGCTGTCCGCCGTCGCCCGGCTGGTGGCGCACTGGCAGCAGGACGAGGCCCTGCTGGCGGCGCTGGCCGAGTTGCCGGACGCGCTGCACAGCGCCACGCACCAGGACTGGTCGCCGGCCATCGAGGTGCTGCAGCCCGCCGAACGCATCATGGTGGTGGGCCGCGGCCTCGGCTTTGCCGTGGCGCTGGAATCGGCGCTGAAATTCAAGGAAACCTGCGCCATCCAGGCGGAGGCGTTCTCCGGCGCCGAGATCAAGCACGGCCCGATGGCGCTGATCGACACCGGCTACCCGCTGCTGGTGTACGCGCCGCGCGGCCCGGAGCAGGCCGGCCTGATCGCGCTGGCCGACGAGATGCGCGGCCGTGGCGCCCGCGTGCTGCTGGCGGCGCCGGCGGATATCGCCAGCCGCGACCTGACCCTGTCGGTGGCGGGTGACACGGCGCTGGACCCGCTGCTGGCGATCCAGGGCTTCTATCTGATGGCGGCACGCCTGTCCGAGGCGCGCGGGCTGAACCCGGATGAGCCGCGGCACCTGAACAAGGTGACCTGCACGCTGTAAGGCGCCGCTGCCGGCGGCACCACGCCGCCACAATCCTCACAAGAACAACACACACAAGCACGACTGCGCGTACGGCTGGGGAAAGCCGTACCCGCAACACAAGAGAACGGAGGCATCCCATGTCCGCAATCCTCACGCTGGCCGCGCCGTTGAGCGGCCTTGCGCTCCCCCTGTCTGCCGTGCCGGACCCGGTGTTCGCCGGCGGCATGATGGGCGCCGGCCTCGCCATCGAGCCGCTGTCGTCCACGCTGCTGGCGCCGTGCGCCGGCGAGGTGATCCAGCTGTCCGCCACCGGCCACGCGCTGACCCTGCGTGCGGCCAACGGCGCCGAGGTGCTGCTGCACATCGGCATCGACACCGTGAAGCTGGGCGGTGCCGGCTTCACGCCGCGGGTGGCGACGGGTGCGCAGGTGGTCTGCGGCCAACCCTTGATCGAGTTCGACATCGACGCCATCGCCCGCCGTGCGCCGTCGCTGCTGACCGTGGTGGTGGTCAGCAATAGCGACGCGATGACGCTATCCGACTGTGCCGGCGGCCCGGTGCAGGCCGGTGCCGCCGGCCTGCTGACCATCCGCGCCAACGGGGTGGATCAGGCGTCCGCGCCGGCCGCCGCCGCGCCATCCTGCAGCGACAGCGCGCGGGTGGCGCACGAGGGCGGCCTGCACGCGCGCCCCAGCGCCTTGCTGCAGGGCGTGGCGCGCCGTTTCGACGCGCAGCTGGACATCGAATTCAACGGCCAGCGCGCCAACGCCCGCAGCGTCCACCGCGCTGATGACGCTGGGCGTGGGTGAGGGTGATCGCGTCACCGTGCACGCAGGCGGCGCGCAGGCGGCGGAGG
>NZ_LFDT01000040.1:0-22112 GCF_001037925.1 Vogesella sp. EB | reverse complement strand
TGGCGTGCTCAAAGCATGGAACGCAGAAAGCCCGGCCTGACGGCCGGGCTTGGCTTTTGAGGGTAGCTGCGGCCAACCTTGACCGACCTAGCCGGCTGAATACTGCCGCACTCAGCGGTTGAACAGTCCCTTGGCGAGGTCCAGCCCTTGCGCCAGCAGGTTGTCGGCGGGCAGCTCGCCACCCGGCGTCAGCTTGTCGATCAGGGTCGGCAGGTGGTCGGCCAGTTGCTGCGACAGCTGGCTGCTGTCCAGTCCCAGTTTGGCGGCGACATCACCGAGCTGGCTCTGGCCGAGTACCGATTCGATCTGTTCGGGGGTGATGCTGAGGTTGCTGCCGGTGCCGACCCAGGAGTTCACGATTTCGCCCAGCCCGCCACTCTGGAATTTCTCGACCAGGCCGCTGACGCCGCCGTTTTGTTCCAGCACCGTATTGGCACTGCTTAACCAGTTACTGTCGCCGCCGTTATCCAGCAAGCTGCCAAGTTGATTGAACAGGCTCATGATCGACCTTTCTATTTGGGGGAGATTCTTGTTTAAACCATAGTCCGGTTACAGACAATGCATTTCGCACGGATGTTCCCTTTGTCATTGCCGGTTTGTGGTGTAACGGTCTAAGCCGCTGTTTTTATTTGTGTTGCCATGGCCGGGGGCGGGTAATGGCGTGGACTTTGCGGCGCGGCTGGCGCATACTGCCGCGTTCGCATTTTGGGAGAGTGTCATGCCGATCAATCATTTCGATATGCAGCGCCTAGCTGCAGTCAAGCTGAAAGACGATATCCGCAAGAAGGGATCGCCGGACCGTTTCGGCAAGGATTCCAACAACGGCAAGTCCGCCGGCAAAGGCCATCCGCTGCTGGGGCAATTGCTGCAGCAGGTGAAGCCGCAGTCGAAGTAAGCCGTTGCGGCCAACGTTGGCCGCAAATAAAAAAAGCCGCTATTCCCGAGGAATGGCGGCTTTTTGTTTGGGCGGTGTTCAGACGGCGGCGCTGGCTTCCGGCAGAGCGATGCGGTTGTCCTTGCTGAACTGGTAGTCGTGGAACACGTGTTCGGCGCTGAGGATCTGGTAGCTGCCATCGGCGTTGCGATGGGTGGTGTCCTTCAGGCGGTAGGTGTAGTGGCCACAGGTCCAGCAGTCGAAGTTGCGCATGTGGGTGCACAGGCAGGTCTTGTCCCAGATGCGTACGCGGCGCTCGCCCGGATGGGCAGCGTGTTCGCGGTTGTAGGCGTCGATGTACTGGCAATTGCCGGAGGCATCGAGCAGGTAGCCGTAGGCCTCGCAGTTGGGGCGGATGATGTCGCCGATGGCCGGACTGCTCTTCAGCATGCGCATCGGGTAGCCGGTCGGCGAGATCTGGTTGACTTCGATCTCGTCCTCGCTGGCCTTGAAGTATTCCTGCTGCACGTTCTCCGGCAGGCCGCATTCGTGGGTGACGGTGAAGCGGGTGGCAACCTGCACGGCAGCGGCGCCCATCTCCAGGAAGTTGGTGGCATCGGTGCCGGTAAAGATGCCGCCGGCCGGGACCAGCGGGATGTCCAGCTTCTGCTCGACCAGCCAGTCGCGGATTTCGGCCACGATGGTGGCCAGGTCGTACTGCGCCCAGTCGAGGCCGAAGCCGAGGTGGCCGCCGGCCAGCGGGCCTTCGATCACGATGTAGTCGGGCAGGCGGTTGGTGCGGGCGCTCTTTTTCAGGAACAGCTGCAGCGCACGCAGCGACGACACGATGATGCCCAGTTTCACGTCGCGGAAGCGCGGGTGGTCCTCGATCAGGGCAAAGCTGCCCAGGTGCAGGCCGGCGGCGAGGGTGATGCCGTCGATGCCGGCGTCCATGGCGGCGCGCATGCGGACACGCAGGGTGTCCTTCGGCGCGTTCATGGTCAGCTTTTCCATGCAGTTGATGAACACCATGCCGTCGCCGCGCTTGGCGTCCATGGTGTGGCCAACGTGCAGCTTGGTCGCCTCTTCCAGCAGGCCGAGGTTGAACTGCACCACCGACTTGTCGCTGTTCTCGACGTTGAATTTGTACTGCTTCAGCTTGTCCTTGACGTACTTGGTGTTGAAGCGGCGGTCGGTAACGGTCGGCACCATGGCGTCCGAGATGTGGCCGATACCGCCCAGACGGGCAGCTTCCAGCGCCAGCGCGGCGGTGGAAATGTCCACGCCCATGCCACCGGTGATGATGGGGACCAGCTCTTTGTCGCCCAGTTTCAGGCGAAAGTCATCTACGCACTTCATTGCTTTGGTGTCCGTTTCCGTGTTGCCGGGGGCCGCGATTCAGGCCGCAGGTCAGCTTTAGAGTAATTGCTCGCTCAATATCATACCATTTTCGGCCCTGCCCGGTCTCGCCGCGTGAGCTGGCGCCGGGCGACGGTTTGCGGGGGGCGTCGTGGCGTACAAGGCTGGGACCGCGTGCTGCGGCCAACGTTCAGCCCCACTGGCGGCAGTGTGGCGCCGCTGCATGACACGCTGACGACGTTGCGCGCGCGCGGCAATGACAATTGGTAGTGGTTCTGCTTTGCAAGCGGGGATTGCTGGCTATAGTGATACCTGACAATTGCTATTTCGATGTCATTTATGGGCGGCTCGTGCTGGCGGTGCCGCGATTGCGTGCTGTGGTGTGTCGAAGAGGCCAGGTTATGGCAGTACTGCTTGGACTGTTGCCAACACTGTTACCCATCCTCGGCCTGTTCGGGCTGTATGTGGCGGTGCTGGCGGTCATCCCCGGCGCGCGGCTGCGCTGGCGCAATGTGGCGCTGGCGCTGATCTTTACCGGCGCCATGCTCTATACCCTGGCCTATCCGTTTGCGGTGGCGCCGGGGGTGTTCCTCGATGCGCGCGGCGCCATCCTCGCGGTCGCCATCCTGTTTGGCGGGCCGTGGGTGGGTGGCATCACCGCGCTGGCCGGCTGCCTGTACCGGCTGCAGCTGGGCGGCGCCGGTGCCGTGGCCGGCGTGTGCGGGCTGATGCTGAACCTGCTGGGCACCCTGTGGCTGTTGCGCTACCAGAGCCGGCCCTTGCTGGCGGCGCAGCCGTTTCCGGCGTCGATGCCGCTGGTGGCGCACCCGCTGCGTCTCGGCCTGCTGGTCGGCTGCTGGGCCGGGCTGGCGGAGGCGCTGTCGCTGCTGCTGATCCCGCCGTGGGAGCAGGGCTGGCGGCTGTTTGTGGATTCCGGGCTGACGCTGGCCGGCGTGCAGCTGCTCGGCTTTTTCGTGATGGGCAGCCTGTTGTGGACCTATCACCAGCGCCAGCTGCTGGAGCTGGCGTTGCGCCGCGCCGAACTGGACCTGCTGCTGGCACGGCAGGAGCGCGACGAACGCTTCGAGGTGATCTTCGAGCAGGCCGCGGTCGGCATCGCGCTGGTGGCGCCGGACGGCAGCCTGCTCAAGGTCAACGGCAAGTTGTGCGACATCCTCGGCCTCGACCGCGCCGAGCTGGTGGCGCGCACCTTCCAGGCGGTGACCTACCCCGAAGATCTGGATGCCGATCTGGCACGGGTGGCGCAGCTGCTGGCCGGCGAGATCGACACCTACCAGCTGGAAAAACGCTACCTGCGCGGCGATGGTGCCCTGGTGTGGGCCAACCTGACGGTGTCGCTGGTGCGCCACGGCAATGGCCGGCCGCACTACTTCATCAGCTTTATCGAGGACATCAGCGAGCGCAAGGCCTACCAGCAGCAGATCAGCACGCTGGCATTCCAGGACGTGCTCACCGAGCTGCCCAACCGGCGCCTGTTCCTCGACCGGCTGCGCTACGCGCTGGTGCGCAGCGAGCGTAGCGCACTGTATGGGGCGATCCTGCTGCTCGACCTCGACCACTTCAAGACCCTCAACGACACCCAGGGCCACGATGTCGGCGACAGCTTCCTGCAGTGTATCGCGTTGCGCCTGCGCGAGTGCGTGCGCGCCGAGGACACCGTGGCGCGGCTCGGTGGCGACGAGTTCGTGGTGATCCTGGAAGGGCTGGCCAAGGACGAGGCCAAGGCAGCCAGCCGCGCCGAGCAGCTGGCGGAGCAGATCCGGCTGGCGGTCGGGCTGCCGTTTTCCTTCGAGCGCAAGGACAGCCCGCGTGTGTTCCAGACCACGGCCAGTATCGGCATCAGCCTGTTCCATGGCGACCACGCCGCGCTGGACGACCTGCTCAAGCACGCCGACCTCGCGCTGTACGACGCCAAGGCCGCCGGCCGCAACACGCTGTGCTTCTACAATATCGAGATGCAGTACGCGCTGGAGATCCGCGCCGTGATCCAGAATGCGCTGTACCACGCGCAGGAGCTGAACGAGCTGCTGATCTATGCCCAGCCGCAGGTCGATCGCGGCGGCCGCCTGGTCGGCGCCGAGCTGCTGCTGCGCTGGCATCACCCCAAGGTCGGCTGGATCTCGCCGAGCCAGTTCATCCCGCTGGCGGAGGAGACCGGCACCATCCTGTCGATCGGGCAGTGGGTGCTGCGCAGCGCCTGCCAGACGCTGGCGCGCTGGGCCCGCCAGCCGCAGCACGCGGCGCTGACGCTGTCGATCAATGTCAGCATCCGCCAGTTCCGCCACGCCGGCTTCGTCGACGAGGTGCGTGCCATCCTGGCGGAAACCGGCGCGCCGCCGGCCCGGCTGAAGCTGGAGTTCACCGAGAGCATCGTCATCGACAACGTCGACGACACCGTGCGCAAGATGAACCAGCTGCGCCAGATGGGCATACGCTTCTCGATGGATGACTTCGGCACCGGCTATTCCTCGCTGTCCTACCTGAAAAAGCTGCCGCTGGACCAGATCAAGATCGACCAGAGCTTCATCCGCGACATGACCAGTGACGCCGACGATGCCGCCATCGTCACCGCCATCCTGTCGATCAGCCGCAGCCTGTCGCTGCAGGTGGTGGCGGAAGGGGTGGAAACCGAGGCGCAGCAGCAGTTTCTCTACGACCACGGCTGCGAGCTGTACCAGGGCTTTCTGTACGGCCGGCCGATGCCGCTGGCGGAGCTGGAGCAATTCCACCAGCACGTGCGCTGACGCTTGGCCGCGGCACGGCCTCGCCATGCCATCCAAGATTTCTTAACGAATTGCCGCTCCCGGTTTTCATGGTTAGCCGTTACTCTGCGTGTTACGCAGTGAATTCCTACTTCTCATGTTCCCCGCGTCCGCGCCGGCCCCGGATTCATTCCGCCTGTGGCCGCCGTGGTGGGCGCGGGCTTAACGGCAGGCATAGTCATGAAGCACAAACCCCTCCTGGCGGTGGCGGTCATCACGGCGCTGGGCGGCGCCATCTGGTGGCAGCAGGGCGCCAACTCCTCGGCCCCGGCCGACGCCGCGCGCGGCAAGCGCGCCACCAGCGTCGAGCTCAGCCCGGTCAGCAGCGCGCCGGCCAGCATCCGCCTCAGTACCAACGGCAATGTCACCGCGCTGGACCGGCTGGAGTTGCGTCCGCAGGACAGCGGCGTGATTGCCGCCATCCGCGTGCGCGAAGGGCAGCAGGTGGCGGTGGGCGAGGTGCTGGTGCAGCTGGATGCCGCCGCCGAGCGGGCGGAGCTGGCCAAGGCGCGTGCCGCGCTGGCCGCCAACCAGGCGCAGCTGAACATTGCCCGCCGCGAACTTGCACGCAGCCAGGAGCTGAAGCAGCAGCAGTTCATCTCGCAAAGCGCGCTGGACACGGTACAGGCCAGGGTGGAATCGCTGGCGGCCAACCTCGCCGCCGACCGCGCGCAGATCGACGCGGTGCAGGTGCAGCTGGCGCGCAAGACGCTGCGCGCACCGGTAGCCGGCCAGGTCGGCGCCATCAGCCTGTCGCCGGGGGCGCTGGTGCAGCCGTCGATGGCGACCCCGCTGCTGACCATCACCCGCGTCGCGCCGGTGGCGGTCAGTTTCTACTTGGCGGAACGGCAGCTGCCGGTGGTGCGCCAGGCCCAGGCGCAGGCGCCGCTGACGGTGTATGCGCTGAACGAGGCCGACGGCAGCTGCCATCAGGGGCAGCTGAGCTTCATCGACAGCGCGGTGGACAGCAGCAACGGCAACGTGCTGCTCAAGGCGCAGTTTGCCAACGCCGGCAAGGTGTTGTGGCCGGGGCAGTTCGTGCGCGTGACGCTGGATGCCGGCCACTACCGCGACGCGGTGGCGCTGCCGGTGGCGGCGCTGATTACCGGTCCCGACGGCCAGTTCACCTATGGCGTGGGCAAGGACAACAAGGTGCGGCGCCTGCCGCTGACGCTGCTGGCGGTGCAGGACGAGCAGGCCATCGTGCGCGGTGTGGCCCCCGGCACGGCGGTGATCAGCAGCGGCGGCCAGAACGTGCGCCCCGGCGAGACGGTGACGGTAGCCCGTGCCAAGTCGCGCGCGGCGCCGGCCGCCCAGCCTGAAACGGCAGCCAGCTGCCCGCTGCCTGCGGCCAACGTTGGCCGCACGGCGGAGGCCTCCGCCGCGGCCGGGGTGGCGCCATGATGAATCTGTCCGAACTGTGCATCCGCCGTCCGGTGATGACGGTGCTGCTGTGCCTGAGCCTGGTGATCGGCGGCCTGCTGGTGCTGGGGCGGCTGCCGATCGCCGCGTTGCCGAGCTTCGACACGCCGACCATCAACGTCTCCGCCAACCTGTCCGGCGCCAGCCCGGAAACCATGGCCTCGTCGGTGGCCACGCCACTGGAAAAGCAGTTCGCCACCATTCCCGGCATCAACATCATCAGCTCCAGCAGCACCCAGGGCAGCACCTCGATCACGCTGGAATTCGTCTCCGGCCGCGATATCGACGCCGCCGCGGTCGACGTGCAGGCCGCGCTGCTGCGCGCGCAGCGCGGCCTGCCGACCGAGATGACGCAGCTGCCGTCCTATCGCAAGGTCAACCCCGCCGACGCGCCCATCCTGCTGCTGGCGGTGAACTCGCCGTCGCTGGCGCTGACCGCGCTCAACGACTACGCCGAAAACCTGGTGTCGCCGACGCTGTCGACGCTGGAGGGCGTGGCACAGGTGCAGATCTTCGGCCAGAAGCGTTACGCGGTACGCATCAAGCCGGATCCGCAGAAGCTGGCGGCGCTGGACCTGACGCTGGAAGACATCGCCACCGCGGTGCGTGCGGCCAACGTCAACACGCCGCTGGGCACGCTGGAAGGCCCGGCGCAGATCCTCACCATCCAGAGCAACCGCCAGCTGCGCAATGCCGCCGAATTCGCCGCGCTGGCGATCGCGCAGCGGCAGGGCAGCGTGGTGCGGCTGGCCGACGTGGCGACGGTGGAGGACAGCGTGGAAAACCTGAAGACCGGCAGCTGGGTCAATGGCGAGCGCTCCATCGTGCTGGCGGTGTTCCGCCAGGCCGACGGCAATACCGTGGCGGTGGTCGACGCCATCCGCGCCGCGCTGCCGAAACTTGAGGCGCAGCTGCCCGGCTCGGTGCGCATCGCGCCGCTGAGCGACCGCTCGGAGTCGATCCGCGAGGCGGTGCACGACGTCAACCTGACGCTGATGCTGACGGTGGCGCTGGTGGTGATGGTGATCTTCATCTTCCTGCAGCGCGCGGCGGCGACGGCGATTCCGGCGCTGTCGCTGCCGGTGTCCATCATCGGCACGCTGGCGCTGATGTTCTTCCTCGGCTTCAGCCTCAACAACATCACGCTGCTGGCGCTGACGCTGGCGGTGGGGCTGGTGGTCGACGACGCGGTGGTAGTGCTGGAGAACATCGTGCGCTACCGCGAGCAGGGCCTGTCGGCGCTGGAGGCGGCGCTGCGCGGCTCGCGCGAGGTGGCGTTCACCATCCTGTCGATCTCGCTGTCGCTGGTGGCGATCTTCATCCCGATCTTCTACATGGAAGGCGTGATCGGGCTGCTGTTCCACGAATTCGCGGTGGTGGTGACCATGGCGGTGCTGGTGTCGGCGCTGGTGTCGCTGACGCTGATCCCGATGTTGGCCGCACGCTTTTTGCGCGGCGACCAGTCGCACAGCACGCTGCACAATCCGCTGGCGCGCAGTTTCGAGCGCGCCTTCGCCGCGGTGCTGGCGGCGTACCAGCGCACGCTGGACGGGGCGCTGCACTGGCGCCGCACAACGCTGCTGGTGGCGCTGCTGACCTTCGCCGGTTCGGCGTGGATGTTCATGGCGATTCCGAAGGGCTTTTTCCCGAACGAGGACAACGGCCAGATCACCATCATTACCGATGCCGGCCAGGACGTGTCCTACCAGCGGCTGGCCGAGCTGCAGCAGCGCGCCAGCGACATCGTGCGCGACAACCGCCACGTCGCCAGCGTCACCTCGTCGCTGAACAGCGGCGGCGGGCGCATGTTCGTGTCGCTGAAGCCGCGCGGCCAACGTCCGGACATGGACAGCGTGGTCGGCGAATTGCGCCGCGAGCTGGGCCGCGTCACCGGGCTGACCTCGTTCATCAACCCGGTGCAGAGCCTGCGCCTGGGCGGCCGCTCGTCCAAGAGCCGCTACCAGTACGTGCTGCAAAGCGTGGAGTCGGCGGCGCTGTACGAGTGGTCGGACAAGCTAGAACGCGCGATGCGCGCCGAGCCGATGTTCCAGGATGTGACCAGCGACGCCCAGCTCAAGGGGCTGCAGGCGCAGCTGCTGGTCAACCGCGAACAGGCGGCGCAGCTCGGCGTCAGCCTGCAGGCGATCCGCAACACGCTGTACGCCGCCTTCGGCCAGCGCGAGGTGTCCACCATCTACACCCCGTCGGACAGTTACCCGGTGGTGATGCAGCTGGACGAGCGCTACCGCATCAACGAGAACGACCTGACGCGGCTGTCGGTGCGCAGCAGCAACGGTACGCTGGTGCCGCTGTCGGCGCTGGCCAGCGTACAGCGCAATGTCGGGCCGGTGTCGGTCAACCACCAGGGCCAGCTGCCGGCGGTGACGGTGTCGTTCAACCTCGCCCCCGGCGTGGCGCTGGGCGATGCCGACACCCGGCTGAAGGCGATCGCCGCCGACATCGGCCTGCCGGCCAGCATCTTCACCAGCTACGGCGGCGACGCCGCGGCCTTCGCCCAGTCGCAGGGCAGCCAGACCGTGCTGCTGGCGGTGGCGGTGCTGGTGATCTACGTGTTGCTGGGGGTGCTGTACGAGAGCTACATCCACCCGCTGACCATTCTCGCCGGCCTGCCGTCGGCGGCGATGGGCGCGCTGGGGGCGCTGATGCTGTTCGGGCAGGAGCTGACCATCATCGCCAGCATCGGCATCCTGATGCTGATCGGCATCGTGAAGAAGAACGCGATCATGATGATCGACTTTGCGCTGGCGGCGCAGCGCGAGCAGGGCATGACCCCGTTCGACGCCATCCGCACCGCCTGCCTGCTGCGGTTGCGCCCGATCCTGATGACCACGCTGGCGGCGATGATGGGCGCGCTGCCGATTGCGCTGGGGCTGGGCGCCGGCGCCGAACTGCGCCAGCCGCTGGGTCTGGCGGTGGTCGGCGGGCTGGTGTTCTCGCAGCTGATCACGCTGTACATCACCCCGGTGCTGTACCTGTGGTTTGACCAGCTGGGGTCGCGGCGCGCCGCTGTACCGCAGACGGCGTAGCACGTTAGCGGTCCGGACGGCATCACGACAGCCCGGGGCTTGCCCGCGGGCTGTCGCTTTTTGTCGCCGTCATTTGGCGTGATTTGATAGTCAATGCTTTATTTAAATGCAGCCATTTGCTGATAACTACATCAACCCTGCTGCCAGCAGGGTTGGCCGCAGTGCGTAGCGCTGCGCCTTGATTGCCGCCCCGCAGTGCGCACGGCATAATCGATTGATTATCAAACGACAAATGAGATTTACATGGCAATGCTGGGCCTGCGGGGAAAATCGTTGCTGGCATTATTGCTGGCTTGTGTCATTGCCTTGGTGCCGGCGGCGCTGATCGGCTGGCAGGTGGTGGACAGCATCCGCACCCACTTCGGCGAGGCGTTCGCGCGCAACACCACGCTGCTGCAGCGCGAGAAGATCTTCGCGCCGCTGTCGCGCGAGCTGGCGCTGTCGCTGCGGCTGGCCGATTCCGAGGTCACCCGCCAGTGGCTGCGCGACGAAACCGACATCGCCAAGCGCGAGCTGTTCTTCCGCGAGGCGGAGGGCTACCGCCGCGATTTCCGCGACCACTCCTACTTCCTGATCAGCAACCGCACACACGCCTACTACTTCAACGACGGCAAGAGCCCGCATACCGAATCCGCGCGCTACCTGCTGCGCGCTGACAAGGCCGACGACAGCTGGTACTTCAATACCCTGCGCGATACCGCCACTTTCAACATCAACGTCAACCACGACAGCCAGCTGAAGGTGACCAAGGCGTGGATCAACGTCATCGTGCACGAGAACGGGCAGAAGGTCGGCCTGGCCGGTACCGGGCTGGAACTGACCACCTTCCTCAACGATTTCATCCGCAGCCGCGAGGCCGGCATCACGCCGATGATCCTCAACCGCCAGGGCGCGATCCAGGCGCACCCCGATCCGCGGCTGATCGCGCTCAACTCCGCCTCCGGCAAGGGGCAGCTGGCGCATGGCGGCCTGCAGCAGCAGCTGGGCGATGCCCAGGAGCAGCAGGCGCTGCGGCTGGCGATGCGGCAGGCCGAATCCCGTCCCGGCGAGGTGGCCATGCTGTGGGCGACGCTGGGTGGCAAGCAGCAGCTGCTGGCGCTGAGCTTCATCCCGGAGCTGGGCTGGCACGTGGTGACCGCGGTGGACCTCAATGCGGCACGGGTGTTCGACGGCCCGTGGCTGACCCCGGCGCTGATCGCACTGGCGGTGCTGCTGGCGGCGCTGCTGCTCGGCTTTGCCTACGCGGTGGAAAAGCTGGTGTTGCGCCCGATCAGCCAGCTGCGCAAGTCGGCGCAGGCGATGGCGGCCGGGCAGTACGAGGTGGCGCTGCCGGCGGAGCGCGACGACGAGATCGGCGAGCTGAGCGCCGCCTTCGGCGTGATGGCGCACAAGGTGCGCAGCCATACCAGCGAGCTGGAACACCGCGTGCGTGAACGCACCCGCGCGCTGGAAGAGGCCAACCGCGAGATGGCGGCGGCGCACAAGAAGATCGACGATTCCATCGACTACGCCAGCCTGATCCAGCGTGCGATGCTGCCCGACCGCCAGTTGGTGCAGGCGCTGGGCGAGAAGCACGCGGTGCTGTGGCGGCCGCGCGATGTGGTCGGCGGCGATTTCTACGTCTACCGTGCCGGCGACCACACCCTGCTGTTCGGGGTGGTCGATTGCGCCGGCCACGGCGTGCCGGGCGCACTGATGACGATGCTGGCGCACGCCGCCATCGACCAGGCGATTGTCGATGTCGGCATGGACGATCCGGCCGGCATCCTGACCCGCTGCGACCGCATCCTGCGCGGCATGCTGCGCGAGGAGCGCAGCGGCCACGTGCTGGCCACCAATATGGACGCCGGTTTTGCCTGCGTCGACCTGCAGGCGCGGACGGTGACCTTCGCCGGCGCCAAGATCGCGCTGTACTACAGTGACGGCGACGATGTCGGCGAACTGCCCGGCGCGCGGCGCGCCATTGGTGACAAACGCATCGGCGAGTACCAGAATGCACAGTTGCCGCTGCAGGCTGGGCGCAGCTTCTACATGACCACCGACGGTTTCCTCGACCAGGCCGGTGGCGAGCTGGGCTTCGGCTTTGGCAGCAGCCGTTTCGCCGAGATGATCCGCCGCCACGCGCGCCTGCCGCTGGACGAGCAGGGGCAGGCATTCAGCGCCACGCTGGCCGAGTACCAGGGCCGGCACGCGCAGCGCGACGACATCACCATGCTGTGTTTCCGTTTTGACTGATGCTCAACCAGGGGGAGCTTCCATGGAACCGTTTGACCTGTTCAGCATGCGCGAGAGCTATAACCGCCAGCAGATCATGCTGTGCTTCAATGGCCCGATCTCGCGCAGCCTGATCGAGGAAATTGGCAACGCGCTGCGCAACTACCTGGCGGCGGATCACGCGCACCCGTCATCGGCGATGGATGTGTTCGGCGTCTACATCGAGCTGACGCAGAACATCCGCCACTACGCGCAACAGAAAGGCTGGACCGAGACCGACGCCAGCGCCACCGTGGTGGTGGCGCGCAACGACGCCGGCCACTACGTGGTGTCCGCCGGCAACATCATCGAGCAGGCCGACGGCGAGGCCCTGCTGGCCTGCATCGACGAGCTGGCCGGTCTCGACAAGGCGGCGCTGAAGGCGCGCTACAAGGAGCAGCTGCGCAAGCCGCGCGAGGCCGAGGCCGCCAGCGGCGCCGGGCTGGGGCTGATCGACATCGCCCGCAAGTCCAGCGCGCCGCTGCAGGGCAGCCTGCGCCAGTTGACCGATGGCCGCGCCTTTGTCAGCCTGCGCGCCGAGATCTGAACCTTTACCGAGCACCCAGAAGATGAGCAACTTCTCCATCCCCGGCAGTCAATCCACCCCCGCCATCGACGGCGACTGGGACCACGGTACCCTGTCGATGCAGGGTGATTCCTATCCGGAAAACTCCTACGAACTGTTCCAGCAGGTGTTCAGCTGGGTCGAACGCTTCCTGCTGGAAGCCGGCCGCCCGCTGACGCTGGAGCTGCGCCTGTTGTACCTCAATACCAGCAGCATCAAGGCGATGATGGACATCCTCGACCTGCTGGAAGAAGCACACCACGACGGCAAGCCGGTGGCGGTGAACTGGCGCTATGACCCGCGCAACGAGCGGGTGGCGGAACTGGCCGAAGAATTCAAGGAAGACTGCACCTTCCCGTTTGCCATTGTCGCGCTGGATTCGGCAGCCAGCGCATCATGAGCCGCGACAACGGAGAGCTGGAAGAGCTGATCAAGCGCCTGCTGGCGGATCCGGACCTGCGCGAGCATCCGCTCAATTTCGCGCTGGGCCAGCTGTGGTTCCAGTACCGCGAGCTGCTCAACCGCATGGAGCGCATCACCCGCATGTCGGACGCCTACCAGAGCATGGCGCGGCAGCGCGAGCTGAGCCTGGCCGAGCGCTTCGACAAGCAGCTGCGCCAGCTGGAAAAGGTGGCGCGCATTTCCGACCGCTACCAGCACATGATGCGCGAGCTGAACATCGCGCTGAAGGAAGCGGCCACCCACGACCCGCTCACCGCGCTGGCCAACCGTCGGCCGCTGATCGAGCGGCTGAAGGCGGAGATGGAGCGCAGCGAACGCCTGGGCCACAGCTTCTGCGTCGCCATGCTCGACATCGACCGCTTCAAGCGCATCAATGACGGCCACGGCCACGATGTCGGCGATACCGTGCTGATCGAGACGGCGCGGGTGATGGAGGCGGAGGTGCGCGAGTACGACCTGTGCGGCCGCTGGGGCGGCGAGGAATTCCTGATCATCCTGCCGGAGTCGACCCTGGCGCTGGCCGACGACATCGTCCACCGCGTGCGTGGCTGCATCAGCCAGCTGAAGGTGCGCGTCGGAGACGAGGTGCTGTCGATCACGGTCAGCGCCGGGCTGGCGCAGTACCGCGGCGACGGCGAGAGTTATTCCGAGCTGCTCAACCGTGCCGATGCCGCATTGCTGCAGGCCAAGCGCGACGGGCGCGACAGCCAGCAACTGGCCGTCTGAGCCGCCAGCCGGCGGCTAGCGCGGCCGCTGGCGGCGAGCGCTTTCCCCTGCGGCGTTGCCGTCCTGCCTTTTTCCCCGGATTTTCCCTTTTGCCTCACATCGAGCGCCGGCATCAGCCGGTGCCGGCGCTCGCTTCGGCAAATTCCGCCAGCGCCCAGTCGCGGAACGCGATCACGCTTGGCAGGTCGGCCAGCTCCTGCGGGTAGATCAGGTAGTAGGCCCACTCGGTCTGCAGCGCGATGTCGGACAGCGCGATCAGACTGCCGTTGGCCAGTTCCTCGCCGATCATGCTCTCGTCGGCGAGGGTGATGCCCATGCCGCGCAGGGTGGCGGTGATCGCCAGATCCAGCGTGTCGAAGGTGTAGGCGTCGAGATTGCCGCTGACCGGCACCCCGGCCAACGTAAACCAGTGATGCCAGAAGTTGTCGTCGTGCGACGGGTGCAGCAGCGGGTAGTCGCGGAACGCTTCCGGTGCCGGCGGCGTGGCGTTGCCGAGCAGTGCCGGTGCTGCGACCGGGATGAAGCGCGCCGGACGCAGGCGGTGGTAGACCAGCCCCGGCTCCTTGGTCAGGCTGGCCTGGAACGAGATGTCGTACTCGCGGCTCTTGAAGTTGGGGTCAAAGCCGGTGATCGAGATCATGCTGACGATCAGCTCCGGATGGCGGGCACGGAAACCGGCCAGCTTGGGCAGCACCCAGCGCGCGGCGATCGACGGGCTGGTCTTGATGCGCAGCTCGCGGCTGCGGCGGTTGATGGCGTCGCTGGCCGCCTCGATGCGGTGGAAGGCGTCGCGTACCGCCGGTAGCAGCGCCATGCCCTCCGGCGTCAGCGCCAGCCCGCGCGCCTGGCGCACGAACAGCTGCAACCCGTAGTGCGCTTCCAGCGACTGGATGTGGCGGCTGACTGCGCCCTGGGTCAGGTGCAGGGTGTCGCCGGCGCGGGTGAACGACAGCTGTTCGGCGGCAACCAGGAACACGCGCAAGGCATTGAGGGGAGGGAGTTTCATCTACGGATTCGCCATGAGTTTTATGCATGGTAAACATGCGTATTAATGCTTTGTCAACCATGGGTCTTGCCCGTATTCTCTAGCGCGCTGCCGATAAAGATGAATGACTTAGCGCACTGTGCGGCGCCCCTTGCCGAGGTGCGTTATTTTTGAGCAATGCAATATTCTCATGCGCTGCTCCGGCGCAAGATTGTTTTTGTTCTGCCTGCTTTTTTGGCATGACCCGCTTGCGGCGGGTGGCCAGACGAATGAAGGGTGGGCTTGCGGCGATGCCGGCAAGCGCATCATGAGGAACCTGCCCTGTCCGACAGGTGTGTGGTAGGCGTGATGCCGCAGCAACGAATGGGTCGTGCTGCGGCGGATCACCACGGTGTCCGGCGTCGCCGGGTACTGGCTGTATCGCCCTGTTTGTCAGGGTTTGCTCTGTCTCACGGTGTCCCGCCGGATCATGATCCGGCGGGGTTTTTTTTGCCTTGCGGCCAGGGTTGGCCGCAACGGCGTCCGCTCAGATCTCCGCCCACATCCGCAGCAGGTTGTGATACAGCGCGGTCAGGTTCACCACTTCCTCGCTGTCTCCCACCTGCTGGCGCAGCGCGATGATCGACATGTCCATGTCGAACAGCATCGCGCGCTTGGCGTCATCGCGGATCATGCTCTGCGTCCACATGAACGAGGCCAGCCGCGCGCCGGCGGTGACCGGCTCCACCCGGTGCAGGCTGGTGGACGGGTACAGGATCATGTCGCCGGCCGGCAGCTTGACACTGTGCAGGCCGTAGGTGTCTTCCGCCACCAGCTCGCCGCCCTGGTACTCGTCCGGATTACTGAAAAACAGCGTGCACGACACGTCGGTGCGCACGTACTGGCCGGAGAGCGGGTCGCTGCGGATGGCATTGTCGACGTGATTGCCGTAGGTCATGCCGCCCTGGTAGCAGTTGAACATCGGCGTCATGGTGACCTTGGGCAGCGCCGCCGACATGAACAGCGCATTGCGCGCCAGCGCGCGCTGTACCAGCGCCGCCAGTTCGCGCGCGGCCTCGCCCTGCGGCGGCAGTTGCAGATTGTGTTTGACGTCGAGCGCCTGGTGGCCGGCGGTGGCACGGCCGTCCTGCCACTGGGCATTGGCCAGCAGCATGCGGGCGTGGGACAGTTCTTCGGCGGTGAGGACTTCGGGGATGTGCAGCAGCATGGGGTTTCCTGATCAAAACGGGGTTGGCAGACGCAGGGGACGGGGTGGCGCATCCTGCCAGCGTTTTGGCGAGCGTTCTGCCGTGCTCGCCAAAACGGCCTTGCGGCCAACCTGTGCACGACAAGGTTGGCCGCAAGGCGCGCGGGCTTAGTACTTGTAGCCCACGGTCAGCTGCACCTCACGCGGCGATGCGGCGGAGGCATGGCCGCCGTACAGTGCGTCGTAGTACTTCTTGTTGGTGAGGTTGTTGACGTTGAGGCGCACATTGTACTTGCGCTCCTCGTACGACAGCATCGCGTCGGCACGGGTGTAGCCCGGGGCGAAACGGGTTCTGGACTGGTCGCTGCTGGAGTCGGCCACGTAGCGCTTGCCGGTGTAGTACAGGCCGACGCCGGCGGTGACCTTGTCGGTCACCTTGTAGGTGGTCCAGATATTGGCGGTCTTCTTCGGCGTGTACTTCGGCACGGCACCCTTGTTGGCGTCGGTCGGTGCGTTGTTGGCCCAGCCCTGGTCGATCTTCGGATCCATCAGCGTGGCGCCGGCAAACACTTCCCACTTCTCGCTGAGGCGGCCGGCGATTTCCACTTCGACGCCATCGGTGTGACGCTTGGCGTAGAGGATGGCGACGTCCGGCGACAGTGCGTCGGTGTTGCGTTCGTTCAGCTTCTCGGTGCGGAACACGGCGGCGCGCAGGGTGGCATCGCCGTCGGCCAGATCCCACTTGGCACCGATTTCGTAGTGCTTGTTGCGCTCCGGTTGCTGCTTGTCGGTGGTCAGGCCGGCCGACAGGTCGAACTGGTAGGCCTCGCCGGACGGGTTCATCAGGCTGCTGTAACCGAGGTAGTAGCTGGATTCCTTGGTTGGCTGCCAGATCAGGCCGGTACGGTAGCTGAGGCCGCGATCGTCACGCTTGCTGCTGCCGGTTTGCACGCCGGTGGTGGTGTTGTAGGTCTTGTAGGTGCCTTCCAGCTGGTCCATGCGCAGGCCGGCCATCACCTTCCACTGCTGGTTCAGCGCCACGGTGTCGGTGACGTAGGCGGCCAGGTTGCGGGTCACGAAGTCGTTGGAGCGGTGACGGGTGTAGCCACCGGTGTAGAAGCCTTCCGGATCGCCGACGCTGCCGACCACGTTCGGCACCGCGCTGCTGGCGCGGATGCTGTAGGCGTTCTGCGTTTCGCGGGTGAATTCCACGCCGGCCAGCAGTTCGTGGCTGAGGCTGCCGGTGTCGAACTTGCCGTTGTAGTCGACGCTCAGCGACTGGGTCTCGTTCAGCGAACCGCGCAGCTTGCCGCTGTAGCCGAGCTGGGTGGCATCGGTGACCGGGGTGCCGGCCGGCGAGTTGCGCAGCTGTGGCTGCGACACGATCACCTGGCGGTCATAGCGGCCGACGCGCAGCTGGGCGGCGATCTCGTTCTTGCTGTCCAGCTTGTGGGTGGCGCGCACGGTGCTGATGTCGGCGGTGATGTCCTCGCTGTTCATGCCCTGCAGGCCGTAGTAGCGGTCCACCGGCACGTCGATCGGCTGCAGCGTGTTGGGGTCGAACGGCACGCCCAGCATCGGAGTGTTGTTTTCCTTCAGCTGCATGTGCGACAGCACGATGGTGGTCGGTTCGCCGAGGCCGAAGGCGATCGACGGTGCGATGCCGTGGCGCTTGGATTCACTGATGCCGTCCGGGCTGCCGTCGTTGGTGGCCATCACGTTCAGGCGGATGGCGGCGGTGTCGGACAGCGCCTGGTTGATGTCGGCGGTGCCGCGATAGAAGTCGTTGGTGCCGATGGTGGTGGACAGTTCCACCTGTTCGCCGGCGAACGGGGTCTTGCTGACCTGGTTGATCACGCCGCCGGTGGAGCCGCGGCCGAACAGCATCGAGCTGGCGCCCTTCAGTACCTCGATGCGCTCGTCGTTGAACGGGTCGCGGTTGTACTGCGCCACGTCGCGCTGGCCGTCGCGGTAGGTGTCGCCAAAGGCGGAGAAGCCGCGCAGGATGATGGAGTCGCCGGAGCGGCCGCCCTCGCCGGCGACGAAGGTGATGCCGGACACGTTCTTCAGCACGTCCTTCATATTGATGTCACCCTGGTCGGCGATCAGCTGGCGGGTGACCACCGATACCGCCTGCGGTACATCCTTCAATGCCTGCTTCTGCTTGCCCAGCGTGGTGGTGGCAGCGTTGTAGCTGCCGCGCGGCGCCTGCTGCGCCTGTACCTTGATGGTTTCCAGTTGCGCGGTATCGCTGCTCTTGGCATCGTCGGCCAGTGCCAGGCCCGGCGCCAGGCTGACGGCCAGCACGCTGGCGAGCATTTTGTTCGGTCGTTTTTTCTGCGCGATGGCGGCAGAGGGGGTGAGATGCCGTTTCATTATTGTGGTGGTCCGTGTGCAAGGTTGAAGACAACACGCGCCCCGCACCACGGCCGGCGGGCCGTGGCGTCAGGGATGGTACGCGCGGGGAAAATCAGTTAGCCGAAAATCAGTCGGCTTCGGTAACGAAGCCGATACGGCTGACGCCGGCGCTTTGCGCATCGGCGAGGGTGATGGCGACCAGCTCGTAGCGCACCGACTTGTCGGCGCGCAGGTGCAGCTCGACTTCAGGGTTGGCCGCAGCAGCCTCGGCAAAGCGGCTGCGCAACACGCCGGATTCCACCGGCGCATCGTTCCAGAACATCTTGCCCTCGGCGTTGATCACCAGCCGGATCGCCTGCGGCTTGTCCTGGTGTTGCGCGGCGCTGGCCTGCGGCAGGTCCAGCTTCACCGCATTGGTCAGCAGCGGCGCGGTGATGATGAACACCACCAGCAGTACCAGCATCACGTCGACCAGCGGCGTGGTGTTGATCTCGGCCATCGGCGCGTCGGCGCCCTTGTCAAAACTACCGAATGCCATCTTCACCTCCGCGGGTCAGCAGCTGCGCGTGCAGGTCGTGGGTGAAGTGGTCCATGTCCTGGTTGATGACGCGGTTCAGGCGCACGAAGGTGTTGTAGGCCATCACCGCCGGAATGGCTGCGGCCAACCCTGCCGCCGTGGCGACCAGCGCCTCGCCGATCGGGCCGGCGACGGTGGCGATCGACACCTGACCCTGGGTGCCGATGTTAACCAGCGCGTGATAGATGCCCCACACCGTGCCGAACAGGCCGATGAACGGCGCGGTGGAGCCGATGGTGGCGAGGAAGGTCATGCCGCCCTCCAGCTGCTGTTGTTCCTGTGCCAGGCGCTTGCGCAGCGCGCGGGTCAGGTATTCGTCCAGGCTGCAGCTCTGGCCCAGCGAGCTGGCGCTGTGCTGGCGGTACTGGCGCAGCGCGCCGAGGCCGTCCCGGGTCAGGCGCGCGACCGGAGCCTCGCTGTGCTGCAGTGCGGTTTCCACTTCCGTCCACGATGCGGCCGCCCACAGTGTGGCTTCCGAGGCACGGTTGTCGCGCCGTACCTGCCACGCGCGCCAGCCGCGCAGCGCGATGAAGTACCAGGTGAGGATCGACATCGCGATCAGGATCAGGAATACCGACACCAGAATGGCGTCGCCCTGTTGGAAAGTCAGCATCAGGTTCATGGTTCAGGCTTTGGTGAGGTCGAAATCGACATTGAAGACATAGGTGTAGGGGATGGCCTCGTTGCCGCGCGTCGCCGGGCGGAAGCGCCAGTTGCGCACCGCCTGCAGCGCGGCGCGGTCGAGGCGCGGGAAGCCGCTGGAGCGCGCGATGCTGACCTCCTGTGCCCGGCCGTCGGCGCTGACCGCCACGCGCAGGCCGACGGCGCCGGCTTCGCCCAGCTCGATCGACAGCGGCGGATACACCGGGCGCGGATTGCCGAGGTGGCCGCCGATATGGGTCGGCGGGACGACCGGTGCCGGCGGGGCCGGTGGCGCGGTTTCGCTACGGCTGGCGACTGGCGCCTCGGCTACGGCTGGTGTCTTGCTGGCGACGGCCTCGGCGCGGGTGTCGGTGGTGATCGCCTTCGGCGACGGCTTGGCGGGCGCCGGTAACGGCCGCGGTGCCGGTGCCGCCTTGCGCGGTTTGGCGGTGGCCGTCTTGGCCGGTGCGGGCGGTTGCGGGCGGATGTCCGGTGCCGGCGGCGTCGGAATGGTCACCATTTCCATCGGCAGCGGCTGTGGCGGCTGCGCCGGTGGCGCGGCATGGCTCATCGACAGCAGCAGGCCGACGTGGCCGGCAGTGATGGCGGCCAGCATGGTGTAGCGTGAAAACGAGGATTCCATTGCAAATCATCTTGATAGTAATTCCCATTTATATTATCGATGACGTGGCAAGGGGTCAACTTCGGCGTGGTGGTGAGGGGGCTGGTGTTGCTGGCGGGCGGGGATCGGGCGCTTGATTAATGCGCCGCCGGCTACATATTGAAGGGGACGATCGACATCCCGTGGTCGCTTTTTCAGTGGGGCAGTGAATGCAGCAGTTTGACGGAACTACCATCGTATCGGTGCGCCGTGGCCAGCGTGTGGCGCTGGGCGGCGACGGCCAGGTAACCCTCGGCAATATCGTGATCAAGTCCACCGCGCGCAAGGTGCGCCGCCTGTATCACGACAAGGTGCTGGCCGGCTTCGCCGGTGGCACTGCCGATGCCTTCACCCTGTTCGAACGCTTCGAGGCCAAGCTGGAAAAACACCAGGGCCATCTGGTGCGCTCGGCGGTGGAGCTGGCCAAGGACTGGCGCACCGACCGCATGCTGCGCCGGCTGGAGGCGATGCTGATCGTCGCCGACAGCGAATCGACGCTGATCATCACCGGCAACGGCGACGTGCTGGAGCCGGAGCAGGGCATCGCCGCCATCGGCTCCGGGGGCGCCTTCGCCCAGTCGGCCGCGCGCGCGCTGTTCGAGAACACCGATCTCGATCCGGAAGTGGTGGTGAAGAAGTCGCTGGAGATCGCCGGCGACATCTGCATCTATACCAATCACAACCACCTGATCGAAACCCTGGGCTGAGTTGCGGCCAACCTTTACTGCGGATATCTCCATGACCACCATGACGCCACAGGAAATCGTCCACGAACTGGACAAGCACATCATCGGCCAGCAGGCCGCCAAGCGCGCCGTCGCCATCGCCCTGCGCAACCGCTGGCGCCGCCAGCAGGTGGCCGAGCCGCTGAAGAGCGAGATCACCCCCAAGAACATCCTGATGATCGGGCCGACCGGGGTCGGCAAGACCGAGATCGCCCGCCGCCTGGCGCGGCTGTCCAACGCGCCGTTCATCAAGGTGGAAGCCACCAAGTTCACCGAGGTCGGCTACGTTGGCCGCGACGTCGACACCATCATTCGCGACCTGGTGGAAGTGGCGCTGAAGGAAGCGCGCGACGCCGCCATCGTGCGCAACCGCCACCGCGCCGAAGACGGCGCCGAAGAGCGCATCCTCGACGTGCTGCTGCCACGGCCGCGGCCAGCGGCCGGCTTCTTCACCGAAGAGACCGCGGCCGACAAGCCGGAAGACGGCGCCACCCGCCAGAAATTCCGCAAGAAGCTGCGCGAAGGCGCGCTCGACGACAAGGAAATCGAGATCGAGCTGGCCGAGGCGCCGGCACGGATGGAAATCCTGAGCCCGCCGGGTATGGAGGACTTCTCCAGCCAGCTGCAGGGCCTGTTCCAGGGCCTCAACGCCGGCAAGAAGAAGACGCGCAAGCTGACCATCGCCGAAGCCTACAAGCTGCTGATCGACGAAGAGGCGGCCAAGCTGGTCAACGACGAGGAGATCAAGGCCGAGGCGCTGCGCAATGTGGAGCAGAACGGCATCGTGTTCCTCGATGAAATCGACAAGGTCACCAGCCGCGCCGAGGGCAACAACGCCGACATCTCGCGCGCCGGGGTGCAGCGCGACCTGCTGCCGCTGGTGGAAGGCACCACCGTCACCACCAAGTACGGCATGATCAAGACCGACCATATCCTGTTCGTCGCCTCCGGCGCCTTCCACCTGTCGAAGCCGTCGGACCTGATTCCGGAGCTGCAAGGCCGTTTTCCGATCCGCGTCGAGCTGGACTCGCTGTCGGTCGACGACTTCAAGGCCATCCTCACCAATACCGACGCCTGCCTCACCCGCCAGTACCAGGCGCTGCTGGCCACCGAAGGCATCGAGCTGGTGTTTGCCGACAGCGGCATCCAGCGTCTGGCCGAGATTGCGTGGCAGGTGAACGAGAAGACCGAGAACATCGGCGCGCGCCGTCTCTATACCGTGATGGAGAAGCTGCTGGAGAGCCTCGCCTTCGACGGTAAGGCCGGCCGCTTCGAACTGGATGCCGGCTACGTCGACAGCAAGCTCGACCTGCTGGCGCAGCGCGAGGACCTGGCGCGTTACGTACTGTAAGCCCAAGCTTGGTTGCAGCCAACGTTGTCCGCGTCAGCGGCCGCCGTCAGGCGGCCGTTAACGTTTCAAAAGCGGGTAAATATAAAAATCGGGCATAAAAAGGCGGTATTTGAATATTTGGCTGGCGGGGCAGGGG
>NZ_LFDT01000039.1:0-22642 GCF_001037925.1 Vogesella sp. EB | reverse complement strand
GCGCCGGCGCGCCGTTTGCCGCCGCGCTGGCCGACTGGCTGGCCGGCGTCTACTGTGCCGACACACTGGACGAGGCCATCGCCCGCCGTGGCGAGCTGGCCGCCGGTGAATGCTGGATCACGCCGGACGGCCACCGCGTCAGCGCGGTCAGCGTGCGCTTCAACGCCGCGCACAGCGGCGACGGCATGATGGCGCGCAAGGCGGCGCGCGATGCGGCGGCGGCAAGGTTGGCCGCAGTGCAGCCGCAGATCGACAGCGCCCAGCGCCGTCGCGACAGCGTGGCGTCGATGCTGGGCATGCTGGCCGAGGCGGTGCGTGCACAGAAGGGTGCGGTGTCGCGGCTGGAGGCGGAGCTGAACGCGGTGACGCTGGAGCACGTCAAGCTGGACCAGGCAGCGCGGCAGGGCGCCGCGCGTCTGGCGGCGATCCACGCCGAACAGCAGCGGCTGCAAGACGAGCGCGACACGGCACAGGAAACCATTGTTGAAGCCGAGCTGCTGGCCGAAGAAAACGCGATGCAGCTGGAAGAGCTGGCCGAACAGCTGGAAGACGTGCGTCTGGCGCGCCTGAACGCCGAGACCGGGCTGGAGCTGGCGCGCAACAAGACCCGCGACGCCGAGCGCATGCTGCACGAGATCAAGCTGGCGCAGCACACCGCCGAGCAGAAGGTGGCGGAGCTGGCGCGCCGCGCACGCGAACTGGAAGACCGTGATCTGCAGCTGGCCGAGCGCCTGGAAACGCTGGCGATGGAAGCGGAAACGGTGGAAGAGGCGGCGCCGGACGAGGTGCTGCAGGAGGCGCTGGGGCTGCGTGAAACGCGCGAGCAAACGTTGGCCGCAACGCGCGACCAGCTCAACGCGCTGACCGAGACCCTGCGCCAGTCCACGCAAAAGCAGCAGGAAATCAGCGCCGCGCTGCCGGCGCTGCGCGAGGCGCGTTCCGATTGGCTGCTGAAGCACCAGGAAGCGCGGCTCAACGTCGAGCGCTTCGACGAGGAGTTGAAAACCGCCGAGGCGGACGAGGCGGCGTTGCTGCCGCACCTGTCCGAGGCGGTGAAACCCAACGCGCTGGCGGCGGAAATCGCGCGCCTGGCGCGTGCCATCGACGGCCTCGGCGCGGTCAACCTCGCTGCGCTGCAGGAGCTGGAAGAGGCGCAGAAGCGCGGCGCTTACCTCGCCAGCCAGACCGACGACCTGCTGCAGGCGATGGCGACGCTGGAAGAGGCGATCGCCAGGATCGACGGCGAAACCCGCGACATGCTGCAGACCACCTACGACGCGGTCAACACCAAGATGAGCGAGTTTTTCCCGACCCTGTTCGGTGGTGGCCGCGCCGAGCTGGTGCTGACCGGCGACGACCTGCTGTCGGCCGGTATCCAGATCATCGCCCAGCCGCCGGGCAAGAAGAACAGCACCATCCACCTGCTGTCCGGCGGCGAAAAGGCGCTGACCGCGATGAGCCTGGTGTTCTCGCTGTTTAGCCTCAACCCGGCACCGTTCTGCCTGCTGGACGAGGTCGATGCGCCGCTGGACGACGCCAATACCAGCCGCTTCTGCGATCTGGTGAAGCAGATGGCGGCGCACACGCAGTTCCTGTACATCAGCCACAACCGCCTGACCATGGAAATGGCCGAGCAGCTGGTGGGGGTGACCATGCAGGAGCAGGGTTGCAGCCGCATCGTGGCGGTGGACATCGTCGAAGCGCTGAAAATGCGCGAAACGGCCTGAACGATGCGCGCGGCGCTGCTACTGTCGCTGTTGCTGCACGCGCTGCTGCTGGCCGCGTTTGCCTGGCAGTTCCGCCCGCTGCCGGCGCTGACGCCGCCCTTGCAGGTACTGTTGCTGTCAGCACCCGCCCCCGCGGCGCTGATGGCATCGCGTGGCGGCAAGCATGCCGTTGCGCCTGCAGCAGCCCGGCCACCGGCAGTGACCAAGTCTCCGACACCGGCACCGGCCGCACGCCGCGCCACGCCGGCGGCATCCGCGCCAGCGCGGACTAGCGCCACGCCGCCCGCGACGGTATTGGCAGCCGGCAAGGCCGCAGCGGCGAGCAGGAGCGCACCGCCCAGCAGCAGTAGCACGGGCAGCAACACTGCGGCCAACCTTGCCTCGGCCGCCGCCGGTGCGGCCTCGCCGCCAGCCCTTGCCAACGGCAATACTGCCACCGGCGGCGAAAAGACGGGCGAAAGCCGCGCGGTGCGGGTACGCTTTTCGCCGAAGCCGCCCTATCCGGCGCTGTCGCGCGAGCTGGGCGAGGAGGGTGTGGTGTTGCTGCGCATCTCGGTCAGTGCCGGCGGAGAGTTCGAGCAGGTGCAGCTGTTGCGCTCCAGCGGCTTCATCCGTCTCGACCGCGCCGCGCGTGACGGCGTGCGCAGCTGGCGCTTTGACGCCGCGTGGCAGGGCGGACAGCCGGTGGCGGACAGTATCGACATCCCGGTGCGCTTCCGCCTCGATGAGTTGTAGCCGGCCGCGGCCTCCGCGCGCGGCGATGTCGCGCTGCCGCTGGCGGTTTTTTCGTGAAAATTACGCTTTTGGCTGGCAAAACCAAAAAATTGAGCCCGTTTTCGATAGAGAATGGCCGATGACGCGAGGGTGGCCACCGTTTGCGTTGCGACGTTTGTTATAATACTGTCCTGAATAATGGCCACAGCAGTGGATAAGGCTCGATGAGCGACATACAAATAGGCTTGCTGATGCTGGGGGGGATCGTCATCGCCCTGGTGTTCGCCTTCAATACATACCAGGAATGGCGCTTTCGCAAGCGGACCCGCCAGGCCTTTTCACGTCATCACGCCGATGTGCTGCTGGACGTGCCCAAGAATCATGTCCGCGACGGCAAGCAGGAGCGGCTGGAGCCGGTGTTGCTGCAGGACGAGGACGATACCCCCGCCTACCTGAACGACACCCCGCCGCAGCACGCCTTTACGCCGCCGCCTGTCGTCAGCGAACCGCTGCCGGAAGAGGATGACGAAGTGGTGGCGATGGACGCCGCCGACCACCAGGCGCTGGTGGTGGCGCTGCTGGATCCGTCGCTGGATTTCATCGCCGAAGTGGTGTTCAGCCGGCCGCTGACGCTGTCGTCGCTGCCGCGCTTCAATGTCGCCAAGCGGGTGCAGGCCATCCTGCGCAGCGAGCGCGGGCTGTGGACGCCGGCCGAGCTGCTGCCGGGCACCCGTTACAAGCAGGTCAACTTCGGCCTGCAGCTGGTCGACCGCAGCGGCGCGGTCACCGAGCAGGAGCTGGCCAGCTTCTGCCAGCAGATCAACCATTATGCCGAGCAGTTCGATGCCCAGGTCAGCTTCCCGCAGCGCCAGCAGAAGCTGGTCGCCGCGCGCGAGCTGGACCGTTTCTGCGCCGATGTCGACGTGCTGATCGGCATCAATATCGTGCCGGTGGCGCCAATCTCCGGTGCGCGCCTGCGCAGCGTGGCCGAAGCCGCCGGGCTGCAGCTGGAGCCGGACGGCCAGTTCCACTACCTCGCCGATTCCGGCAATTCGCTGTACTCGCTGGCCTCGGCCGACCAGACGCCGTTCACGCTGCACAACCTGCTCGACAAGTCGTTCCCGGCGCTGACACTGCTGTTCGACGTGCCACGCGTGGCCGGCGGTGCCGCGGTGTTCGACCGCGCCATTGCCTTCGCGCTGCAGCTGACGCAGGAATTCGACGCGCGCCTGGTCGACGACAACCGCCGCGAGCTGAGCGAAGCCGGACTGCTGAAGATCCGCGAGCAGCTGGTGCGCATCTACGGCAATATGGACGACCGCGGCATCGCACCGGGCAGTGTCGCCGCCTTGCGCCTGTTTGCCTGATTCTTGCCGTTTTCATTGTTTCCGCACGCCGGCCCTTGCCGGCGTGCTGCATTTGGGGCCTTCCATGACCAAACCTACTCCCGAGATCGAAGCCCGCGCCCGCGAGTTGGCCGCACTGCTGGAACGCTACAACCACGAGTACTACCTGCTGGATGCGCCGACGGTGCCGGATGCCGAGTACGACCGCCTGTTCCGCGAGCTGCAGCAGCTGGAAGCCGACTGCCCGGCGCTGGCCAGCGACGCCTCGCCGACGCGGCGCGTCGGTGGCGCGCCGCTGCCGGCCTTCGACAGCGTGGTGCACAGCGTGCCGATGCTGTCGCTGTCCAATGCCTTTTCCGACCTGCAGCAGGATGACTTCGCCAGCCGCCACGCCGAGCTGATCGCCTTCGACGAGCGGGTGGGCAAGGACCTGGCTGCGGCCAACGTCGAGTACGCCACCGAGCCCAAGTTCGACGGCCTGGCGGTGAGCCTGCTGTACCGCGACGGTGTGCTGGTGCAGGCCGCCACCCGTGGCGACGGCGCCAGTGGCGAGAATGTCACCGCCAATATCCGTACCGTGCGCTCGGTGCCGCTGCAGCTGCGTGCGGCCAACGTGCCCTCGCTGCTGGAAGTGCGCGGCGAGGTGCTGATGCTGAAACGCGATTTCGAGCGCCTGAATGACGCGCAGCGCGAGCGTGGCGACAAGACCTTCGCCAACCCGCGCAATGCCGCCGCCGGCAGCCTGCGGCAGCTGGATTCGCGCATCACTGCACAGCGCCGGCTGTCGTTCTTTGCCTACGCCATCGCTCAGGTGGAAGGTGCCGACTGGCCGGCCAGCCACGCCGGCGAGATGGACTGGCTGGCGGCGCTGGGCTTCCCGGTGGTCGCGGCCGAGCTGCGCCCGGTGGTGCGGGGCGCCGCCGGACTGGCCGCTTACTACGAAGGCGTGCTGGCGCAGCGCGCCACGCTGCCATTCGAGATCGATGGCGTGGTGTACAAGGTGAACAGCCGTGCGCTGCAGGCACGGCTGGGCTTTGTGTCGCGTGCGCCGCGCTGGGCGATTGCGCACAAGTTTCCGGCTGAGGAGGCGTTGACCCGGGTGGAGGCGATCGAGGAGCAGGTTGGCCGCACCGGCGCCATCACCCCGGTGGCACGGCTGCAGCCGGTGTTCGTCGGCGGCGTCACGGTGACCAACGCCACGCTGCACAACGAGGACGAAGTGCGGCGCAAGGATGTGCGCGTCGGCGACACGGTGATCGTGCGCCGCGCTGGCGACGTGATTCCCGAAGTGGTGGCGGTAGTGCTGGACCAGCGCCCGCTGCGGCCAATCTTGGGTGGCGATCTGTTCAGCCAGGGCGAGGAGCCGATGTATCCGGCTTACCGCCTGCCCACTGCCTGCCCGGTATGTGGCAGCCACGTGGTGCGCGAGGAGGGCGAGGCCATCGCGCGCTGCTCCGGCGGGCTGGTGTGCAAGGCGCAGCGCACGCAGGCGATCCAGCACTTTGCGGGCCGCCGCATGATGGACATCGACGGCTTGGGCGAGCGCTATATCGACAAGCTGGTGGAGTTCGACTACGTGAAGAGCGTGGCCGACCTGTACCGCCTGACACTGGACGACCTGCTGCAGATGAAGCGCCGCGCCGACGAGCAGGAAGGCGTGACGCCGGAAACCGTCAGGGCCGGCAAGGTGGCCACCAAGTGGGCCGACAATCTGATCGAGGCGATCAGCGCCAGCAAACGTCCGCCGCTGGCGCGCTTGCTGTTCGCGCTGGGCATCCGCCACGTCGGCGAATCCACCGCCAAGACACTGGCCGACTGGCTGGGCACGCTGGATAACGTGCGCCGCGCGCCGCGTGCGGTACTGGCGGCACTGCCGGACATCGGCGGCGTGGTGGCGGAGTCGATCGCCGAATTCTTCGCCGAGGCGCAGAACGAACAGGTGATCGACGCGCTGCTGGCCGCCGGCGTGGCACCGGTCGACGAGCACGCGCCCAAGGCGCAGCTGCGCGACAAGCTGGCTGCGGCCAACCTTTACGCGCGGCTGAATGTGCCGCGGCTGACCGAGGTGCGCGCGCAGCAGCTGGCGGCGCAGCAGGGCGAGCCGGCAACGTTGGCCGCAATGCCGCGGGTGGACGTGATCCAGCTCGACCTGCCGGCGGAGGTGGTCAACGCGCTGGCCGACTGGCTGGACGACGCGGCCAACCGCATGCAGCTGCAGGCCATCGCCGACTATTGCCGCGCGCTGCTGGTCGGGCTGCCGCAGACCGAAGCCGCACCACAGAACGAGGCGGTGGCCGGCAAGACCTTCGTGCTGACCGGTACGCTGCCGACCATGGGCCGCGATCAGGCCAAAGCCTTAATAGAGGAGGCCGGCGGCAAGGTGTCCGGCAGCGTGTCGAAGAAGACCCACTACGTGGTGGCTGGCGCCGAGGCCGGCAGCAAGCTGGACAAGGCGCTGGAGCTGGGGGTGACGGTGCTGGACGAGGCCGGCCTGCTGGCCTTGCTGGCGTCGTGACGGCAGGCAAAACTAGAGCGGTGGCGATAAAACGCCTACAATTGCCCGCTACTTAACATGTTGTCCGGATAAAAAGACTCATCATGCAAAAAGTTACCAAAGCGGTATTCCCGGTGGCCGGCATGGGCACCCGCTTCCTGCCCGCCACCAAGGCCAGCCCGAAAGAGATGCTGCCTATCGTCGACAAACCGCTGATCCAGTACGCGGTGGAGGAGGCAGTGGCCGCCGGCATCACCGAGCTGATCTTCATCACCGGTCGCAACAAGCGCAGCATCGAGGACCACTTCGACAAGGCCTACGAGCTGGAAACCGAGCTGGAAAACCGCAACAAGAAAAAACTGCTGGAAACGGTACAGCAGATTCTGCCGGCCAACGTCAGCTGCATCTACATCCGCCAGGCGGAAGCGCTGGGGCTGGGGCACGCGGTGCTGTGCGCCAAGCCGGTGGTCGGCAACGAGCCATTCGCGGTGATCCTGGCCGACGACCTGATCGACGGCGAGCCGGGGGCGATGGAGCAGATGGTGCGCGTGTTCAACGAGACGCACAGCTCGGTGCTGGGCGTGGAAACCGTGGCGCGCGAGGAGACCGGTTCCTACGGCATCGTCGAGGTCGCCACCGATGGCAACGGCCGGCAGCAGGTGTCCAGCATCGTGGAGAAACCGCATCCCGACGTGGCACCGTCCAACCTGGCGGTGGTCGGCCGTTACATCCTGACGCCGCGCATTTTCGACAAGCTGCTCAATACCGTGCCTGGCGCCGGCGGCGAGATCCAGCTCACCGACGGCATCGCCGCGTTGCTGAAGGACGAACCGGTACTGGCCTATCCGTTTACCGGCAAGCGCTACGATTGCGGCTCGAAACTGGGCTATCTTAAAGCCACGGTGGAATACGGCCTCAAGCATCACGAGGTCGGCAGCGAGTTTGCCGCCTTCCTGGCCAGCCTGCCGCGCGCCTGAGCGCAAAACTATCCATCACGCCGCCTGCCGCGTCAGGCGGCGTGTCGTTTTCTTGAATAAGGACTCATCATCATGGCTAATGTTGCCGAAGCCCGTGGCATTCTGAATAGCTCGGACATCCTGTTTTCCGCCGAAGAGGTCAATGCCGCGGTCGACCGCATGGCCGCCGACATCACCGCCGAGCTGGGGGAAAGCTACCCGCTGGTACTGTCGGTGATGGGCGGTGCGGTGGTGTTCACCGGCCAGCTGCTGCCGCGCCTGATTTTCCCGCTCGACTTCGACTACGTGCACGTGTCCCGCTACGGCGACAAGACCCAGGGCGGCGAGCTGGTGTGGAAAACCGCACCGAAGGAAGACGTGCGCGACCGCGTGGTGCTGGTGCTGGACGACATCCTGGACGAAGGCCACACCATGGCGGCGATCCGCGACAAGGTGCTGGCGATGGGTGCCAAGGCCTTCTACAGCGGCGTGTTCGCCAACAAGCTGATCAGCAAGGACAAGCCGATCAAGGCCGATTTCGTCGGCATCGACGTGCCGGATCGTTACGTGTTCGGCTACGGCATGGACGTGCGCGGCGCCTGGCGCAACCTGCCGGCCATCCACGCGCTGAAGTAAGCCTGGCGATACACCCCGGCCAGCCCGCAACCGTAAATGTTGCGGGCTTTTTTCATGCCTGCGGATTAGAATTCGGCACAGAGCAGCCATAACAAGGAGAACGTCATGCTCGCCATCATCGGAGGCAGTAGCCTCGCCAAATTGCCCATTCTCGAAGTGACCCATCGCCAGGTTGTGCGTACCCCGTATGGCGACCCGTCCTGCGCGCTGACCTTCGGCCGCATCGGTATGCAGAACGTGGTGTTCATTGCCCGCCACGGCTATGGCAACTCCATCGCCCCGCACGAGATCAACTACCGCGCCAATATCTGGGCCTTGCACAGTGTCGGCGTCAAGGGCGTGATTGCCATCGGCAGCGTCGGCGGCATCCGCCCGGACATGGTGCCGGGCAGCCTGGTGATTCCCGACAATATTGTCGACTACAGCTGGGGCCGCAAGCACACCTTCTTCGAGGGGCCGGAAAAACCGGTGGTGCACGTCGACTTCACCTGGCCGTTTGACCGCGAGTTGCGCGCCCGTCTGGTGCAGACCGGTCGCGAGGCCGGCTTGAGCGTGATCGACGGCGCGGTCTATGCCTGCACCCAGGGGCCGAGGCTGGAAAGCGCGGCGGAAATCCGCCGTGTCGAGCAGGACGGCGCCGATATGGTCGGCATGACCGGCATGCCGGAGGCGGCATTGGCGCGCGAACTGGCGCTGCCTTACGCCAATCTCAGTCTGGTGGTGAACTGGGCGGCCGGCAAGGGCAACAGCAGCGAGACGGTTGCCCTGCCGGAGACGGTGTTCGAGCACGGAGTCAGCAAGATCCTGGCCGTGCTGACGCAACTGGCAAAATGAGCAACCACCGGCATTCAGGAAAGAGACGATGGCCGAAACCCAATTGAAAAGCATGATCGCCCCCGCGTATCTGGCGCAGTTTTCCTGTCTTGGTCCGGCGTGCCCCGACACCTGTTGCTACGGCTGGCGTATCCCGGTCGAGCATGAAACCTATCTGCGCCTGCAAAGCCTGCCGGATAAAGAACTGAAACCATTGATCAAGAAAGCGCTGCATCGCGGTTCGGGCAAGAGTGGCAGCAGGGATTTCGGTTTCCTGTCGGTGAGTACCGAAGAGCATGCGCGCTGCGAATTGCTGGATGGTGAGGGACTTTGCAGTCTTCATAAGAAGTGTGGTGAGCAGATGTTGCCCGATGTCTGTGCCGCCTATCCCCGTGCCACCAAGTTGGTCGCCGGTGTGCTGGAGCAGTTTGCCTCGCCGTCCTGCCCGGAAATCGCGCGTCTGATCATTGAAAACGAGCACGCCTTGCAGCTGCAACAGCTGCAACTGCCTACCCGTGCCAGCACCATTGCCAGTATCCCAGCGGCGATTGCCAGCCCGGAAATGGAGCAGGTGCGGGCATTCTTCCTGGCGATTCTGGCGGCTACGGAAGTACCGTTATGGCAAAGACTTGCCTTGCAACTGCTGATCGCGGAGTCATTGCAGCAGACGGTGGACCAGTTCGATGCCGCTTCCGGGGCGGTATTGCTGGACGACATCACGGCGCTGCTGCTCGACTGGCAACAACAGCTGCAAAACGGGCAGGCACTTGCCGCGCTGCAGGGCTGGCAGCGCCACGAGCAGTTGCACATCAAAACGTTGGCCGCCGCCAGCCGGGTACGGGCCGATCTGCACTTCAATCGCCCGCGTTACCTGGAGCTGATTACCGAGGCCTTGCAAGCGTTGGGGGCGGGGCAACCGGAGGCCGAGGTGGATGAGGCAGTACTGTGCCGCACCTTTGCCGCGACGGCGCTGTCTGCCGAGGTCGAGCAGTGGCTGGGCCGCATCCTGCTCAATCACGCCCATACCGGCTACTTTCCGCTGCAAGGGCAGGTCGTGCAGGATGTGCAGCAGCTGTGCATGGAGTACCTGCTATTACGTTTCTGGCTGGTGGGCCTGACCGCAGCAAGGCAGCGTCAGCTTGCGGCCAAGGAAGTCATTGAGCTGGTGTACCTGTTTTATAGAACCAGCATTCATCAGGAAAATTACCTGCCTTACTGCATGGCCGGCTTCCAACAGGCGGGTCTGGTGAAACCGGAGCACTGGCTGCTATTGCTGCCGGATTAAAAATTTTCACCGGATGGCTAAAGCTTTCCGGTGACGGTCCGATAAAGCTAGGGAAGGCGGTAGCAGCGGCACGGGGCCGGCTGGTACAACGCCCAGATTGATGATTCCAAGGAGCAACCATGCTGACCATCAACACTAACGTGGCTTCGCTGAACTCGCAGCGTAATATGTCCGGTTCCCAAAGCGCCTTGTCCACCTCGCTGCAGCGCCTGTCGTCCGGCCTGCGCATCAACAGCGCCAAAGACGATGCCGCCGGTCTGGCCATCTCCGAGCGCATGGGCGGTCAGGTCCGCGGTATGGATCAGGCCCGTCGCAACGCCAACGATGGCGTGTCGATGGCTCAGACTGCTGAAGGCGCACTGTCTTCCGCTGGTAACATCCTGCAGCGTGTTCGTGAGCTGGCGGTACAGTCGTCCAACTCCAGTAACTCGGCTTCCGACCGTCAGGCTTTGCAGTCCGAAGTGACGCAGCTGACTTCCGAACTGGACCGTATTTCCCAGACTACCGAATTCAACGGCCAGAAGCTGCTGGATGGTTCGTCCGGCACCCTGACCTTCCAGGTCGGCGCCAACGCCAACCAGACCATCCAAGCATCTGGCTCCAACTTCCGTACCAGCAACTACGGCAACAACAACCTGTCCGTTGCCGGTCCGGTTGCTGGTAACGCCACCTCTTTGGTGGCCGCTAAGGCTATCGCGGTGAGCGGCTCGCAGGGTTCTGCCACCTACACCACTGTGGCTGGTGACACCGCCAAGTCGATTGCCCAAGGTATCAACAACCTGAGCAGCCAGACCGGTGTAAATGCTACCGCCAAGACCGAGGCCAACTTGTCCGGTCTCGTCGCCAACAAGTCCTACGCGGTAGACGTGGTGTCCGATAACGGCACTGCCGTGCGCGTTTCCTTCTCCACCGGCGCCACCGTTACCAGTTCGAACGACCTGTCCGAAGCGATCAATGCCTTTAATGCCGCTTCTGGCAAGACCGGCGTGACTGCTGAATTCGACAGCAAGTATGGCGGTATCAAGCTGACCAATGCCACAGGCAACGACATCAGTCTGACCAACAGCAGTGCTGCTGGTGCCGACTTCAACACTGCGGGTTACACCGTGGCCGGTTCGGATGGCACTGCAGCCAACGCTGCCGCTGCACTGACTGCCGCCGATGCCGCTGCCGGTGCCGGTGGGGTGTCGTTTGTGAACGGTACCGTACGCCTCGACTCCGATAAGAGCTTCTCGGTGACGGATGCCGGCTCCGGTTTCTTCGGGGCGGGCGGTTCCTCGACCCTGCAAACGGTGGCTTCGCTGGACGTGACTTCGTTCGCCAACTCGCAGAAAGCGATCAAGATCGTTGACTCTGCACTGCAGGCGATCAACGGCCAGCGTGCCCAGTTTGGTGCCTTGCAGTCCCGCTTCGAGAACACCATCTCCAACCTGCAGTCGTCGTCGGAGAACCTGAGTGCCTCGCGTAGCCGTATTCAGGATACCGACTTTGCTTCGGAAACCGCTAAACTGAGCCGTAACCAGGTGCTGCAACAGGCTGGTACCGCCATGCTGGCGCAGGCCAACCAGTTGCCACAGCAAGTACTGTCGCTGCTGCGTTAATCAAGGTGGGTGAGGGCATGGCCCTCCTGTAACCCTGCGTGCCTGGCGTGGCCCCCACGCCAGGCTTTTCGTCTTGGAGGTGTACTATGTCGTCATTATCGCCACTGTTGCCGGTTGCCACACCTGTTACCACCACCTTGTCTGACGGTGCCGGTCGCTCTGCGCCGTTACCAGCCCAGCAAGCCAGTGCCCCGACGGTGCCGGTCTCTGCCGGTGCGGTGCAAGCGCTGTCCAGTAGTGCTGCAAGTGGTCAGGGCAAGAACGTGCCGGACAAGGAAGAACTGGCGCAGGCTACGGAAAAGATCAGCAAGCTGGTCGCCACCTTTGCCAGCGAACTGAACTTCTCCATCGATGAAGATCTGGGCGTGCCGATTGTGAAGGTGATCGATAAGCACACCGACAAGGTGATCCGCCAGATTCCGACCGAAGAAGTGCTGGAACTGTCCAAGAATCTGGACAAGCTGGTCGGGGTTTTGTATCAGAGCAAGGCGTAATTTTGGTTGCAGCAAGCGTAGTGCCGGCAGGTCCTACGACTGAATAATGGCGGGAGAAATATCATGGCATTGAGTTCGAGCGGTCTTGGTTCCGGGATGGATATTGACAGCCTGGTTTCCAAGCTGATGAATATTGAAACCCGCCCATTATTGAAGCTGCAGCAGAAGCAACAGGTTTTCGAAAGCAAGATCTCGGCGGTCGGCCAGGTCAAGAATGGCCTGGCGTCGTTCCAGGCCGCGCTGAAGGCGCTGCAGGATCCGGCAAAATACCAGACGCTGTCGTCGTCTACCTCCGACAAGGATGTGGCCGAGATCAGTGCCGGTGCCAAGGCACCGGTGGGCGGCTTTAGCCTGAAGGTGGAAACGTTGGCCGCAGCGCAGAAGCTGTCGTCGAGTATTTTCACCAGCAGCAAGACCGCCATCAATGGTGCGACCGAGGAAACACTCAGTTTTTCCTTTGGCACCACTTCCGGCGCCACCTTCACCCCGCTGTCCGGCTCGACCCAGAAGGATGTCAAGATCCCGGCCAATGCCACGCTCGAACAGGTACGCGATGCGGTCAACAAGGCCAATATCGGCGTCAGCGCCAGTATCGTCAATGACGGCAGCGGTTACCGGCTGATCTACTCTTCCGGCAAGACCGGTACCGAGAGCACGCTGAAGGTAACGGCTGCCGGTGGCGCCACTTCGCCGCTGGCGAACCTGACCCATGATCCGGCGGGCACGACCATGACGGTGTTGCAGCCGGCCAAGGATGCCGTGTTTTACGTCGATGGCCTGAAAATCACCAAACAGTCCAACACCGTCAGCGACGCCATCGATGGCGTGACGCTGACGCTGAAAAAAGAGCAGGAAGCGGGCGATGCGGCGCTGAAGATGAATGTCAGCCGCGACACGGCCGGCATCAAGAAAACATTGGAAGACTTTGTGAAGTCGTACAACGACTTTACAAAGGTGTTGAAGGAGACGACGGCGGCGACGCCCGGTACCGCGCCCGGCGAGGCCGGTTCATCGTCTCCGTTGAGTGGCGTGGCGGCGATTCGCGGCATCGAAACGCAATTGCGTGCCGCTTTTGGTGCCGCCACCAAGAATAGCGGCAGCTACCAGGTGGCCAGCCAGCTGGGGCTGGCTTTTGCCAAGGATGGCAGTCTGAGTCTGGACTCGAGCAAGCTGAGCAAGGCGATCGAAGCCTCGCCGGATGATGTGGCCAAGTTTTTTGCCACCGGTGCCCAGGTTAATGGCAAAGGCATGTCCTATGTGTCGAGTACCGACAAGACCGTGGCCGGCAGCTACGAGGTCTCCGTCAGTGCTTTGACCACCGGTTACAATCAGGCTGGCAGCGTGCCGACGCTGCCGGTTTCCGGCACCAAGGCATTTTCGGTCATGATCGACAACACCACCGTCAACGCCCAGGTTACCGGTACCTATAACAGTGCCACCGAATTGGCCAAGGCGCTGGAAACCGCCATCAACGGCGATGCCGGCCTGGTGGCGGCCAAGGGGCAGGTCTCGGTCACGGTTGACGAAGACAGCGGCAAATTGCTGATTTCTTCAGTCAAGACCGGTACCGAGTCCAAGGTCAACGTGCTGAGTGGCCTGGATTTTGCCGGCTTTGCCGCCGCTAGCGGTGTCGCCGGCTCGGCGAGTGTGGCCGGTACCATCGGTGGTTACGCGGCACGTGGTGACGGCAACAAGCTGATCGGGGCGGTCGGCACCCCGGTAGAGGGCCTGACCATCGAGCTCAGCGGTGGTACCATCGGTGACCGTGGCTCGCTGACCTATACGCAGGGTTTCTCCTTCAATCTGGACAAGAAGCTGGAGGGGATGCTCAGTACCAATGGCACACTGGACTCGTTTAACAAGGGCCTGAACGCGTCGCTGAAAGACTTGCAGAAGCAGCAGGACACCATGGCCAAGCGCCTGGAGACAACCGAGGCCCGCTACAAGGCCCAGTTCAATGCGATGGACCGCCTGCTGGCGCAGCTGAACGCCAGCAGCTCGTTCCTGACCCAGCAAATCAGCAGCATGCAAAAGAGTTCCTGAACTGGATAACATCGATTAAGGCTTCATCATGGCACTTTCTAGGCATATGCAGGCCGCTTACGGTCGCTCCGCACTTGAGACCGAGGTATTGGTAGCGACCCCTCATAAACTGGTGCTCATGTTGCTGGATGGTGCGTTGCAGGCGATCCGGCGCGCAAAGATCGCGATGGAAGCCGGGCAAGTCGCTGACAAGGGCATGCTGATCGGCAAGGCGATCTCGATCGTGGACGAAGGGCTGCGCTTGGCGCTTGATCACGAAAAAGGCGGCGACATTGCCAGCAATCTTGACCAGCTCTACGAGTACTGCACCCGCCAGTTGTTTCAGGCCAACATCAATAACGATCCCGCGTTGCTGGACCAGGTGTGTGCGCTGTTGAATGAAATCCGCGATGCCTGGGTCCAGATCGGGGTGCCGGCCAACGCGCAGGGCAGTGCACCGGGTGACGCAGGAAAAGTCTATGGCGCAGCCTGAGCTGGCGGAAGACTGGTGTGCCTGGCTGTCGCTGGTGCAAGCGCTGTCAACAGCGGTCGAAGCCCAGGATTGGGAGCGGGCGGTAGTATTGGCGGAGCAACTGGGGGCGGCACAGGTGACGCTGTCGCCATTGTCGGCGCTGCCCGCCGCCGCGCATGACGGGGTGTTGGCCGAGCTGCTCAACGCGCAGCGTTTGCTGCAAGCCCTGACCCAGCAGGTTAGCGCCAGCAAAGGCCAGTTGCAGCCGGAAATGGCGCTGCTGAAAACGCGGCAAAACCTGCTTTCTACCTATAAAGACAGCCTCTAGCCGGCACCGTTTTTCGGTGTGGATGGGGGTTTACCTTTGCGGCTAACCTGCAAACGACGCTGTTATCCTGCCGATTGCGTGCCATAGTAAAAGCAGTGTTGCCGTACCGCACCGTGTTCCTGGATGACAGAGGGCAGGCCGGCATCGCTTGTGATCGTTACCCTGCCAGCACCAACAAGCTTGAGGACATTCGCCCTTTTCCTGAGCCAGAGGGAATGTCCGTGTTACCGGAGTCGTGATCATGACCATTTATCTGGTGTTGCTGATTGGCCTGATGATCGCGCAGGCCGTCGCAGTCTTCTATCTGTGGCAACGGCTGTTGCGCATCGAGTCCGAGCGCGCGGTCGAGGCGGTCAGCCATGAGCAGCTGCAGAAGCAGCTGGCGGCCGCACAGCGCAATATCCAGGACATTGCGCTGATGGCACAGCAGAAAGTGGTTGAACACGAGCCACGGCAGCAGTTGCCGGCCGCCAGCAGCGAGGGCATTAGCCCCTACAATCAGGCGGTGGAAATGTTCAAGCGCGGCCTGGGCAGTGCCGATGTTGCCGAGCGCTGCGGCATTTCCCGCAGCGAGGCCGAGCTGATACTGTCGCTGTACCGCAATAGCCCCACTCCATGATTTCCCTGCCCCCGATTCTTGCGCCGGGCAAACAGTCGACCGGCGCGGCCGAAGCGTCGACGATTGTTGCCAATCGTCCCGGTCGCGAGACGACGCGCAGCCCGGTCGAGGTTACCTCGTCACCCGCGCGCTTGCCGGCATTGCAGTCCGGCGAGACCGTCACCGCCCACATCACCGAACGCCTGCCGGATGGCAAGCTGGCCGCCTCCATCAAGGGCGAGGCCTTCGTGCTGAGCCTGCCCAAGGGCATGACCGCCGATGGCAATGCGCTGTCGCTGCGCGTGACCGCCGGGCCGCCGCTGTCGTTCAATCTGCTGGACGTGCTGCAGGACCCGGCGACGGCGCTGCGCAGCAGCGAGCTGGCGCGGGCGGTTTCGGCGGCACTGCAGGACGACAACAGCACCGCGTTGCAGACCCTGTCGCAGCCGGGGCGGCTGCCCGATCTCGCCCGTGGCGAGGTGGTCACCGGCCGGCTGGCGGAGCGCCTGGCGGACGGCAGTGCGATGGTGCTGATCAAGAATGCGGTGTTCAACCTGAAGGCGCCGGCGGACGGTCTGCTGACCAAGGAGCCGATGCTGTTGCGGGTGGGGGCGAGCTCGCCACTGTTGCAGTTCGATCTGCTGCGTCTCAATGCGCTGCCGGACGAAAAATCGGTGCCGGTGGCCTTTACCTCGGGCGGCCGCTATCTGAACGGCTTGCTGGACGCGGCAACGCAGTCGGCGGCGCGCGGCAGCCTCACCCTGCTGTCCGATCCGGCGGCGCCGGGTGCCGGCGAGCAGCTGCGGCAGTCGGTGGAAAAAAGCGGCGTCTTTTACGAGTCGCACCAGCGGGCGTGGGTCGATGGCCGCCTTTCGCTGGAAGAGCTGAAGCTGGAGCCGCAGGCCAAGCTGCTGCACGAGGGCCGGGCTGGGCTGTCGCCGGAACTGGGGCAGTTGGTGCAGAAGCAGCTGGAGGTGCACGAGCAGAAAGTGCTGGTGTTCCAGGGGCAGGCATGGCCGGGACAGGCGGTGGACTGGGAAATCCAGCGCGAGGAAGTCGCCGAGCGCGAAGCGGATGGCGAGCTGGAGTTGCCGGTGTGGCAAACGCGGCTGAATCTGGAGCTGCCGGCATTGGGCGGCGTCGGGGCGCGGCTGCGCATGGTGGGCAAGCAGGTGCAGGTGGTGTTCGATGCCGATGATGGGCAGACCGCACAACTGATCGAGCAGTATCGCAGCCGACTTGGCTCGGCACTGGAAGGCGCCGGTCTGGCGCTGGCCAGCCTGCTGGTCAAGCACGAGGCCGACGATGAAGCCTGAGCATCGCCGTTCGGCGGTCGCGCTGCGCTACAGCGAGGACAGTGCGGCGCCAAAAGTGGTGGCCAAGGGCTATGGTCGCATGGCCGAGCGCATCATCGAGCAGGCAAAGGAAGCCGGCGTCTTCGTGCACGACTCGCCGGAGCTGGTCAACCTGCTGATGCAGGTTGACATGGACAATCACATCCCGCCGGAGCTGTATCGCGCGGTGGCCGAAATCCTCGCCTTCCTCTATTTCCTCGAGCACCATGCCACCGGCAAGGACATGAATTTCGAACAGTGGCTGGCGCAGCGCCAGCCCCCTCCATCCTGAGCCGGCGAGTGGCCGGCTTGCATTTCTCTGCTTAGGAACATGATGAAAGTTGCGTATATCGGTCTGGGGATCATGGGGCGCCCGTGTGTGGAAAACCTGCTCAAGGCCGGACATGAAGTCTGGGTCTGGGCGCGGCGGCGCGAGAGCGCCGAACCGCTGCTGGCGCAGGGCGCCCACTGGGCGGACAGCCCGCGGGCGCTTGCGGCCAACGTCGAGGTGCTGGTGACCAATGTCTCCGATACTGCCGATGTCGAGGCGGTGCTGCTGGGCGAGCATGGCGTGGTGCACGGCGCGCGGCCGGGACTGGTGTGCGTCGACATGAGCACCATTTCGCCGATCGGCGCGCGCGAGATCGCCGCCAAGCTGGCCGCCAGCGGCATCGACTTCCTCGATTGCCCGGTGTCTGGCGGTGAAGTCGGCGCCATCAACGGCACGCTGACCATCATGGTCGGCGGCAAGGCGGCGGCGCTGGCCACCGCGCGGCCGGTGTTGCAGGCGATGGGCAAGACCATCACCCATATCGGCGACAGCGGGGCCGGGCAGGTGGCCAAGGCCTGCAACCAGATCGCGGTCGGCGTCGGCGTGGCGGCGGTGGCGGAAGTGATGAAGCTGGCCAAGGCTTGCGGTGTAGACCCGGCGCCGGTGCGCGAGGCGTTGCTGGGCGGCTTTGCCAGCAGCCGGGTGCTGGACGTGCACGGCCAGCGCATGATCGACGACAACTACGCGCCGGGCTTCAAGGCCAAGCTGCACCAGAAGGACATGGGCATCGTGCTGGACACCGCGGCGTCGCTGGGCATCAAGCTGCCAGAGGCCGCGCGCGTCGCCGGCCTGATCGACCAGCTGGTGGCCAATGGCGAGGGCGAGCTGGATTCCTCCGCCATCGCACGACTGATCTGGCAGGATAACGACTGAGCCACGCTAAAAAAATTGCGGCCAACCTTGCTGCAAGGTTGGCCGCAATGCGGTGAGCGTCGGTAGCGCTAAGGCTTATTCGACGTTCTGAATCTGTTCGCGCATCTGCTCGATCAGGACCTTCAGCTCCACCGAGGCCTGTGTGGTTTCGGTGGCGACCGACTTGGAGCCGAGGGTGTTGGCTTCGCGGTTGAGCTCCTGCATCAGGAAGTCCAGCCGCTTGCCGACCTGGCCGCCGGTCTTCAGGATGCGGCGGATCTCGCTGAGGTGGGTGCTCAGGCGCTCCAGCTCCTCGTCGACGTCGATCTTCTGCGCGAACAGCGCGAATTCCTGCTTGATGCGGTCGTCGTCGACATTGCCCAGCGCCTCCTGCAGCCGCGCCGACAGCTTGGCACGATAGGCGTCCAGGATCAGCGGCAGGCGCGGCTTGATGTCGCTGATGATCTGCGCCATCGACTCCAGCCGGTCGCGCAGCACCTGCGCCAGTTTTTCGCCTTCGCGGCCGCGGGTGGCGCGGAAGTCTTCCAGCACCACCTTCAGGCCGTCGAGGCACAGCTGTTGCAGTACTTCCGGCGGCAGCGAATTGGATTTCAGCACCCCCGGCCAGCGCAGCAGCTCGCCCATGCCCAGTTCGCGCATTTGCGGCGCGATGGTCTTGACCTGGTTGCTGATCGCCAGCAGGCGCTGCACCATGTCCGGGTTCAGTTCCAGTTGCTGGTTGTCGTTGTCGTTCTGGCTGATGCCGACGCGGCATTCCACCTTGCCGCGGGTGACGCGGCCGGCGATCAGCTCGCGCATTTGCGCCTCGATCACGCGCAGCTCTTCCGGCAGCCGCATCTGCACGTCGAGGTAGCGGTGGTTCACCGCGCGCAGTTCAATGGATAATAGGCCGCCCGGGAAGTCGCGGGTGGCGGAGGCAAAGCCTGTCATACTCAGGATCATGGGAGCTCCGGCTGTCATGGTTTTCAGGAAGACATGCCCCGAATAGCTAGGGTTCCGATTCAGGGGCCGCTACACTATAACAATGCACATGACGCAATCCAAGCAAAGCGCACTGCCCGCCGGCTTCCGGCTGGATGACTACACCATCGTCCGCGAGCTCAGCTCCGGCGGTTTCAGTCAGGTCTACCTGGCGCTGGATCACTACGACCGCAAGTTCGCGATCAAGGAATACCTGCCGCTGGACATGACCAGCCGCCAGCCCGGCGGCGAGGTCACCATTATCGACGAGCTGGACCGCGAGGCGTTCCGTGTCGGTCTGAAGTGCTTCTTCGAGGAGGCGCGGGTGCTGGCCGGCATCCAGCATCCCAATATCGTGCGGGTGGTGAACTTCTTCCGGGCCAACAACACGGTGTACATGGTGATGGAGTACACCGAGGGTCGGCCGCTGAGCAAGGAGCTGACGCTGGCCGCCGGCAGCCTGCCGGAGGCGCGGCTGCGCAAGCTGTTTGCCGAGCTGATCGGCGGCCTGCGCGAGGTGCACCAGCAGCAACTGCTGCACCTCGACATCAAGCCAGCCAACATCTACCTGCGCCGCAACGGCTCGCCGGTGCTGCTCGATTTCGGTGCCGCACGCCAGGCCTTGCGGCGACCGGGGCAGGCGCTGACCGCGATGTTCACCCCCGGCTATGCCGCACCGGAACAGTACGACGCCAAGGCCAAGCTCGGGCCGTGGACCGATATCTACGGCCTCGGCGCCAGCCTGTACGCGATGCTGGGCGGTGGTCGCCTGCCGGCGGCAGACGAGCGGCTGCAGGCCGACACGCTGCAACCGGCCAGCAAGCTGTTCGCACGCCACTATTCGCCGCAATTGCTGGCGCTGGTCGATGCCTGCCTGCAGCTGGAGCCGCAGCGGCGGCCGGACAGCCTGGCGCAGATGCAGCAGAGCCTGCTGGCCAATGACTATGTCACGCCGCTGCCCTCGCTATGGCAGAAGGCCAGTGCCTGGCTGACGGGGAAAAAGCGATGAAGTTCGCGCTGGCAGTCGATTCCCGCATCGGCGGACGCGGCAATAACGAAGACCGGCTGGCGGTGACCTGTTCCCGCGAGTGCGTGTTGCTGGTGGTGGCCGACGGCATGGGCGGCCATATCGACGGCGAAGTGGCGGCGCGGATCGCCACCGAGGTACTGGTGCAGCAGTTCCGCTGCCAGGCCACGCCGCGGCTGCTGCAGCCGGGCGACTTCCTGCGCTGGGCGCTGGGCGAGGCGCACCAGGCCATCATCGACCACGCCATCGCCCACCACCTGCGCGAGATTCCCAGCACCACGGTGGTGGTGGCCATCGTGCAGGACGACACCGTGTACTGCGCCTACGCCGGCGATTCGCGGCTGTATCTGCTGGAGCAGGGTGCGGTGCGTTTCCGCAGCCGCGACCATTCCCACGTGCAGCGCCTGATCGACAGCGGCCAGCTGACCGAGGCCGAGGCTGCGGTGCACCCGGCGCGCAACCGCATCTACAACTGCCTGGGCGCGATGGGCGAGCCGGAAGTCAGCGTCCTCCATCCGCTGCCGCTGCAGGCCGGCTGCAGCGTGCTGCTATGCAGCGACGGGCTGTGGAGCGTGGTGCCGGACCCGGAGCTGGCGCGCGTGTTCCATGGGCGGGTGGCGCCGGCGGTACTGCCGGCGCTGATGACGGTGGCGGAAAAACGCGGCGGCGAACGCGGCGACAACCTGTCGGCGGTGGCGTTCACCCTGCTGCCGGCGGATGCGGCGCTGGACGGCCGCAGCGGCTACATCGACAGCGGCACGCTGACCGGCTTCCTGCCCGATGACGCGATCCCCGGCCTGCTGATGGAGCATGAACTGGCCGCCGAACTGCTGCCCCGGCAGCCGCACTGAGCGGCAAGCCGCCGCGCGCGGCAGGGTGATCGGGTAGAATCGCGCTGTTATTCCTACCCGAGAGCCCGCGCCATGCGTTCATCCCAACGACTTGCCGACGCGCTGCGCAGCGTCCGCATTACCCGCAATTACACCCGCCACGCCGAAGGATCGGTACTGATCGAATTCGGCGACACCAAGGTGATCTGCACCGCCAGCGTTGACGAAACGGTGCCCGGCTTCCTGAAGGGCAAGGGCCAGGGCTGGGTCACCGCCGAATACGGCATGCTGCCGCGCTCGACCCACAGTCGCATGCGCCGCGAGGCGGCCAGCGGCAAGCAATCCGGCCGCACCCAGGAAATCCAGCGCCTGATCGGGCGCAGCCTGCGCGCGGTGGTGGACCTGGCCAAGCTGGGCGAGCGCCAGATCCAGATCGATTGCGACGTGATCCAGGCTGACGGCGGCACCCGCACCGCCAGTATCACCGGTGCCTATATCGCGCTGGCCGATGCCATCAACGGCCTGCTGGCCGCCGGCAAGCTCAGCGAAAACCCGCTGCGCCAGCACGTGGCGGCGATTTCGGTCGGCATCGTCGACGGCGTGCCGCTGCTGGACCTCGACTACGAGGAAGACTCCGGCTGCGAAACTGACATGAACGTGGTGATGACCGGTGACGGCCACTTTGTCGAGGTGCAGGGCACCGCGGAAGGGGTACCGTTCAGCCGCGCGGAGATGGACGCCTTGCTGCAACTGGCGGAAAAAGGCATCGCCGAACTGGTTGCGCTGCAGCGCGAGGCGCTGGCGAAGTAACCGGCGCGAAAGCGATCGTGCCATCCGCTGCGATGGCGCCATAAACAAACAGGGTTGGCCGCATGCGGCCAACCCTGTTTGCCTTGATGCTGCCGTGTGTGTGGGCACGGCGGATAGGCTTTGTTGCACAAATCCGTGCTTGCCAAGGCTTGGTAAGCTAGCTGCATAACCAAGCCCGCTCCGAAACAATACCGAACGACCAACTGGAAAGCCTACAACCAAGCTCTGATCCTGCGTGGCTCTTTGTCCATCTGGCTGGACACAAACATGGCATGGCAGGCAAAACCGCGGGGGAAGCGTGGTCGAGCGCAGACCTACAGCGATGCGGCCATTCAATTCTGTTTGACCATCAAGAATGTGCTCGGGCTGGCGTTGCGGCAGACCATCGGTTTCATTCAAAGCCTGCTCAAGCTGGCGGGCCTGGGCTGGGGCGTCCCGGACTACAGCACCTTGTCTCGGCGTCAGCAAACACTGCAAGTCAGCATTCCCTATCAAAAGTGTTCAGGCGCGTTGCATCTGCTGGTTGATAACACGGGCATCAAAATGCTGGGCGAAGCTGAGTGGAAAACCAAGAAACACGGCGCGGAATATCGCCGGCAATGGCGCAAGGTGCATTTGAGCATCGACGCGGAAACCCTGCAAATCCATGCTATTGAGGTAACGGACAATCGCCAGAGCGATGCGCAAATGTTGCCTTCGCTATTGGCGCAAATCCCGTCCAATGAACCGATAGCCTGCGTGAGTGGCGATGGTGCTTTTGATACCAAGGCGTGTCATGAGGCGATTGCAGCGCGGGGGTGCAATGGGGTGAATCCCGACGCGCAAGAATGCTCGGCCGTGGAAAGGAAGCTCACTGGGCGTGCAGGCCTGGAACGAGATTCTCCGGGCCACTAAGCGACGAGGTAGGGCGATCTGGAAGCGCTGGAGTGGCTACCATCGCCGCAGCTTGGTCGAAACTAAGATGCATTGCTTCAAACTGCTGTGATCTGCC
>NZ_LFDT01000038.1:0-24965 GCF_001037925.1 Vogesella sp. EB | reverse complement strand
CGCAACGCAAAGCGGTGTAGACGACACAAGCCCGGTCAATTGGGCGGGCTTGGCTTTGGGGCTAACTGCGGGCAACCTTGATAGCCTCTGCCTCTTTGATTATCTTTCCCCGTGACAAGCTTTATCTGACTGCTACGCTCGGCACAGCCTCGTCTGACCTGATGCGTGACGAGCCGCTGGTTTTGGTGTGTGCCTATCTCTGAATGTGGCCTGTCCCTGCCCACTGAATCGCCCAGGCTGGTTTAGTCGTGCTGCTTGTCGTCATCGTCAAACAATTGCAACGTGCCGACCGAAATCACCTCGGTGCTGCTGTCGCTATCGTTGTGGATGGCGTGCTTTTGCTGCGGATCAAAGTGCAGCGAGTCGCCGACGGCCAGCACATAGTCACGGCCGTTGACCTGATAGGTGACGGTACCACTCAGCACATAGACAAATTCATCGCCGCTGTGGGCAACTACCTCCGAGCGATAGCCGGGGGGAAGTGTCAGCTTGACGGCATTCAGCACGCTGCCGCTATAGGTGGTGGTCAGTCGTTCGTAGCGCTGCGGCATGTTGGCGACGGTGTAGCTCTGACGCTGGCCTTCGTGCGAGTCGGGGGCGTCCTGGCGCGGGGATTCGAACAGCTCGCTCACCGCTACGCCGACGGCCTGGGCGATGTTGGCCAGTGACGACAGCGACAGGCCGGTGATGTCGCGCTCTGCCTGGGACAGGAAGCCGGCCGACAAGCCGGCTTCTTTGGCTACCTGGACCAGGGTCTTGCCGCTGGCGCGCCGGTAGCGGCGCAGGCGCTGGCCGAGGGTTTCCTCTGACATGGGGGCGGGTTCCTGATGGTGAGGACTGATTGTACGTGAGAATCATTGCCTTGCTGAATAGTAAAATTTTAGTGTGACTAAAAAATACTTGACCCTGTGGTGGCGCAGTCATAGATTGCTGCTTTGGTGTGGACTGGCGACAGGCCAGCAGTGATGAACCGGAGCGGGAGCAGGCGATGACGATAGGCGTGGGTGGGGTGAGTAAGGAGCAGGCACTGGCTGGCTTGCAGGACATGACGCAGGGTGCACAGCCGATCGGGCTGGACGAATACCGTGTACGGCTGGCCAAGGCGCAGGTGTATATGCAGGCCAACGGCATCGCGGCGCTGTATCTGAATGCGGGAACCAGCCTCAACTACTTTACCGGCCTGAAATGGTACGCCAGCGAGCGCATGGTGGGGGCGATCCTGCCGGCGCATGGCGCGCTGGAATTCATCGCGCCCTGGTTCGAGGTCGGCACACTGCACGACTACATGCAGCTGCAGGGCGAGGTGAACGCCTGGCACGAACACGAAAGCCCGTATGCGCTATTTGTAGCGACGCTGGCGCGGTTGGGCATTGCGGCCAACCTTGAGCAGCCGCTGCGCATCGGCATCGACGAAAGTGCGGCGTTTTTCATCGCCGACGGCATCCGCCAGTGTGCCGACGGCTACCAGCTGGTCAACGGCCGCGAGGTGACCGCGCACTGCCGCATGCGCAAGTCGCCGCAGGAAATCGCGCTGATGCAGCGTGCCAAGGACATGACGCTGGCGGTGCACCAGGCTACGGCCGGCATTCTGCATGAGGGCATCACCACCACCGAGGTCGAGGCATTCATTGCCGAGGCGCACCGCCGTGTCGGTGCCACCGGTTCCTACTTCTGCATCGTGCTGTTCGGTGAGGCGACCGCCTATCCGCACGGGGTCAAGAATCCGCAGGTGCTGAAGCCGGGCGACATGGTGCTGATCGATACCGGCTGCACCCTGCACGGCTATATTTCCGACATCACCCGTACCTATGTGTTTGGCGAGCCGGATGTGCGTCAGCGCGAGGTGTGGCAGGCGGAAAAGGCGGCACAGGCGGCGGCCTTCGCGGCGGCGCAGCTGGGCACGCCGTGCGGCGAGGTCGATCTGGCCGCGCGCCGGCAATTGCAGGTCGACGGCTTCGGCCCCGGCTACGCGCTGCCGGGTTTGCCGCACCGTACCGGCCACGGTATCGGCATGGACATTCACGAATGGCCGTACCTGGTGTCCAGCGACCGCACGCCACTGGAAGTCGGCATGTGCTTCAGCAACGAGCCGATGATCTGCATCCCCGGCGAATTCGGGGTGCGACTGGAGGACCACTTCTACATGACGGAGCAGGGGCCGCGCTGGTTTACCCAGCCCAGCCACAGCATCGACGACCCGTTCGGCCTGGCGGTTGCATGCTGATCGCGGAGACGGCGCGGTTGCAGCTGCGCGAGCTGACGCTGGAGGATGCCGAATTCGTGCTGGCGGCACTGAACGACCCCGACTTCGTGCGCAAGGTGATCGATCGTGGTGTGCGCACGCTGGACGACGCCCGCCGCTACCTGCAGGAAGGGCCACTGGCGGCCTACGCGCAGCATGGCCATGCGTTGTGGTGCGTGGTGCGCAAGTCCGATGGTGCGCTGATGGGCTTGTGCGGCATCATCCGCCGCGAGGGGCTGCCGGATCCGGATGTCGGTTACACCTTCCTGCCGCCATATCGCGGCCAGGGGTATGCGCGCGAAGCGGCGCAGGCCAGCCTCGACTACGGTCGCAATGTGCTGCGCCTGCCGCGGATTACCGCCATTGTCGATGCGGCCAACGCAGGCTCGATCCGCGTGCTGGAGGCGATCGGCCTGCGTCACGAGGGCGAGCTGTTCTTCGGCGAGGCGCAAGCGCTCAAATTGCTGTATGCCTGAGCGGGCGGGCAGCTTGTTTTTCTGAAGAGAGATAGCCCGGATGGAAGCCGAAAAGGTTGGCCGCAGCAATGCGGCCAACCTTTTTGTCACTCGAGGGGGGTACGTGCCAGCCACGCCTCGATTCGTTGCGCGCACTGCTCCCAGCGATTGTCCAGCATCATCATGTGGCCGATGTGCGGCAGGATTTCCGGCGTACTGCCGAAGCGTGTCGCGGTCTCGGTGACGTCCTCTGGCGAGATCAGCTGGTCCGCTGCCGCGCCCAGCACCAGGTTGGGCAGCGGGGCGATACGGCGCTGCAGGAATGGCGGCACCAGGGTCATGTCCATGATTGCGCGCTGGCTTTCGGTCTGGCTGTGGTGCGCCACCCAGTCCACCGCGGCGAGGTCGGCATCGTCGGAAAACAGCATGTGCCGCAGTTCGTTCAGCTCCGGCTGGTAGTTACCCTGCTGGAACAGGTTCAGTTGCATGAACAGCTCCGGCGCCTGGGTCATCAGCCGCATGCTGGAACCGGCGAGGCCGCTTGGCGGCACCGAAGCCAGCAACACGGCACCGGGCAGGTCGTGGCGGGTCAGGTATTGCTGCAGCACAAAGCCGCCCATGGAGTGGGCGATCACGATAGGCGGGCGCGGCAGTTGCCGGATCGCCTGCTGCAGGTTGCCGACGTAGTCATCGATGCTGATGGCGGCGAGATAGTCGTGGCCGTCGCTGTCGCCGTGCCCCTCGAAGCTCAGCGCCCAGCAGTCGTAACCGCGCGCGCTGAACCAGGGCATGAAGTGTTGCTGCCAGCAGCTGGCGCTGCTGAAGGCGCCGTGAACAAAAAGCAGGGGGGGCATCGTCGATGCCGCCCCTGCTGCCGGGGTGTGGATCAGTTCAAGTTTGATGGTCAAAGGACTTCCGCTGCGTGGTCTGCCAGGCGCGAGCGTTCGCCGCGCTGCAGGGTAATGTGGCCGGAGTGTTCCCAGCCTTTGAAACGATCAACGACGTAGCTGATGCCGGAACTGCCTTCGGTCAGGTACGGGGTGTCGATCTGACTGATGTTGCCGAGGCAGACCACCTTGGTGCCGGGGCCGGCACGGGTGATCAGCGTTTTCATCTGCTTCGGCGTCAGGTTCTGCGCCTCGTCGATGATCAGGTATTTGTTGAGGAAGGTACGGCCGCGCATGAAATTGAGCGACTTGACCTTGATGCGCGAGCGGATCAGGTCGCGGGTGGCGGCGCGCCCCCAGTCACCACCGTCGTCCTCGCTCTTGTTGAGCACGTCGAGGTTGTCTTCCAGTGCGCCCATCCACGGCAGCATCTTTTCCTCTTCGGTGCCGGGCAAAAAGCCGATGTCCTCGCCGACCGGCACGGTGACACGGGTCATGATGATCTCGCTGTACAGCTTCTGCTCCAGTGTCAGCGCCAGACCCGCGGCCAACGTTAGCAGGGTCTTGCCGGTGCCGGCCTGACCGAGCAGGGTGACGAAGTCGATGTCCGGATTCATCAGCAGGTTCAGCGCGAAATTCTGTTCGCGGTTGCGCGCGACGATGCCCCACACGTTGTTCTTCTGGTGGCTGTAGTCCTTCAGCGTCTCCAGTACCGCTTCCTTGCCATCGAGGCGCAGTACCCGTGCCTGCATCGGCTGCTCGCCTTCCTGCCACAGCAGCTGGTTCAGCAGCAGCTTGGGGGCGTCCGGGCCCTTGAACTGGTAGTAGGTGCGGCCACCCTCCTGCCACGACTTCAGGTCCCGGCCGTTGCGTTCCCAGAAGTCGACGTCTATCTCGCGGGTGCCGCCGTACAACAGGTCGGTGTCTTCCAGCACCTTGTCGTTGAAGTAGTCTTCGGCGTCCAGTCCCAGTGCGCGTGCCTTGATGCGCATATTGATGTCTTTTGACACCAGGATGGCCGGGCGGCTGGTATCAGCCTGCTTCAGCGCCATCACGATGCCGAGGATCTGGTTGTCGGCCTTGCCGACCGGCAGCGAGGAGGGCAGCACCGCGTGCAATGCTTCGGTCTGCAGGCGTAGCTTGCCGCTGGCGGCGTCGCGGCTGGGGGCTTTCAGCGAAATGCCGTCCTCGATGTCGTCGGTGCTGCTGCTGACGATTTCGTCGAGAAAGCGGCTGGCTTGCCGGGCGTTGCGCGCCACTTCCGACATGCCTTTCTTGTGGGTGTCCAGCTCCTCGAGGGTGATGATGGGGATGAATACATCGTGCTCTTCAAAGCGGAACAGGCAGGTCGGGTCATGCAGCAGGACGTTGGTGTCGAGGACGAACAGTTTGCAGACGTTGCTCTTGCTGTGGCTTGCCATGAGAAAGACCCCCTTGTTGAAGCGGGGTCCGGCAGGGTGCCGGACCTGGCGCTTAAAGCGACTTGACGAACGTCAGCACTTCTTCGGCGTGTCCGGGGACTTTCAGTCCGCGCCATTCGCGCAGGATGTCGCCATCGCTATTGATGACAAAAGTGCTGCGTTCTATCCCTCTCACCTGTTTGCCGTACATGTTTTTCAGTTTCATGACACCGAACAGGTTACATACAGTTTCGTCCGGATCGCTGATCAATTCAAATGGCAATTCGTGCTTGACCCTGAAATTCTCGTGCGATTTCAGGCTGTCGCGCGATACGCCGAGGATACGGGCGCCGGCGGCCAGGAATTGCGGATGCAGGTCACGGAAGGCCATCGCCTCGTTGGTGCAGCCTGGGGTGTTGTCCTTCGGGTAGAAGTACAGCACGGTCAGCCCTTGCGGCAGGGTGACGCTCTCGCCGCTGGTGGCGGCGGCGGTGAAGGGGGTGATGCGGGTGGTGTCCATGGTGGTGTCCTCGGGTTTAGCCGTGCGGGCGGCGCAGCAGGGCCAGTACCGCGCCACTACCGCCTTGTTCGATGCGGGTTTCGCAGAAAGCCAGTACATCCGGGTGATGGCTGAGCCAGGCTCTGACCATTTTCGGCAGCACCGGTTCGCCCGGCGAGCTGAGTCCCTTGCCGTGAATCACCCGCACGCATTGGCCCAGGTGGCGGGCGCGATGCAGGAATACGGTCAGCTGCTCATGCGCGGCAAAGCGGTCCAGTCCGTGCAGGTCCAGCTCGGCGCAGACGGGCCAATGCCCGGCGCGCAGTTTCTTCAGGGTGTTGCTCGGCGTGCCGGGACTGCGGTGCTGACTGTCGATTTGTGCAGGCTCGAACCAGCCTATCATCTGGGCGAACAGCGCCTGCTCTGCTTGCGGCGTCAGTGGTGTCTGGCTGGCGCGATGTTGCGGCAGGGGGCGCGGCTTGGGTAGTGGCGGGGTGTAGCAGACGCGGCCATCCTGCTTGAGCGGGCGCACGTCCCGCATCAGCTGGCGGAAGTCCGGCTCGGGCTCAGGGTTGGCCGCAACGGCAACAGGCAAGACCCTCGCGGGTCTTGCCTGTGCTTTGACTGGCTTGAGTTGCTCCTTGAGCGACTTCAATGCAGGCGGGCTCAGTGATCCAGGAAGCGCTCGGCATCCAGAGCTGCCTGGCAGCCGGATGCAGCGCTGGTGATCGCCTGGCGGTAGATGTGGTCCTGCACGTCGCCGGCGGCAAACACGCCCGGTACGCTGGTGGCGGTGGCATTGCCGTCACGGCCGCCGCGGGTCACGATGTAGCCGGTCTCGTCCAGCTCCAGCTGGCCCTTGAAGATGTCAGTGTTCGGCTTGTGGCCGATGGCGATGAACACGCCCATCAGCTTGAGGTCTTCGCTGCTGCCGTCGTTGAACTTCAGGCGGGCGCCGGTCACGCCGCTGTCGTCACCCAGCACTTCGTCCAGATTGGCGTTCAGCTTCAGGCTGATCTTGCCCTCGGCCACGCGTGCGTTCAGCTTGTCGATCATGATCTTTTCGGCGCGGAAGGTGTCGCGGCGATGGATCAGGGTAACGTGCTTGGCGATGTTGGCCAGGTACAGCGCTTCTTCCACGGCGGTGTCGCCACCGCCGACCACGGCGACGTCCTGGTTACGGTAGAAGAAACCGTCGCAGGTGGCGCAGGCGGAGACGCCCTTGCCGGAGAAGGTCTGTTCCGATGGCAGGCCGAGGTATTTGGCCGAGGCGCCGGTGGAAATGATCAGCGCGTCGCAGGTGTATTCACCGGAATCGCCGATCAGGCGGAACGGTCTTTCATCCAGCTTGGCGGTGTGGATGTGATCGAAGATCATTTCGGTGCCGAAGCGCTCGGCGTGCTGCTGGAAGCGCTGCATCAGCTCCGGGCCTTGCACGCCAGCCACATCGGCAGGCCAGTTGTCGACATCGGTGGTGGTCATCAGTTGACCGCCCTGGGCCATGCCGGTGATCAGAACCGGTTTCAGGTTGGCGCGGGCGGCATAGACGGCGGCGGTGTAGCCGGCAGGACCGGAACCGAGGATAAGCAGAGGGCAGTGACGGGTTTGGCTCATGTTTGTCTTTTTCCTGTCTGGCAGAGACGATAGTGCGTATTCTATCAGGAATGGATGACAATTCTGATTGAGTGTTTCAACGCGGCGGATAGTTTACGGTAATCGGAGTTCGGGGGGGCGATGGCGGCAGTTTCGGCGGCAGCAGACAATCAGGTGGCGCAAGTGGCGCAAATCCTGATGCTGAAGAAAACGATGGAGGTCAGCGAGAGTGCGGCGCTGGCCTTGCTGGCGACGGCAACGGATGTCACCGCGCCACAGGGCAACAATCCGCCGCATCTGGGTAACCGTATCGACGTGCAGGCCTGATGCCTCGGCTGATGCGGCAATAAAGAAACGGGAGCCTTGGCTCCCGTTTTTGTGTGCGTGATGACTTGGCTCAGGCTTCGGTGCGGATGCGTGTGCTGCTGCTGGCATCCTGCAGCAAGGACTGGCTGACCTGGTATTGGGTGATGGCCTGTTGCGAGGCGTTGACGGGCACGCGGGCTTCTGCCGGGACCGTGCGTTCGGTGCTGGCGGCTGGGGTGGGCTGTTCCGCGGTGTCACGGCGCGCTTGCGGTTCGTTCAACCGGTTGCCGGGGCTGCGTTCGCTGGCGGCGAGCGTGGTGTTCGGCTCTGGCTGGTTGACGCGGCGCGAGTCGAGCAACTGGGCCTGGAGTGCCTGTTCGGTGTTGCTAACGGCCTGGCTGGGACGGGCGGTCGGCAGTGTACTGGCGGCAACCGCTTCGGCGGCCGGCGCGGGCGCCAGCTGGCTTTCCTGTTGCTGTTCCTGCTGCAGGCGACGCTGTTCCGCGGCCTCGCGCAGTATGCTGGCGCTGCTGCTGGCTGATGCTGCGGAATTAATGGCATCCATGCGGGGTCTCCGTCACGACAAAGGACTATGATTTGCTGTCAAGCATAGCACAACATGCTGATGTTGCTGGAATTGTCGGCAGCCGCCACATCCACAGGCTGAGCGCCGCCCACAGCAGTAACAGCAGGGCGGTAAGCCAGGGTTGTTGCAGTGTGGCATAGATGCTGAAGCTGAATGACAGGGCGACGGTGCCTAGCGCCACGGCCTTGGTTCTGGCGGTCATGCCGTGGTAGCGCTGCCACTGCAGCAGTGGTGGGCCGAGCCGCGGATGGTGGTGTAGCCAGTGCAGCAGCGCTGGGCTGCTGCGGCCGAAGCAGGCGGCGGCCATTAGCACGAAGACGGTGGTCGGCATCACCGGCAGCAGTGCGCCGATCAGTGCCAGCAGCAGGCACAGCCAGCCGGCTACCAGCCACAGCATTCTTTGCAACCGCAGTTTCATGTGGCGATCCCGAAGAGGTCCTGCCTTGATTCAATGCCATCCGCGCACCATTTGCAAGTGCGTGGCGGCCCCGGTTCAGGCGATGACGGTCAGCTCCAGCATGCGGTCGGCCAGCTCGGAGACGGAGAGTTCGCCGTTGTCGTGATACCACTGTACCGTCCAGTGCAGGCTGCCCAGCAGGGTGCGGCGCAGCAGGCGGGTGTCCGGCTTGACCAGTCCGGCGGCGGCGGCTTCGTCCAGTGCATCCTGCCACAAGGCCTCGTAGCGGTCGCGCAGCACGATCAGGCCGGGCTTGGCGGCGGCGGAGACGCTGCGCCATTCGTACAGCATCACTTCCAGCGCGGCCTGGTTGTCACCGAGCAGCGAGTGCAGGTGGACGTGGAACAGTGCCGCCAGTTTTTCGCGCGGAGTCTTGGCGCGGGACAGCGCTGCGGCCAACTGTTCGGTGGTGGCGGTGATGCCCAGCGCCATGACCGCAACCAGGATCTCTTCCTTGGTGCGGAAGTGGTAGAACAGGCTGCCGGATTGCAGGCCGACGGCATTGCCCAGGTCGCGCACGGTGGTGCGCTCGTAGCCCTGGTCGCGGAACAGGCGGGCGGCGGCGCGCACCAGTTCCATGCGGCGGCTGTTGTCTTCGGTGGCGTTTTCTTTGCTCATTATGATGTCGCCGTTTCTTGTGAGGGGCTGGATGGCCGGGGGTCGAGCTGTTTCAGGCAGGCCTGCAGTACCCGTTCCGGCAGCATGTCTTCCAGGCAGCGCATGTGCTGGTATGGGCAGGTGCGCTCGAAGCAGGGACTGCAGTCCAGATTGAGGTTGACGATTTCGGCGTGGTCGCTGAGCGGTGGCGTGAAGTCCGGGCTGGACGAGCCGTAGAGGGCCACCAGCGGAATGTGCAGGGCGGCGGCGACGTGCATCAGGCCGGAGTCGTTGCATACCGCCAGCCTGGCCAGCGCCATCAGGTCGATGGCTTCGTCGAGGCCGGTCTTGCCGCACAGATTGAGCGCCTTACCCTGTGCCAGCCGGCTGATTTCCTCGCCGATGTCCTGGTCCTTGGCCGAGCCGAACAGCCACACCTGATAGCCGCGGCTGTCGAGTGCCGCCGCCAGGGCGGCGAAGTGGCGCGGCGGCCAACGTTTGGCCGGGCCGTATTCGGCGCCGGGGCACATCGCGACTACCGGTTTGTCCAGCGACAAGCCAAGGCGCGCGGCGACAGCCTGCTGGGCAGTCGGTTGCGAGCGGAGACTGGGGTGCGGAATCGGGCGGTGCAGCGCGTGGCGCGGCTCCTCGGCCAGGATGCAGAAACGCTCGACCATGGTCGGCAGCTCTTGCTCGTTCAGCTCGCGGGTGTCGTTGAGCAGGCCATAGCGCAGTTCACCGGTAAAACCGGTGCGCAGCGGAATGCCGGCCAGGAACGGGATCAGCGCCGCCTTGAGCGAATTGGGTAGCACCACCACCTGGTCGAAACCTTCGCGGTGCAGTGCGCGCGCCACGCGCCAGCGCTCGCGCAGGCGCAGTTGGCCATGCCCGAACGGGTTGAGGTGCGCCTTGGCCACTTCCGGCATCCGTGCCAGCAGCGGCAGGGTCCAGGCGGGGGCGAAGACGTGCAGTTCCAGGCCGGGGTGGCGCTCGTGCAGGCGACGGTACAGTGGCTGCGCCATCACGCCGTCACCTACCCAGGAAGGGCCGATTACCAGTAGCTTTTTGATCATGTATCAAGCAAAAAAGGTGCAGCGCAAGCCGCACCTTTGTCCATTGGGCAGAAAGGCTTAGTGGTGGCCGCTAACCGGGCCGGTCAGCTTGTAGTGGGTGCCGCAGTACGGGCACAGGGCCTCGCCGCCGTTTTTCACGATCGGCAGGAATACGCGCGGGTGCGAGTTCCACTTCAGCATCTCCGGTGTCGGGCAGTGCAGCGGCAGGTCTTTTGCCGTGACTTCGATAAAGCGAGCGGTGTTTTCTTTCAGTTCTGCCATGTTTCGGTACTTTCTTGTGTGCCCCTTGCCGGGGCGTCTAGCCAATGGGTTAATCGAGGTAGGTGAGCCAGTGTTGCTTGCCGGCGTCCAGACCCTTGACGCAATCGAAGTAGCGCTTCTGGATCTCGGTGGTGATCGGGCCGCGCTTGCCTTCGCCGATGCTGCGGCGATCCAGCTCGCGGATCGGGGTCACTTCGGCGGCGGTGCCGGTGAAGAATGCTTCGTCGGCGGTATAGACTTCGTCGCGGGTGATGCGTTTTTCGATGATCTGCAAGCCCATCTCCTGCGCCAGTTGCACCACGGTGTCGCGGGTGATGCCCTCCAGTGCGGAGGTCAGGTCTGGGGTGTACAGCTTGCCTTTGCGGACGATGAAGATGTTCTCGCCGGAGCCTTCGGCCACAAAGCCGTCCACGTCCAGCAAAAGCGCCTCGTCGTAGCCGTCTGCCGTCGCCTCGTTGTTGGCGAGGATGGAGTTCATGTAGTTGCCGTTCGCCTTCGCCTTGCACATGGTGATGTTGACGTGGTGGCGGGTGAACGAGCTGGTTTTGACGCGGATGCCTTGCTCCAGTCCTTCCTCGCCGAGGTAGGCACCCCACGGCCAGGCGGCGACGATGACCTGCACGTCGTCCTTTTTCGGCGCGATGCCGAGCTTGCCGGAGCCGTAGAACGCCATCGGGCGGAAGTAGCAGGACTTGAGCTGGTTGGCGCGCACCACGTCGATGTGCGCCTGGTTGATCTGTTCCTTGCTGAACGGCAGGTCCATGCCGAGGATCTTGGCGGAGCGGAACAGGCGGTCGGTATGGTCCTGCAGACGGAAGATGGCCGGGCCCTTCGGTGTTTCGTAGGCGCGCACGCCTTCGAACACGCCCATGCCGTAGTGCAGGGTGTGGGTCAGCACGTGGGTGGTGGCGTTGCGCCAGTCAACCAGTTGTCCGTCGTACCAGATAAAACCGTCGCGATCTGCCATCGACATGATGAATTCTCCGCTGTAGTCCTGTTTTTAATGTGGCGCAATTATAGCGCCGAGTGTTGCGCTTGTGTTTTCAAGCTTCATCCTGCAATGCGCACTGCCACAGCGCCCGCACATGGCGGTAGTCTTCCTGCGGGATGTCGTCGGTGGTCTGGCTGTCGTTGAGCCGCGCCGCGTGCTGCAGTCGCCGGTAGTGGCGATAGGCGCTCTGCCCCTGATTGGCCAGCTCGGCCGGAATCAGGCCAACGTTGGCCGCAGCGCCGAGCAGGGCGATGTTGCCGCTGTTGCGGGTCAGCTCCGGGTACTTGCTGGCGTGCGCCAGGATCAGGAACTGGGTAATGAACTCGACATCGACGATGCCGCCGCGCGCATGCTTGACGTCGGCGTCGCGGGCAGGATGGCTTTCCAGCATCTTGGCGCGCATCGCCAGCACCTCGTCGCGCAGCTGGCCGATGTCGCGCGGCAGGGTCAGCACCTGATGGCGGATGGCCTCGAATTGCTGGCCGATCGCCGCGTCGCCGCAGACAAAGCGGGCGCGGGTCAGTGCCTGGTGCTCCCACAGCCAGGCATCCTTCTGCTGGTACTGGCGGAAGGCGTCGACGCTGCTGACCAAGAGGCCGCTGGTGCCGTTGGGGCGCAGGCGCAGGTCGATGTCGTACAGCGAGCCGGCGGCGGTGACGCTGGTCAGCCAGGTGGTCAGCTTGCGTGCCAGCCGCGAGTACAGCTCGGCGGCGTCCGGGTGGTCGTCGTCGTAGAGGAAGATCACGTCGAGGTCGGAGGCGTAGCCCAGCTCCTTGCCGCCCAGCTTGCCGTAACCGATGATGCTGAAGCGCGGCACCTCGCAGTGGCGCTTGGGCAGGTCCAGCCAGGCGTGGCGCAGCGTGGCGTCCAGCACCATGTCGGCCAGCGCCGACAGCTCGTCGGACAATGCTTCCAGTGTCCACATCCCGGCCAGATCCTGCGCCACCAGGCGGAAGGTCTGCGCGTGCTGGAAGTGGCGCAGGGTATCCATCTGCGCCTCGACGTCACCCTGGCAGTCGGCCAGCTGCTGTTCCAGCTGCGCCGCCAGCTGCGGCCAGTCCGGGCTGGCGTACAGCACGCGCGCATCCAGCAGCTCGTCGAGCAGGATCGGGTGACGGTTGAGGTAGGCCGACACCCAGGCGCTGGCCGAGTACAGCGACGCCAGTCGCTGTAGCGTCTGTGGATACTCCTGCAGTAGCGACAGGTAGGAAGCGCGGCGGCTGATGCTTTCCAGTAAGGTCAGGATGCGCGACAGCGTCAGGTCCGGGTTGTCGAAACCGGCGGCGACCTCGATCAGCGGCGGGATCAGCGCGTCCAGCTTCTTGCGGCTGCTGTCCGGCATCTGCTGGTAGCGTTGGCTGGCGGCGAGGCTGCGCAGCTGGCGCTGCACGTCGGCGGCGTCGTGGTAGCCGAGCTGCTGCAGCGTGGCGCTGATGTCGTTGTCGGCCAGCTCCTGCCACAGCGCCTGCAGCGGATGGGCGGCGGCGCCTTCGGTCGGCAGGAAGAACACCTGCTCGAAGTGGCGGGTGACGCGGCGGCGGTGCTGGTTGAGCGTGTCGAGGAAACCGTGCCAGTCGGCAAAGCCCATGCTGGCGGCGATGCGCTGCCGGTTGTCCTCGCTGGTCGGCAGGTTTTGCGTCTGCTGGTCGTCGAGGTACTGCAGGCGGTGTTCCAGATTGCGCAAAAAGGTGTACGCCTCCAGCAGTTCGCTGACCGTTTCCGGCTCCAGCAGGCGCAACTCGGCCAGCACGGTGTAGGTGTCGCGGGTGCTGCGCAGTTGCAGGCGGCGCTCGCGGCCGCCGCGGATCAGCTGGAACACCTGGGCGATGAATTCCACCTCGCGGATGCCGCCCGGCCCCAGCTTGATGTTTTCCGCCATGTCGCGGCGCGCCACCTCGCGGCGGATCTGCGCGTGCAGCTCGCGCATCGCGCCGTAGGCACCGTAGTCCATGTACTTGCGGTACACGAAGGGGCGCACCAGCTGTGACAGATAGCTGTCGTCGCCGGTCATCACCCGTGCCTTGATCCAGGCGTAGCGTTCCCACTCGCGGCCCTGGCTCAACAGGTAGTTTTCCAGCCCCGCCAGGCTCATCACCAGCGGGCCGGAATCGCCGTACGGGCGCAGACGCATGTCGACGCGGAACACCTGGCCGTCATAGGTGAGGTCGTTGATGGCGCGGATCAGCTCCTTGCCGAGACGGGTGAAGTATTCGTGGTTGGAGGTCTTGCGCTGGCCGTTGGTGTCGCCGTCTTCCGGATAGATGAAGATCAGGTCGATGTCGGAGGACACGTTCAGTTCGAAGCCGCCGAGCTTGCCCATACCGATCACGATCAGCTGCTGCACCTCGCCGCTTTCCTCGCCGATCGGGTCGCCGAACTGCGCCAGGCTGCGCCGTGCCACCGGCAGCGCCTGTTGCACGGCAAAGTCGGCCAGCGCGCTGATGGTGGTGACGACTTCGTGCAGGTCGGCCAGGCCGGCGTGGTCGCGGGTGATCAGCCGTGCCATCACCGCGGCGCGCAGCTGGCGCAGCGCCGGCATCAGCGTGTCGATGCTGTCGAAAGCCGGCCAGTCGGCGAACGCCGTCATTTCCGCCAAGTCAAAACAGTGATCCAGCCTGGCGGCCAACCTTTCGAATTGTTCGGGACGGGCGCCCAGCAGGCGGTCGAGGTAATAACTGAATGCGCGCGCAGAGGCGATGGCGGCGGTATTTGCTGGCATAATGCGCTTTCAACGCTATGACGAAATCGTGACTGACCATTCTACCCCCACTTCCCCGTCCGATGTAACGCCGCCTGACCGCAGCTGGCGCATCCTGCGGACTGCCCGTCGCATCCTGCGTGCCGCCGCCTGGTTACTGGCCGCGGTACTGCTGCTGCTGGCCGTTTCCTTTCTGAGTTTCCGCTTCATCCTGCTGCCGAACCTCGACCGCTTGCGCCCGTATCTGGAGCAGTCGCTGGGTGAGGTCAGCGGCATGGCGATCAAGGTTGGCCGCATCGACGGCGAATGGCTGTGGTGGGCGCCGGTGCTGACTCTGCGCGACGTGCAGGTGCGGCCGGTGTCGCGCGCCAGCGCCATCCGCCTGTCGCGGGTGGAGATGATTCCGGCGTGGAAAAGCTGGCTCTATCTCGAACCGCGGCTGGCCAGCCTGCAGCTGGACGATTTGCAGCTGGCGCTGCAGCGCGACCGCCAGGGACGGCTGAGCCTGAACGGCATCGCGCTGTCCGGTGGCAAGGGCGATAACCGGCTGCTGGACTGGCTGCTGCGCCAGGACAGCATCACGCTGAGCCTGAAACAGCTGAGCTGGCATGATCAGTTGCTGGCCTTGCCGGTGCTGCGGCTGGAAGGGCTGACCCTGCAGCTGCAGGACAATTGGCGCGGCCATCGCCTGCAACTGCACGGCCGGCCGGACAGCCCGCTGCTGCCGGGGCTGTTGCTGGACGCCGGCTGGCAGGGCGGTGCCGTTGCCGACTGGCGGCAATGGCAGGGTGAACTGACGCTGGCGGCCGGCAGCGGCGAGCTGTCGCTGCTCAAGCGCTACTGGCCGACGGCGCCGTTTGCCGGTCAGGGGCGCGCCAGCTCGCGGCTGACGGCTGCGTTTGCCGAAGGCCGCATCACCGCGCTGCAGGGCCGCTGGCAGGTGGATGACGTGTCGCTGGCACTGCAGCGGCGCGATCTGCCCTTGCCGCGGCTGGCGGGCGAGCTGGACTACCGCAGTGCGGCAGCGGGCGAGCACCAGCTGCAGGCCAGCCATCTGACGCTGTCCGGCGAGTTTGGCCCGCTGCTGCGCGACGCGACGGTCGATGCCAAGTGGCACGAGCAGCGCGGCGGCCGCGTGCAGTTGTCCGGGGTGTCGCTGGCGGGGCTGTGGCCTGTGCTGCAGCAACGCATCACCGCGCTGCGCGAGCTGCCGCTGACGGCGCTCGATGGCGAACTGCGCAACACCAGCTGGCAGTGGCAGGGGCCGTGGCGGGCGCCGCGCGATTACCGGCTGAGCACGGCCTTCCGCCAGTTGCGGCCAACCTTGAGCACCAGCCCGACCGTGCAGGGCGGCGTCAACGGCGAGCTGAAGCTGGCGCGTGATGGCGGCGAGCTGTCGCTGTCCGGGCAGGGGCTGACGCTGGCGTGGCCGCAGCAATTGGCCGAGCCGCTGGCATTGCAGCAGCTGGCCGGCCAGCTGCGCTGGCAGCGGCAGGGTCAGGGTTGGCAGTTCACGCTGCCGGCGCTGCGCCTGCAAACGCCTGACCTGAAAGCGGAGCTGAGCGGCGACGGGCGACTGCCGGCGCAGGGCGCGCTGCAGGGCCGGCTGGACATCCGCGTGCCGCAGGTGGCGGTGGCCCGCGTCAGCCGCTACCTGCCGGCGGTGATCGGCCGCAGCACGCTGGACTGGCTGGACATGGCGCTGGTCGGCGGTACGGCGCGCAATGTCAGCGCGCGGGTGGAGGGCGACTTCAGCCGCTTCCCGTTCGGCAATGATGCCGGCGGCCGTTTCGATGTCGATGCCGAGGTGGCCGGCGGCGTGTTGCGCTTCGACCGTGCCTGGCCGGATATCACTGCCATCGACGGCAAGTTAGCGATGCGCAACGACCACGTGCTGGTCGACGCCGCCACGGCGCGTACCGCCGGCGTGGCGCTGCAGGCGGTCAAGGTGCGCCTGCCGGACCTGATGACGCAGCCGGCGCACCTGCTGATCGACGGCCAGGCGCGCGGCGCCCTGCCGCAGATGCTGGCCTACACCCGCAGCAGTCCGGTGGACGGCTGGCTGGGCGGCTTCCTGTCGACCATCGACAGCCAGGGCGAGGCCGCGCTGAAGCTGGGGTTGGACATTCCGCTGTCGGCGCTGCTGCAGAGCAAGGTGCGCGGCGAGGTGAGCCTGCCGGGCAATAGTCTGCAGTTCCGCCAGCTGCCGCTGCCGCCGTTGCAGGCGGTGCGCGGCGTGCTGCAGTTCAACGAGCGCGGCGTGAGCTCACCGGGCATCGGCTTTGCCGCCTTTGGCGGGCAGGGGCGGCTGACCGCGACCCAGCGCCGTGACGACGTGATGCAGTTTGCGGTGCAGGGCGACGCCGCCATCACCCCGGTGCTGCAGCAGTATGTGCCGCTGCTGTCGCCGCTGGTGTCTGGCCGCACGCCGTACCAGGCCAATTTTGACATCAGCAATAATCTCGATGACCTGCAGCTGCTGCTGAGCCTGCGCGGGGTGGCGATCCAGGCGCCGGCGCCGCTGGCCAAGCCGGCCGACGCCGAATGGCCGCTACAGCTGCGCTTGCGGCCAACCTTGCAGGGCTGGCAGCTGGCCTGGCAGCAGCAGGATAGGGCGCAGGGCACGGTGACGCTGGATAGCCACGGTAATCTGCGTGGCGTCGGGGTTGGCGTCGGCGCAGAGGTGCCGGCCAGCCCGCAACAGATCGGCATCGCCATCCGCCAGCCGCAGCTGGACCTGCTGCCGTGGCTGGGCGTGGTGCAGCAACTCGGTACGGTCATCAGTACGGGCGGCGGCACGGCGGAGGGCGCCGGCCTGCCGCTGCAACTGCAGCTGGCGACGCCGCTGTTGCAACTGGGCAGTTACCGGCTGCACGACGTCGACAGCCGCCTCGACTGGCGCGGTGGTGATGCGCCGCTGCAGCTGCAGCTGGACAGTCGCGAGGCCGCCGGCCAGCTGCGCTACCGCGCGGCCGACGGCGGGCGGGTGCAGGCAGAGTTGTCGCGGCTGACGCTGCCGTTGCCGGAAGACAGCGCCGCGGTGGCCGCCGGTGACAGCAGTGCCGGGACGCTGCTGGCCGATGTCAGCGTGCCGGCGCTGGAGCTGGCGGTGGCGCAGCTGTTCTGGGAGCAGCACCAGCTTGGCCAGCTGACGTTGCTGGCCCAGCCGCGCGGCGAGCAGTGGCAGCTGGACAAGGTCACGCTGCAGATGCCGGAAGGGCGCATGCAGGTCACCGGCGTGGCGCCGCGTGAGGGTAGCCGCCAGCCGCAGACGCGGGTCGATGTCGCCTTCGATACCGAGAATGCCGGCGGCGTGCTGACGCGCTTCGGCATCGCCGATGCGCTGTACGGCGGGCGCGGACGGCTGGACGGCCAGCTGACGTGGCCGGGCCGCCTGCACGATTTCGAGCTGGCGCGGCTTGGCGGCCAGCTGCGGCTGGACGTGCGCGACGGCCGCTTTGCCCAGGTCAACCCCGGGGTGGCGCGCTTGCTGGGCATCCTCAGCCTGCAGTCGCTGTCGCGCCGCATCCGGCTGGATTTCACCGACGTGTTCAGCAGCGGCTTTGCCTTTGATGCCATCACCGGCAGCGCTGTCGTCCGCGACGGGGTGTTTGCCTCCGACGATGTGCGCATGACCGGGCCGGCGGCGCAGGTCACCCTGCGCGGCGTGGCCGACTTGCCGCGCAACCAGCAGAACGTGCGCGCCCGCATCACGCCGCACATTTCCGAGAGCGTGTCGCTGCTGGCCGGCGCCACGCTGGTCAACCCGCTGCTGGGGGCGGCGACGCTGCTGACGCAAAAAATATTGCAAGACCCGATTAATCAGGTATTTTCTTTTGAATACCAGATCAGCGGCAGCCTGACCGATCCGCAGGTCAGCAAGGTGGGGGAGAATGTCACCCCCGTGCTGCCGGCCAAGACGCCCTGAGGACCACAGATGAAGACAGCTTTCAAGGTCGCCGCCATCCAGATGGTGTCCACCACCCAGCCGCAACAAAACCTCGATACCGCCGCCCGCCTGGTGGCGCAGGCGGCCGCTGACGGCGCGCAACTGGTGGTGCTGCCGGAGTATTTCTGCCTGATGGGGCGCGAGGAAGGCGACAAGGTGCGCCTGCGCGAGCCGTTCGGCGACGGGCCGATCCAGCAGCAGCTGGCGGCGATGGCGCGCGACAATGGCGTGTGGCTGGTCGGTGGCACCCTGCCGCTGGCCTGCGATGCCGACAACAAGGTGTTGAACAGCCTGTTGCTGTTCGCGCCGGACGGCAGCGTGCACAGCCGCTACGACAAGATCCACCTGTTCGGCTTTACCGGCAACGGCGAGCGCTACTGCGAATCGGACAGCATCGTCGCCGGCAGCCAGCCGCTGCGCGCACAAACGCCGCTGGCCGACATCGCCTTCGGCATCTGCTACGACCTGCGCTTCCCCGAGCTGTTCCGCCAGATGGCGCCGTTTGACCTGCTGGTGTTGCCGGCGGCATTCACCGCGCAGACCGGCGAAGCACACTGGGAGGTGCTGCTGCGCGCCCGCGCCATCGAGAACCAGTGCTACGTGCTGGCCTCGGCACAGGGCGGCAGTCACGAAAACGGCCGCAAGACGCACGGCCAGAGCCTCATCATCGATCCATGGGGGCGCATCGTCGCCCAGCTGGACAAGGGCGAAGGCGTGGTCATCGCCGAGATCGACCCCGAAATCATCAACTCGGTGCGCACCCGGCTACCGGCGCTGTCGCACCGCGTTTTTTCCTGAAAGCAAAAGTCATGAGCAACGCCATTTCCATCGCAGACAGCCTGCTGCTGGCGCCGTACGGCGTCAACGAACAGGTGATCGAGGCCACTCTCGGCCGCATGCTGCAGCATCAGGTCGACTATGCCGACCTGTATTTCCAGTACACGCGCAGCGAAGGCTGGAGCCTGGAAGAGGGCATCGTCAAGGCCGGCAGCTTCAGCATCGACCAGGGTGTCGGCGTGCGCGCGGTATCCGGTGACAAGACCGCGTTTGCCTACTCCGACGACATCAGCGCCTTCGCGCTGGGCGAGGCCGCCGATGCGGTGCGCGCCATCGGCGCCGTCGGCGGCCACGGCAATGCCGGCGCGGTGGGACTGCGCCGCGGCAGCGGCCTGTATCCGGCGATCGACCCGGTCGGCAGCCTGCCGGCCGAGGCCAAGGTGTCGATCCTGGAGCGCATCGAGCGGCTGGCACGCGCCATCGACCCGCGCGTGATCCAGGTGATGGCAGGGTTGGCCGCAGAGTACGACGTGGTCTACGTCGCGCGTCATGACGGCGTGCGCGCCGCCGACGTGCGGCCGCTGGTGCGCATCTCGGTGACGGTGATCGCGGAGCAGGACGGCCGTCGCGAGATGGGCAGCAGTGGCGGCGGTGGCCGTTACGACCTGACGCAGTTTACCGATGCGGTGATCGAGCACCACGCGCAGAAGGCGGTGCAACAGGCGCTGGTCAATCTGGAAGCGCGGCCGGCACCGGCCGGGCAGATGACGGTGGTGCTCGGCTCCGGCTGGCCGGGGGTGCTGTTGCACGAGGCCATCGGTCACGGACTGGAAGGCGACTTCAACCGCAAGGGCACCTCGGCGTTTTCCGGCATGATCGGCCAGCGCGTGGCCGCCGCCGGCGTCACCGTGGTCGATGACGGCACGCTGTCGGCACGCCGCGGCTCGCTGTCGATCGACGATGAAGGCAACGCCACCAACCGCACCATGCTGATCGAGGACGGCATCCTCAAGGGCTATATGCAGGACGCGATGAACTCGCGGCTGATGGGGGTGGCGCCGACCGGCAACGGTCGTCGCGAGTCCTACGCCCACATCCCGATGCCGCGGATGACCAATACCTACATGCTCGGCGGCGACAAGGCGCCGGAAGAGATCATCGCCTCGGTCAAGGACGGCATCTATGCGGCCAACTTCGGCGGCGGCCAGGTCGACATCACCAGCGGCAAGTTCGTGTTCTCCGCTTCCGAGGCGTGGCGCATCGAGAACGGCAAGCTGACCTATCCGGTGAAGGGCGCCACCCTGATCGGCAACGGCCCGGACGTGCTCGGCTACGTGTCGATGATCGGCAACGATCTGGCGCTGGACGAGGGCGTCGGTGTCTGCGGCAAGGAAGGCCAGAGCGTGCCGGTCGGCGTCGGTCAGCCGACGCTGCGCATCGACGGCGGCCTCACCGTCGGCGGCACCGCCTGACAAGGTTGGCCGCAAGCGTGCGGCACGTAGTCAAAACGCCATCGCTCTGCGATGGCGTTTTGCTTTTGTAGCGGGTGTTGCCGGGTAACGCTGGCGCCAGATCATGGCGGCGGATCGCGGCCGGCCGGCGCGCTACGCTGCCGGTGGCGGCAGGCCACGGCGGTAGATCAGGTGGTAGACCAGCGCCACCAGCACGCTGCCGCCGAGGATGTTGCCGGCGATCACCGCCGCCAGATTGCGCAAGAGGCCGGCCACGCCCAGCGCCGGCGAGACCAGCGCCGGCGGCACGCTGTCCTGCAGCAGCATCGCCAGCGGGATCAGATACATATTGGCGATGCTGTGCTCGAAGCCGGCGGCGACAAAGGCCGAAATCGGGAACACGATGGCGACGAACTTGTCGGTGACGCTGCGCCCGGCCATCGCCATCCACACCGCCATGCACACCAGGATATTGCACAGCACCCCTTTCCAGAACAGTGCGGCCAACGGTGCCGCGCACTTGGCGCCGGCCAGCGTGACCACCAGTGCCGCCACGCGGCCATCGTTCATCGCCGGGTGGCTGGACAGCCACACCAGCAACGCCATGCCGGCGGCGCCGGCAAAGTTGGCCGCACACACCACCAGCCAGTTGCGCAGCAGCGCGTAGCTGCTGATGCGGCCATCGGCCCAGGCCATCATCAGCAGGTTGTTGCCGGTAAACAGCTCGGCCCCGGCCACCACCACCAGCAACAGCCCCAAGGAAAACACCACGCCGCCCAGCACGCGGCTGGCGGCAAAGCCCAGCGTGTCGTCGCTCACGACCAGCACGAAATACAGCGCGCCCAGCGAGATGAAAGCCCCGGCCAGCATGCCCAGCAGCACCATCTGCAGCAACGGCAGCCGCGCCTTGCTGACGCCGACCTGCTCGATCTTTTCGGCGATCTGCGCCGGCGAGAAGGCATCAAAACCGTACAGCGCCATGGCTGCTTCCTCTCTTCTTGGCAGTGCTTCAGTCCGCCAGCTTTTCCACCCGCACCGCGGTCAGCTTGTATTCCGGGGAATGCACCAGCCGGTCGCGCACGGCGGAGGTCAGCCGGTTCACGAGCAGGTCCGGGCGGTGGAAGCTGGCAAACAGCTGTCCCGGCTGTTGTGCGTCGCTGATCTGCAGCGGCAGCACCGCGCTGCCGTAGCGGCTGTGGATGCGCACGCGCTCGCCCTGTTGCAGCCCCAGCCTGGCGGCGTCCGCCGGCGCCATGTCCAGCGTGTCCGATGGCCGCAAGAGCGCGTTGCGGCCGCGATAGCTCATGGTGCCGGCGTTGAAGTGGGCCAGCACGCGGCCGGTGACCAGCAGCAGCGGATAGCCGTCATCCGGCTGCTCGCTGCTGGGCAGGAACGGGACACACGCCAGCGTGGCGGTCTGGCTGGTGGCAAACTGCGTGCCGTGCAGCACCGGTGTGCCGGGGTGCTGTTCGTCCGGGCAGGGCCAGTGCAGGCTTTCCTGCGCCAGCCGCGCGTAGCTCAGGCCGGCCCCGGCCGGCCACAGCGCGCGGATCTCGTCCCACACGGCCTGCGGGCCGGCAAAGTCGAAGCCGGTCGGCTGGTCCATGGCGGCGGCCAGGCGGCAGATGATCTGCCAGTCGGGCAGTGCATCGCCGGGTGGCGGCACCACCTGGCGGATGTGCTGCACGCGGCGGTCGGCATTCATGAAGGTGCCATGCTTTTCCAGGAAGGAGGCCGCCGGCAGGAACACGTGGCCGAAGTGGCGTGCGGTTTCGTTGAGGAACAGGTCCTGCACGATGACCAGCTCCAGCTGCGCCAGCGCGGCGGCGGTGGCGGCCTCGTTGGCCAGCGTCAGGTAGATGTCGTAGCCGATGGCCCACAGCGCCTTGAGCCGGCCGTCGCAGGCGGCATCCATCATCTGCATCAGGTCCAGCCCGCGGCTTTTTGGCAGCGGCGTGCCCCAGTGCGCGGCGAAGCGCTCGCCGGCGTCGGCAAACGACTGCGCGCCGGTCAGGGTGGCCGGGTCGCAGCCCATGTGCGCGGCGCCCTGCACGTTGTTCTGTCCGCGCAAGGGGTTGATGCCGCTGCCGGGTTTGCCGAGGTTGCCGCTGAGCAGGGCCAGGTTGATCAGGCACATCACGCCTTCGGTGCCCTGCAGGTGCTCGGTGACGCCCAGGCCGTGCAGGCACATCGCCGGGCCTTGCGTGGCATACAGCCGTGCTGCGGCGCGGATGTCGGCGGCGGCCACACCGCAGCCAGCGGCGACCCGTTCCGGAGTGTAGTCGCGCAGGAAGTCGGCCAGCGCGGCGTAGCCCGTCACCCGCGCGGTGATGAAGTCGCGGTCCAGCAGGTTTTCCTCGATCAGCGTGGCGGCCATCGCGTTGAGCAGCGGCACGTTGTGGCCGGGGCGCACCGCCAGGTGGATGTCGGCCATGGCGGCCAGCTCGGTGCGGCGGGGGTCGATCACCACCAGCCGGGCGCCGCGCAGTACCGCCTGCTTGATGCGGGCGCCGATGACCGGGTGGTTCTCGGTGGGGTTGCAGCCGCACAGCAGCAGGGTGCGCGCCTGCTCGATGTCGTCGAAGTGGTTGGTGGCCGCGCCGGTGCCGAGCATGGTTTTCAGCGCCTTGGCGCTGGGGGTGTGGCAGACGCGGGCGCAGCAGTCGACGTTGTTGCTGCCGATGACCACGCGGGCAAACTTCTGTGCCAGGTAGTTTTCCTCGTTGCTGGCGCGCGCCGAGCCCAGCACGCCGATGGCGTCCGGCCCATGTTGGCCGCGGATGGCCAGCAGGCGGTTGGCGACAAAGCTCAGCGCCTCGTCCCAGCTCACCGGCTGCCACTCGCCGTGCTGCTTGATCATCGGCTGCGTGACGCGGTCGGCGGCGTGGTTGAACTCGAAGCCGTAGCGGCCCTTCAGGCACAGGTGGCCACGGTTCACCGGATGTTGCGCCGGGCGCACCGCCACCACGCGGCCATCGGCACTGCCGGCGTCCATCTGGCAGCCGACGCCGCAGTAGCCGCAGGTGGTGCGCGTCCATTGCTGCACAGCCGTTGCCGGCTTGTCGAACAGCGCGCCGCTGGGGCAGCTGTCGACGCAAGCGCCGCAGCTGACGCAGCCATCGGCCAGCATGCTGTTGCCGTGCGCGGTGGCGATGCGGGTGTGCTTGCCACGCCCCCACGCCGCCCACACGAACTGGCCCTGCACCTCGTCGCAGATGCGCAAGCAGCGCTGGCAGTGGATGCAGCGATCCATGTCGACGCCGATGTAGGGATGGCTGTCGTCGTGAAAGCCGTTGCCGGCCACGTTGCCGCCAGGCTGGATGCGGTACTGGCGCAGCAGGGCATGAAAGGGCAGTTCCGGATGCGCTGCCATCGCGCTGGCAGGGTAGCGCTCGGCCAGTAGTTGCAGATTGCTGCGGCGTAGCGCTTCCAGCGCCGGGGTATGGCTGTGCACCACCATGCCGTCCTCGGCACGGGTGGCGCAGGCGGGCTGTGGCAGCGGCTGGCCGTCGATGGCGACCAGGCAAAGGCGGCAGCCGCCGCTGGGTGCCAGCCGCGCGTCGTGACACAGCTGGGCTACCGGGCTGCCGGTGGCGGCCAGCGCGTCCAGCAGCAGCGTGCCGGCCGGCACGTCATGGGCTTGGCCGTTGAGTATCAGGCGAGGCATGCGCGCAGCTCCTCCGGGTAGTGGCGTTGCAGAGCCTGGGCGAACTCGGCCAGACCGCGGCCATGGCCGCACAGGCTGGCCTGCGCCAGATTGTCCAGCAGCGCCTGGCAGCGGGCGCCGTCGATGGTCTTGCCGTCGGCCGCGGAGGCAAACTGCCGCGCCAGCTCGGCGGCGCCGTAGTGGCAGGGCGTGCACTTGCCGCAGGACTCGCGCGCGCCAAAGCAGAACACCTCGGCCATGATGGCCAGCAGCGGGGTGTCGTCGGCAAAGGCAATCACCCCGCCGTGGCCCACGGCGCAGCTGATGGCGTGCAGCGCCTCGTAATCCAGCGGCGTGTCCAGCAGCGCCGGTGGCACCAGGCCGGCCAGCGGGCCGCCTATCATCAACCCGCGCAGTTGGCCGTGACGCAGCTCCTGTCCCAACTCGTGCACGATGGCCGTCAACGGTAGGCCGAACGGCACCTCGTACAGGCCGGGGCGGTTGAAGCTGGCGTTCAGCGACAGCAGCTTGCTGCCACGGCTGCGGCCAACCCCCAGTGCGGCGTAGGCCGCCGCGCCGTGGCGGATGATCCACGGCACCGCGCACAGGGTTTCCACGTTGTGCAGCAGCGTGGGCTGGCCGTGCAGCCCGTGCGCGGTGATTTGCGGCGGGCGCAGCCGCACCTCCGGGCGCTTGCCTTCCAGCGCATTGAGCAGCGCGGTTTCCTCGCCGCACAGGTAGCTGCCGTCGCCGATGTGCAGCGTCAGCTCGAAATCCGTCCCCAGCCAGTCGGCATCGCGTGCCTGTTGCATCGCGACCTGCAGCACGCGGGCGGCGTGCGGGTATTCCTTGCGCAGGTAGATGACGCCGTGGCGAGCGCCAATCGCCTGCGCCGCGATCAGGCAAGCCTCGATCAGGCAATACGGATCGTCTTCCAGCAGGTAACGGTCGGAAAAGCTGCCGGGGTCGCCTTCATCGGCGTTCACCACCAGGTATTTGCGGCTGCCGCTGGCCGCTGCCGCAGCGCGCCATTTGCGCCCGGCCGGGAAGCCGGCGCCGCCGCGACCACGCAGGCCGCTGTCGTCCAGTGCCTGCAG
>NZ_LFDT01000037.1:0-25844 GCF_001037925.1 Vogesella sp. EB | reverse complement strand
GCAGCTTCTATCCGATTGCCATTCCCCGTGATGCGCTTTATCTGGCTGCCAAGCCCTGCACGGCTTCCGCTTGGGGTGGTAGTTATTCGTCTGCACGGTGATCACCTGCTGTTAACGGGGTGTCACACCGCCGCGGCCGGCAGGGAGCCAGACCGCGCTTGTCGGCCGCTATGGTTGCGGCTTGGTGAGCAGCAGCCTGTCCATCTCGTTCTCATTGAATACGCTAATGCCGTGCCGTTGCAGCAGAGCAGCCGTCATGCCGCTGCCGGGCTGTAACTGCTGATCGAAGTGGTCGCGCCTGTTGCCACAGGACGGGCTGTTGGCCTTGAGCAGTGCCTGCCGGTAGCTGTGGCGGATGGCGCTGTCGAGTGCCTGTCGCGCGCCGTCGATGAAGGCACGGCTGACATCCTGCCCTGTCTGCGTGATAACGTGGGCGCGGCCATCCAGTACGTCACCACCGTCACCACCGCTGATCTCGGCCGCTGGGCGCGGCGTCGGCAAGCCGCCCAGGCACTCCGGGCAGATGCTGAACAGCTGATAGCGACGGGCCAATTCGAATAGCAGCGGTGACGGCATGGCCTTGCCGTGGCCGTCATACCGTACCGGTGGTCCCAGCAGGCAGGCGCTGACCAGAAGTGGCGGCTTGTTCATCATTTTTTTCCTTGCTCCTGAAGCAGGCTGGCGAGTACCTGGGTGCCATGCCGGATCGCCTGCTGGTCGACGCCGGCGTAGCCCAGTACCAGGCCTTGCTGCTGCGGCGTCGCCAGATAGTGGCGCGCCAGTGGCCGTAGCCAGACGCCCTGTGTCGCGGCAGCCTGACTCAGTGTCTGCTCCTGCACGCCGGGTGGCAGGCTGGCCACCAGGTGCATGCCGGCCTCGCCGGGCGACAAAACCAGCCGCTCGGCGGCGGAGTCGGCCAGTGCCTGGCGCAGTAGCTGTTGCCGCTCACGATACAGCTCGCGCATGCGGCGCACGTGGCGGGCGAAGTGTCCGGCGGCGATAAAGTCGGCCAGCGCCGCCTGCACCGGGTACTGCCCTTCCCGGTAGAGGCGGGCATTGGCGCTGCGAAAGGCGTCGATCAGCGCATCCGGCACCACCAGATAGCCGATGCGCAGGCCGGGGTACATTACCTTGCTGAAGGTGCCGACGTAGATCACCCGTTCGTCCGGTGCCATGCCCTGTAGCGCCGGCAACGGTTGCGAGCGGTAGCGGAATTCGCTGTCGTAGTCGTCCTCGATGATCCACGCCTGTGCCTGTTCGGCGTGCTGCAGCAAGGCCAGTCGCCGCGACAGGCTCATTACTACCCCGGACGGATACTGGTGCGAGGGTGTGGTGTAGATCAGGCGCGGCGGGCGCGGATCGGCGACCAACTGCGGCGCCAGACCTTCGGCGTCGACCGGTGCCGGCAGCAGCGTCAGGCCGGCACCGCGGAACGCGGCATGGGCGCCGGCATAGCCGGGCTCTTCCACCCAGGCGATGTCGCCAGGGTCGGCCAGCATCCGGGCGGTCAGCTCCAGTCCTTGCTGCGCGCCGTGGGTGATCAGGATCTGTTCCGGCCGGCAGCGCACCGAACGCGACAGCTGCAAGTATTCCGCCAGTACCTCGCGCAACGCCGGCAGGCCGCCATCGGCGGTGTAGTTGAGCATCGCCGGATGAGCTTGCCGCTGGTGGCGCGATAGCAGCTGCTGCCAGCAGTGATGCGGGAACTGGCGGATCTCCGGCACCCCCGGCGCGAAGGCGCCGCTTAACCCCTGCGGCAGGCCGCAGCTGGCGAACAGGCTGGCGCCGCGCGCCGACAGTCCCAGCGGCAGGCGCCGTGCCGGCAGTGGCGTCTGCTGCCGCTGGCAGAACAGGCCGGTGACATAGGTGCCGGCCCCGTGGCGCGTGCTCAGGTAGCCTTCTGCCTGCAGCTGTTCATAGGCGTTCAGCACCGTGTTGCGGCCAACCTTGAGGCTGGCTGCCAGCTCGCGACTGGCCGGCAGCAGTGTGTCGCCGGCCAGGCGCCCGTCGCTGATCCATTGTCGCAGCAGCCGCATCAGCTGTCGTGACAGCCCTTCCTTGCTGTGCCGCTCCAGGCTGGCGGCCAGCGCCTCGCTGATCCATGCTGCTTGCAAAGTGGTTCCCCTTCGCTGTCATCAACTGGCCCTTGGACAGGGCCGTGAATGTTTTTACCATGAAGTGGTCGGGATACCAACGGAGCGGAAACAGAATGGATCAAATCGCGTTTTACCAGGCCAAACTGGCGTACGAGATCGACAGCTGGGATGTGGCGGAGCGGCAGAAGCAGGGCAAGGCGCTGCTGCTGGTGGATGGCCGCTCGCCGGCGGCCTATGCCGCCGAAACCCTGCCCGGCGCCATCAACCTGCCGCATCGCAGCATCGATGCTGTCAGCACCGTGCAACTGCCGCGCGACGTGCTGCTGGTGACCTTCTGCGACGGCATCGGCTGCAATGCCTCCACCAAGACCGCGCTGAAGCTGGCCGAGCTGGGCTTTACGGTGAAGGAGCTGCAGGGCGGGCTGGACTGGTGGAAGCGTGACGGCTACCCCACGGTGGCTGGCGGTGCCAGCTGCGATATCAACACGGCCGCCGATTGCGGCTGCGGAGGTTGAACATGGATATGCAATACGATCAGTACGGCCGCGCGCTGGGCGTGACGGTGGACAACTGGCAGGGCGCCACCCCGCCGCAGCGCGTCACCCTGCAGGGGCGCAGTTGCCGCGTGGAGCCGTTCAGCCGCCAGCAGCACGGCGCCGGGCTGCGCGCGGCGCTGGAGCTGGACACGGACGGCCGCGACTGGGCCTACCTGATGCCGCGCCCGCAAAGCGATGCCGACTGGGACAGCTGGTTCGGCATGATGGAAGACAGCCGCGACCCGCTGTTCTTCGCCATCGTCGATCAGGCCAGCGGCCAGGCGATCGGCAGCTGCAGCTACCTGCGCATCGACGCGGCGGGCGGGGTGATCGAAATCGGCTGGCTGCGTTACTCGCCGCTGCTGCAGCGTAGCGTGGCGGCCACCGAGGCGATGTACCTGCTGATGCGGCAGGCGTTCGACTGGGGCTACCGTCGCTACGAATGGAAGTGCAATGCGCTGAACGCGCCGTCGATGCGCGCCGCGCCGCGGCTGGGCTTCACCTTCGAGGGCATCTTCCGTCAGGCGCGGGTGAACTGGGGGCTGAACCGCGACACCGCCTGGTTCAGCCTGCTGGACAGCGAGTGGCCGGCCAACCGTGCCGTGCTGGAAGCGTGGCTGGATGCGGCCAACTTCGACGCCGACGGACGCCAGCGCCGCAGCCTGGACGAGTGCCGCCGCAGCCTGGCGGCGCAGACGCAGCAGGACGGCGTGCGGCTGGCGACGCAGGCCGATCTGCCGCAGCTGTCGGTGCTGTTCGATGGCTACCGCCAGTTCTACGGCCGTCACGACGAGGCTGAGCTGTCGCATGATTTCATCCGCCAGCGGCTGCTGCAGGGCGATACCACCATTCTGGTGTACCAGCGCGCCGGTGAATTGCTGGGCTTCACCCAGCTTTGTCCGCTGTTCAGTTCGGTTTTGGCGGCGCCGGTGTGGTTGCTGAACGACCTGTATGTGACCGAGCACGCACGGCGCAGTGGCGCGGGGCGGGCGCTGTTGCAGGCGGCGGCCAGCGTGGCCGCGGCGCAGGGCGTGGTCAGGCTGGATCTGGTGACCGCCGTCGACAATGCCGCGGCACAGGCGCTGTACGCCAGCATGGGCTGGCAGCGCGATGTGGTGTTCCAGCGTTACCAGCTGGCACTAAATTAGCCTAACTGTTAGCTATGCTTCTGGCGTCGGAGTAAAATCGGCGGTTTTACAAGGCAGTATCGACGCCAGACGCATGAAATCCCATCCGCGCAATGTCCCGATCAAGGGCGATCCATTCATTCCCAGCCGTTTCATCTTTGGTGACGCCGTCGAAGAGAAGGGGCTGGAGCCTTACGAATACGTGATTCATACCCAGGAACCGGTGTTCGTCTGTCGTCTGGTGGGCATGGACCTGACGCCGTTTGACGGCCGCGACCAGGACGGCTTCCGTAGCGTGGTGCTGTACGACGAAAGCCATCACCTGACGCACTACGTCACCAACTCCGGTTTCCGCCTGTTCGATTTCAACTTCTGGGGCGAGATCCCGACCGCCGCACAATTGCAGAAGATCTGCGACGAGGCGATGCAGGTCTACCAGCGACTGCAGAAAGCCTATATCGACCGCGAGGTGGCACCGAAGGAGCGAGATTTCCGTCTGGTGCCGACCGAGCCGCTGCCGCCGGCGGAGCGACAGGCGCGCATCGCCGAGCTGGTCGCCCTCAGCCGCGACGCGGTGCAGAACCCGGTGAAGCGCATCCAGCTGGCGGCGCTGGTACAGCAGGCGCTGTCCGGTGGCGACCAGGCGGTGTTTACCGAGTCGCAGCTGGCGTTGCAGGCCGAACCGCCGGCGCGCAAGCTGCTGCTGGATTGCGCCCACGACACCATCGCCTTTCCAGAGGTGATGCGGCCGGACGGCAATGTCGCCTCCTACGAGCTGTGGGCGTTCCCGGTGGTGTTCTCGCGGGCGCAGGGCGGGGTGTGGTGGCACTTCCCGTTGCTGGAGCAGGTGGAGCCGCAGCTGGCCGAGGCGCTGACGCTGGCGCCGGAAACCATCCTGTGGATGTCGCCGACCATCTTCACCGTCGACAGCCTGGCCGAGCGCAGCTGCCAGTCGCTGGTGCATCTGGCGCCGACCATGGACGCCGGTTGCGACCTGGCGCTGCACGATGTCGCCGCCTCGCGCGCCAGTTTCGAGGCCGCCTCCACCGTCAACGAGCCGCAGCTGGTGCTGGCGTGGCTGCCGTTCATCGTCGAGCGTGGCAAGTTGCCGCTGGCGCAGGTGCGTCGCCACGCGCGCGAGGCGCTGGACGCCACCATGCCGCTGGTGCAGCAGGCGCTCTCGGCGGAAATGGTGTACGGCGAGGCCGAGCTGTTCATGCCGCTGCCGTGGTGGGAGGCGCTGGCCGCCGGTACTGCCGCCTACAACCGCAAGCGTTTCGCGCTGACCATGGCGGTGCTCTCCGGCAGTGAACTGCCGGACGGGCTGCACGCCGAGGCGGAATACCAGCCGGAACACCAGGCCTACGATGTGCGCCTGCTGGGCGGCTCGCAGCAGCTGCTGGCCCATACGCCGTGGCTGCTGACGCCGGACCTGAGCCCGGATCGCAGTCTGGTGTGGCAGGACCTACAGTCCTGCCTGCAGCAGGCCGGGATTCCGGTCACCGAGCACGCGCCGAAGCTGCATTGAGCGGCGCCGCCGCCTGCCATCGCCAACCGTTGCCGAGGAGTGCCGAGCCGGGTCATGTTCAAGAGTGTGCTGTTGTCGACGCTGCGCCTGCGCCTGCTGGTGTTGGGCGGCCTGTTCCTGGCGCTACTGCTGCTGCTGTCCGGCGGCAGCGCCTATGTGCAGAGCCGCAGCGCGCTGCGCGAGGTGCAGGCGCGCAGTCTGGAAGCCTTGGCCGCAAGGTTGGCCGCCGATGTCGACGACCGCGTGCGCACGCGGCAGGTGCTGCTGGAGCAGGCTGCGGCCAACCTGCAGCTGGCGCCAGAGCAGTTCGAGCAGCAGGGCGCAGAGCTGATTGCCCGCTTCCGCTATCTGAAGGGCATGTTCAGCAGCGTGCTGCTGTACGACCGCAAGGGCAACGTCATCGCCGACTACCCGGGGTTGCCGGGACGGCTCGGCCTCAATGTCTCCGATCAGGACTACTTCCGTGCCACCCGCGACTCCCTGCGACCGCAGGTATCGGAGCCGGTGCCGATGAGTGGCGGGCTGAAGCGCACCGTGATCGTGTTCACCGCCCCGGTATTCAGCGCCGAGGGGCAGCTCGCCGGGGTGCTCGGCGGCAGCCTGGAATTGTATTCGCCGGAGTTCTTCGGCGAACTGAAAAACATCGCCATCGGGCAGGGCGGTTTCCTGACCATCCATAGCGTACGCAGCCAGCTCGCCATCCTGCACGCCGATGCCGGCGACAGCATGCCGGTGGCGACGGCCGAACCGTTGCTGCAGCGTGCCCTCGGCGGCGCCGCTGGCCAGGCCGCGGTGGGCGACAGCCATGGCGTGCCGGCGCTGCAGGTCTACCAGCGGCTGCGCAATGTGCCGTGGCTGCTCGGGGTGGTGCTGCCGCTGCACGAGGTAATGCAGCCGGCGCGCGTGCTGGGTGGTCACTACCTGTTGCTGCTGCTGGTCGCGCTGCTGCTGTCGCTGCCGCTGGCGTGGTGGGGCATGCGCCACCTGCTGCGGCCGCTGGGCCGGCTGCAGAACCAGCTCACGGTGCTGCAGCGTGACCCCTACGCCACGACAGTGGCGCTGGGCTGCAGCGAGCTGCAGCGCATCGCTCACGAGGTGGCGGCCGCCTGCCGTCGCCGCGCCGACTGCGAGCAGCAGCTCGCCGCGCGCGACGCCCTGTTCAGCACCCTGAACGAGGTGTCGCCGATGGGGGTGCTGGTGGTGGATGCGCAGGCGCGCCTGCAATCGCTCAATCCGGCCAGCATGCGTGTCGCCGGCTTGCCGGCGGCGGAGATCGGCAACTGGCTCGGCCGTCACTGGCTGGACGAGATTCACCCCGACAGCCTGCCGCAGGTGGCCGGACAGTGGCAGCAATTGCTGGCCACCGGCAGCGGCTTCGAGCTGCTGTGCCGGCTGCGGCATCGCGGCGGCTGCCGGGTGATGGTGGAGCTGCGCTTCAGCGAGCTGGCCGCCAGCGGCGGCGAGCGCCGCTTCCTCGGCCTGGTCAGCGATGTCAGCGCCCGCGAGGAGGCGCGCGGCCACCTGCAGGCCGAGCGCGAGCGCAGCCTGCTGCTGCTGGGCTCGATCAGCGACGCGGTGGTGCTGACCAACCGCATGGACGAGGTGGAATACGCCAACCCGCCGGCACTGGCGCTGTTCGGGGTGCCGGCCTCGGATGTGCTTGGCCGCCTGCTGGGCGTGTTCATGAATCTGGTCAGCCCGGAGACCGGGCTGGCGGTGCCGCTGCGCGACATCGAGCGCGACGCCGCCGGCAAGACGCTGGCGCTGGATCTGCTCAGCCGCGACATGCGGGTGCAGCCGGTGCTGCTGACGCTGTCGGTGATGGCCGGCAGCGGCGCGCTGCAGGGCTACAAGGTGGTGGTGCTGCGCGACGACGGCGAGCGGCAGCAGCGCATGCAGCAGCAGCGCTGGGAGGCCAGCCACGACGTGCTGACCGGGCTGCGCAACCGTCGCGGTTTCCTTGCCGCGCTGGGCGAGGTGCTCGACGACAACCGCGTGCACTACCAGCCGCACGTGCTGGCGATGATCGATCTCGACCACTTCAAGGCGGTCAACGACAGCGCCGGCCAGCAGGGCGGCGACCTGCTGTTGCAGGATGTGGCGCGCATCATGCAGCAGCAGGTGCGCAGCAGCGACATCGTCGCCCGCCTCGGTGGCGACGAGTTCGCCATCCTGCTGTGCCACTGCGAGCTGGAAGTCGCCGAGCGCATGCTGCGCGAGCTGCTGCAGGCGATCGACGCCCACATCGTCTACCTGGGCGAGCGCGCGTTCCGCATCAGCGCCAGCATCGGGGTGACCATGATCCAGCCGCAGGACGAGCGGGCGCAGCCGGTACTGTCCCGTGCCGACGACGGCTGCTACCAGGCCAAGCAGCGCGGCCGTAACTGTCTTGTGCTGCACGCCGGCAAGCTCTGACGCCGGCGCCGCGGGTTTGCGGCGCACCAATGACAAAGCCGGTGTCACGGACACCGGCTTTGTTGTGCACAAGGTTGGCCGCAAGCGGCCAGCCCGTTTACGCCTTACTGGTCGATGCCGCCCAGCAGCACGTACTTGATTTCGAGGTAGTCTTCGATGCCGTACTTGGAGCCTTCGCGGCCGAGGCCGGACTGCTTCACGCCGCCGAACGGTGCCGCCTCGTTGGACAGGATGCCGCTGTTGACGGCGACCATGCCGTACTCCAGGCCTTCGGACACGCGGAAGATGCGGCCGATGTCGCGGGCGTAGAAGTAGGACGCCAGGCCGAACTCGGTATCGTTGGCCATCTGGATTGCTTCGGCTTCGGTCTTGAAGCGGAACACCGGTGCCAGTGGGCCGAAGGTCTCTTCCCTGGCGACCTTCATCGCCGGCGTCACGCCGGTGATCACCGTCGGTTCGAAGAAGCTGTGGCCCAGCGCATGGCGCTTGCCGCCAGTCACCAGCGTGCCGCCCTTGGCCAGCGCGTCGGCGATGTGCTCTTCCACCTTGCTCACCGCGTTCTGGTCGATCATCGGCCCCTGGGTGATGCCGGCTTCCAGGCCGTTACCGACGTTGAGCTTGGCCACTGCGGCGGCGAATTTCTCGGCGAAGGCATCGTAGACACCGTCCTGGACCAGAATGCGGTTGGCGCAGACGCAGGTCTGGCCAGCATTGCGGTACTTGGAGATCATCGCGCCCTCGACGGCGGCGTCGAGATCGGCATCGTCAAACACGATGAACGGCGCGTTGCCGCCCAGTTCCATCGACACCTTTTTCACGGTCTCGGCACACTGGCTGATCAGCTTGCGGCCAACCTCGGTGGAGCCGGTGAAGGAGAATTTCTTCACCGTGTCGCTGCCGGTGAGCACGCCGCCGATTTCGGTGGAGCCGCCGGTCAGTACCGAGAATACGCCAGCCGGAATGCCGGCACGCTCGGCCAGCACGGCAATGGCCAGTGCCGACAGCGGGGTCTGGCTGGCCGGGCGTACCACCATCGGGCAGCCGGCGGCCAGTGCCGGGGCGGCCTTGCGGGTGATCATCGCATTGGGGAAGTTCCACGGGGTGATCGCGGCGGTAACGCCGATCGGCTCCTTGGTTACCAGGATGCGCTTGTCGGCGCCGGTGGACGGAATGGTGTCGCCGTAGATGCGCTTGGCTTCTTCGGCATACCACTCGATGTAGCTGGCGCCGTAGGCGATTTCGCCCTTGGCTTCCGCCAGCGGCTTGCCCTGTTCCGAGGTCAGGATCACCGCCAGGTCGTCCTGGTTGGCCATCATCAGGTCGAACCACTTGCGCAGGATGGTGGCGCGTTCCTTGGCCGATTTCTTCTTCCAGCTCTTGAAGGCTTCGGCGGCGCCGGCGACGGCACGTTCGGCTTCGGCACGGCCCATTTTCGGCACGTGGGCGATGGTCTCGCCGGTGGCCGGGTTGCTTACCGCGATGGTCTGGCCGTTGTCGGCATCCAGCCACTCGCCGTTGATGTAGCACTGCTGGCGCAGCAGCGATGGGTCTTTCAGGTTCAGCATGGTGTGGTGTCCTTGTAGGCGATGCGGCCAACGTTGCGTGTCGCAAGGTTGGCCGTAGGCTATTTCAACGAGTGCGATCAGGCCTTGATGGCGGCAACCAGTTTCTGCAGTGCTTCATCGAAGATGGCGTCTTCGATGGTCAGCGGGAACAGGAAGCGCACCACGTTACCGTATACGCCGCAAGTCAGCAGGATCAGGCCGGCTTCCAGTGCCTTGGTCTGTACCTTTTTGGTGAAATCGGCATCCGGCTCATGGCTGCCGGCCTTGTTGAATTCCACCGCGATCATCGCGCCGAGGCCGCGTACATCGGCGATCTGCGGGGTGTCGGCTTTCAGGCCGTTCAGTACTTCCTTCAGCTGGCTGCCCAGCTTGTTGGCGCGCTCCAGCAGTTTTTCTTCCTGGATGGCATCGATCACCGCCTTGGCCGCGGCCAGGGCCAGCGGGCTGCCGGCGTAGGTGCCGCCCAGGCCGCCCGGTGCCGGTGCGTCCATGATCTCGGCCTTGCCGACCACGGCGGACAGCGGGAAGCCGCCGGCCAGCGATTTTGCCAGCGTGGTCAGGTCCGGGGCGACGTCGTAGTGGTCCATGGCGAAGAACTTGCCGGTACGGGCAAAGCCAGCCTGTACTTCGTCGGCGATCATCAGGATGCCGTGCTTGTCGCACAGGGCGCGTACGGCGCGTACCCATTCGGCCGGCGCGGCGTAGAAACCACCTTCGCCCTGTACCGGTTCAAAGATGATGGCGGCCACGCGGCTGGCTTCGATGTCGTACTTGAACAGGTGCTCGATGCTGGCGATGGAGTCTTCAACCGATACGCCGTGCAGCGGGTTCGGGAACAGCGCGTGGTACACGTCGGACGGGAACGGGCCGAAACCGATCTTGTACGGGGCGACCTTGCCGGTCAGTGCCATGCCCATCAGAGTGCGGCCGTGGAAGCCGCCGCCGAAGGCGATGATGCCGGGACGGCCGGTGGCGGCGCGGGCAATCTTCACCGCGTTTTCCACGGCTTCGGCACCGGTGGTGTAGAACGCGGTTTTCTTGGCGTGGCTGCCAGGGGTCATCGCATTCAGTTTTTCTGCCAGCTCGATGTACAGCTCGTAAGGCACCACCTGGTAGCAGGTGTGGCTGAACTTGTTCAGCTGTTCGGCAACGGCTGCTTGCACCTTGTCATGCAGGTGGCCGGTATTGAGTACGCCGATGCCGCCGGCGAAGTCGATGTAGCGCTTGCCTTCGGTGTCCCAGATCTCGGCGTTCTTTGCGCGCTCGGCAAAGAAGGAACACATCACGCCCACACCGCGCGGGGTGGCATTGGCTTTACGCTGCATCAGTTCTTGCGGACTCATGAATTTCTCCTTTAGACGGCCCTGCCTTATCTGCTGGAGATGAGCTCGCCCAGCACTGGCTAGAGTATTGGCTCATTCTATGCTGGTGTTTAGTAAAAAGCTACGGGTGATCGATAAGTTAAACATGTGTCGTCGCAAAATTACCAATCGCGCCTGGCGCAAGGCGGAGTGACGCCGCGCGCCACACTGCGGCCAACTTGTTGCGATACCTCCTTCTGATTTTTAATGCCAATTAAAAATCATATGGCATTATTTGTTGAGGGTTGGCCGAGGAGGGTGCAGGCATGTCGCGGGTTGGTGGCTTTTCACTATTGCAACTGTTGATGACGCTGCTGCTCGGCGGCATCGTGCTGTCGTTTGCCATTCCGGCGTGGAGCGGCATGGTGCGGGACCGGGTGCTGCAGGCCTATATCAGCCGCCTGAACGTACTGCTGTTGCGCGCGAGGAACGATGCCCTGCTGCGGCAGCAGCCGGTGCATGTCTGTGCCGTCAACATGAAGCTGAATCAGGATCCGCAGGGCTGTTTTGCCAGCCCGCCACTCAGTGCCGGTGAGCGGCTCTGGAGTGAGGGCGTGCTGTTGTACCAGGACCGAGCGGGTGGCCGGCTGGCGCTCTACGACTCCAAGGAGGCGTTGCAGGTGCTGCCGCTGAAGGCCACGCCGGCGGCGCCGCAGCTGCTGGTGTCGGTGCCGCGCTTCGAAGTCGGGGAGTGGGGCGGGCTGAAGAACGTGCAGTCGGTGCGCTTCACGGTGCAGGATCAGCACGGCGGCTGCCAGCAGCTGCTGGTGTCGGTGCCGATGCGCATCCGCGCGCTGCCATGTTAGTGCGGCGTGGCTTCACCCTGCTTGAGTTGCTGCTGGTGCTGGCATTGCTCGGCATCCTGTCGGCGGCCGCCTTGCCGGCGTATCAGGGCTATGTGCAGCGCAGCCAGCGGGCGCAGGCGATCGCCCTGCTGCAGGAAAATGCGATCTTTCTGGAAGAGTTTTACCATCGTCACGGCAGTTACAAGCTGACGCCGACACGCTGGCCGACGCTACCGGCCCCAGTTTCGCCACCCGGCGGGGTAGCGCAGTACCAGCTGGCATTCGGCTCCTTGCCACGCAACACCGACGAGGGTTACTACGTGCTGCGCGCCACGCGCTTGCAAGTGACGGACGAAGCGGAGGTGATTTCCCTGACGCAAACCGGGATCATCAAGCGGTGTGTCCGGCGTGACGGGGTGGAGCAGTGCGAGCTGGTGCACTAGGTCGCGGCAAGTGATGGTGGCTCGCTACCGGGTGGGGGGCGCGATGGTGTGTTGGCGATGGGCGCCTGTCCGCAGCTTGTGGCCATCGCGCGGCGGACAGGCTGGGACTGGATTGGCGGGATGTATAGGTGTTTGCCACCTGCTCTGTGCGTGCTACAGCAAGGCGGCTCAGTGGGGGTGCTGCTGGAACAGCGGATAGTCCGGCGCCAGGCTGCGGCCAACGTGGCAGATGTGCGCCCACTCCGGGCGATGCGCCAGTTTGGCCTGCAGTGTTGCGGCCAGCTGGCAGTAGTCGTGGCTGCTTTCCAGCAGGAAGTAGGTGTGCAGCAGCAGGATGTGCGCCGGCAGGTTGTCCGGCTCGGTCCGGATGGTGTGACGCAGCACTTGTCGTGCCCGTTTGTAGCGCTGGTAGGTGAGATACACCTCGGCTTCGCCGACCGGGTCGATGCCGCGCTGCCGTGGCGGCACGAAGCGCAACTGGTGCATCAGCTCGCCCGGATGGGCAATGTCGGCAACGGTATCAAAGGCTTTGGCGACATCGGCAAGTAGGCGCAGCATGGTGATCTCTCCTCATTGGAGCAACCATTTTGCAGTGCGCTACCGGCCGCGGCAATTCGTAGAAATGCGTAGTGGTATTTACGGGGCGCTGCCGACAAAACGGCTGTTCAGGGTCTGCTCCAGGATTGCGGCAGGCAGCTTTGCGACAACAGCATGGCCCAGCGACTGCAGTAGCACGAAACGGATCTCGCCGCCTTCCACTTTTTTGTCATGGCCCATCAGTTCGATCCAGCGCGCGGTGCCCAGTGCCGGTGCGATGGTCGGCAAGCCGGCCTGCTGCAGTACCGCCTCCACCCGCGAGACCTGCGCTTGATCCAGCCAGCCCAGTTGCCGTGACGCTTCAGCCGCCAGCAGCATGCCGGCACCGACGGCTTCACCGTGCAGCCAGGTGCCGAAGCCGAGGCCGGCCTCGATGGCGTGGCCAAAGGTGTGGCCAAGGTTGAGCAGGGCGCGCATGCCCTGTTCTTTCTCGTCCTGCGCCACGATATCGGCCTTCATCTTGCAGGAGTGTTCCACCGCGTAGGCCAGCGCCTGCTTGTTGCGCTTGCGCAGCGCGGACATGTTCTGTTCCAGCCAGCCCAGAAACTGCTCGTCGCCCAGCAGGCCGTATTTGATGATCTCGGCCAGGCCCGCCGACAGTTCGCGCTCCGGCAGCGTGTCCAGCAAGTCCATGTCGGCAATCACCGCCTGGGGCTGATAGAACGCGCCAATCATGTTCTTGCCTTGCGGATGATTGATCGCGGTCTTGCCACCAACGGAAGAGTCGACCTGTGCCAGCAGGGTGGTCGGAATCTGGATGAAGGGTACGCCGCGCTGGTAACAGGCGGCAGCAAAACCGGTCATGTCGCCAATGACGCCACCACCCAGTGCGATCAGCGTGGTGCTACGCTCGCAGCGGTGCGACAGCAGTGCGTCAAAAATCTGGTTCAGGGTGTCCCAGGTCTTGAAGTCCTCCCCGTCCGGCAGCACCACCGGCAGGCAGCTGATGCCGGCCTGCTCCAGGCTGCGCAGCAGTGGCTCAAGATACAGCGCCGCCACTGTGGTGTTGGTGACGATGGCTACGCGTGCTTGCTTGAGGTGGGGAGTAATCAGCTCGATCTTGCCGAGTAGCTGCTGACCGATGTGAATGGGGTAACGGGTGTCGGGAAGAACAAGATCGAGCGTTTTCATGGTCAGTTGGACTTTTGGCAGGTCAGGATCTCGGCCAACTGCTGTTCCAGGCGGGCAATCAGCACGTTAACGTTTTGATGGGAGGTGTCGATGGTCAGGTCGGCCACTTCGCGATACAGCGGGTCGCGCTGGGCAAACAGCTCTTCCAGCTTGGCGCGCGGATTGCCGGTCTGCAGTAGCGGGCGGCTCTTGTCGTGCAGGGTGCGGGCCAGAATGTCGTCGATCTGGGCGCGCAGATAGATCACGGTGCCGTGACTGCGCAGCGCCAGCCGGTTTTCCGGTGCCAGAATGGCGCCGCCACCGGTGGCCAGCACGATGTTGTCCATCGCGCACAGCTCGGCAATGGTGTCGCGTTCCCGTTCGCGAAAGCGCTGCTCACCCTCGATGTCGAAGATGGTGGTGATGCGAACACCGGTGCGTTTTTCGATTTCGTGATCCGAGTCGAAAAATTGTTTGCCGGTGTGGCGGGCAAGGGTGCGGCCAACCGTGGTTTTGCCGGCACCCATCAAGCCGACCAGAAAGATATTGCCTGCCAGTTTCATGCCCAGCATTGTAAAGGAAGTGTTGGCACGCTGTCGCCTGCCCTTAGCGGGCAATCAGTTCGTTTTCGACAATCCGCGGCGTGATGAAAATCAGTAGTTCGCGGCGGTTGTTGGTGACGGACTTGTTGCGGAACAGAACACCAAGCAACGGGATGTCGGCCAGTAACGGCACTTTGTTTTCGACATTGTTTTCTTCCTGTACATAAATGCCGCCAATCACGACGGTACCGCCATTTTCGACGCGCACCTGGGTATCGACGGTCTTGTTGTCGATGGCCGGGCCGGCATCGAGCGACAGTTTGGTATTCGGCGTGTCCTTGGTGATGTTGAGTTCCATGATGATGTCGTCTTCCGGTGTCACCTGCGGCGTCACCGACAAGCTCAGGTTGGCTTTCTTAAAGGTAGTGGTCGACTTGCCGTTGTCGTCGATGGACTGGTAGGGGATTTCGGTCCCTTCGGTGATGGTCGCCTTGGTACGGTCCGCGGTCAGAATGCGCGGGCTGGACACCACCTTGCCCTTGTCTTCGGCCTGCATCGCGGACAGCTCCAGGCCGATCAGGGTGCTGGCGTTTTTGAAGATGGCACCGATGGAGGCGCCGGCAAGGCCGGCGGGTAGGTCGATGTTGGGATTCCAGACCGAGGGTACTCCAAGATTGCCGGTGCCTGGAACGGGCATGCCGGAGCCCTCTTCGCCATTCCAGTTGCCGATGGCGGTGTCGCCACCAAGCTTGGTGACGCCAAGACGCACGCCCAGATCGCGCTGGAAGTTGTCCTTGGCCTCGACTATGCGCGCCTCGATCAACACCTGGCGTAGCGGCACGTCCAGAATCTCGATGACCTTGCGTACTTCCTCGATCATCGACACGCCGGCGCGGGCAATCAGGCGGTTGGAGCGACTGTCGGCCATCAGCGTCAGGGCATTGTTGACCGTGGTGGCTGAGCGGGAGTTGGCGCTGGTCTCGCTGCTGTTGCTTTCCCTTTCGGTTTCCGCCACTTGGCTAAACCGTCCCAGATCCTTGATCGCCTCCTTGATTTCTTCTGCGGCACGATAACGGATGGTGAAAGTCTCGGTGATGAACGGTTCCGATGTCTTCTTGATGCGGTTGGCTTCGGCAATCTGGCGTTCGATGCTGACCAGTTCGCTGCGCGGCGCGATGCGGATGACGTTGCCGACCTGGCGTTTTTCCAGGTTTTTCTGGGTCAGGATCAGGTCCAGTGCCTGGTCCCAGGGGACGTCGTTAAGGCGCAGGCTGAGGCTGCCGGTCACGCTGTCACTGGTGATGATGTTCAGGCCGGTGAACTCGGCGATGACCTGCAGCAGCGAGCGCACGTCGACGGTCTGGAAGTTGAGCGACAGGCGTTGCCCTTTGTAATTGGTCTTGCCCTGTGCCAGCAGGTTGGCCTCGGCCTCTTCCTGCGATACGGCACGAATCTCGACCACCAGCTGGCGCTCGGTCTGGTAGGAGGAGTATTCCCAGTTGCCGCCGGATTGGATGGCAATGCGGCTGCCGCTGTTCTGGTTGACTGCATCGACGCGGCTGCTCGGGGTGGCAAAGTCGGTGACATCCAGGCGCCGCTCCAGATGACGCGGCAGCCTGATGCCGGCCAGGTCCACGATCAGGCTGTTGCCTTCGCGCTTGATGTCCACCGGACTGTTGCTGGTCGGCAGGTCGACGATGATGCGCGCCTCGCCTTTGCTGCCGCGGCGGAAGTCGACATTGGCCACCTGGCGGGCCATGCCAAGGTTGGCCGCAGCGGGACTGGCAAGCGGGCTGCTGTCGGCGGAGAGCGGCTTGTCGGCGGCGTTGAAGCTCACCAGCAACTGCTTGCCGTCAATGCGGGTGCTGTGTGCGCTGCTCTTGTTGAGATTGAGCACCAGCCGCGTGCGGTCGCTGCTTTCGACGATGGTGGCGGCATTGAGCAGCTCGCTGTTGAAGGGCAGCAGGTTCTTGCCGGTCTGGTTCCTGGTGTCCTTGAAGTCGAAGGCGATGCGCGGCGGGTTGATGATGGAAAAGCTGGCCGGCGTGGTCGGCGCCGCGGCAAAACTGATGGCCAGCACCGGTTCGTTCTGGCTGTTGTTGACGAGATCGATGGCGGTGATGGCATTGGCGGCGAGCAGGGCCGGGGAGAGGCCGGCCAGGAGCAGGCTGCTGGCCAGTGTTTTCAGGTAGTGCTTGTTCATGGTTTTGCCCCTTGTTCCTGCTGTAGCAGGTACAACGTGTTTTCTTGTTGTACCCACTCCCCATTGATGTTTTCCACGGTTTCTTCCAGTACCACTTCGGTCTCGCTGACTTTGCGCACGATGCCAAAGTTGGGGCCGACAAAACTGCCGGGCCGCACGCGGTATATGCCGTTGTCGGGCGTCTGGATCAGCCCGAAATACTGTTTGTTGATGCGCAGGGTGCCGGTCAGCTTGAGCTGGCTCAGCTCGTAGTTTTCCAGTACCTCGCGTGGTCGGTTGCTGTTGAACAATCCCTTGACCTTGTTGCGCGCCAGCTGCAGCCGTGTCGGATCAAACGGCGAGCCCAGCTGGGCGCTTTGAAACTGGTAAGGCTCATAGGGCTGCATTGGTGGCAAGGGCTCGACCTTGCCATGCAGATCCTTGCCGGCGTGTTGCATCCATTGTTCGATGCTTTCCGGCTCGGCGCCGCAGGCGCTCAGTAGCAGCAGGCAGGGCAGGATGATTACGAGACGTTGGCGGGCTGTTTTCATCATGGTTTACCGGCCTTGGCCGTCTGTTCGCTGGCCTCCAGGGCACGATAGGTTTTGGCGGTGGCCTGCAGCTGCAGGCGGTCTTCCTTGGCGCCGCCGTTCGGACTCAGGGTAATTTCGCCGATGGTCACGATGCGTGACAGCTGGGCCACGTCATTGACGAAGGTCGCCAGCTCGCCATAGCTGCCGCTGAGGCGGATCTGGATCGGCAGGGTGGCGATTTGTGCCGCCTTGGTTTCGCTGCCGGGGCGGAACAGCTCGAACAGCAGGCCGCGGCCAACCCCGGCCTGGTTGATTTCGGTGAGCAGGGCCGGCATTTCCGCCTTGGTCGGCAGCTGCTTGAGCAGGGCGCCAAAAGACGATTCGATCTCCTTCAGCTGGTTTTCCAGCGCGGCCAAATTGGCAACCTGGCGCTTCTTGTCGAGGAAGCTTTCCTTAAGCTGGACTTCTTTGGCTTGCTGGCGCTCGATCTGGTCCTGCAGGTCAGCAAACACGAAGTAGTAGGCCAGCCCCAGGATGGCGGCAATCATGACGACCAGACTGCTGATCTGCGGCCCGAGTGGCAAATCCGGCAGGTTTTTGAGGTCGAGTTGACGGAATTCATCCATTGTCATGGCGTTGCCCCTGGTACGGCCTGCACGGGTTGGCTGGCACTGGTCGCCGGTGTCCGGAGAGAGAGACTGAGGCTGAAGTCATTGGCGCGCACATTGTCAACCAGCGTGGAACTGACCTCGATCAGGATCGGTGCGCTGAACACCTCGGACTGCTCCAGGTTGCGCATCAGGGCCGAAACGCGGGCGCTGGACAAGGAAGTGCCGCTCAGTGCGATGGTGGTGCCGGTCTGTTTGAAACTCTTGATGAATACCCCTTCCGGCAGGGTTTTGATCAAGTGGTCAAAAATCCGGGTGGCTTCGGTGCGGCTATTCTGCAGCTGTTCAACCAGTTCTTTGCGCGATAGCAGGGCCATGCGCTGCTGTCGCAGGTTTTCGATATTGCTCAACTGCTGGTCAAGCTGGGCAATGGCCTGCTCCAGCTGCTGGTTGCGGCGCTGCTGTTCGCTGAGGGTGCTGTCCAGCCAGCTGTAGCCGGCATAGGACAGCCCCAGCCCGGCGAGGAGCGCCGCGGCCAGCATGTTCTGGAAGCGCTTGCGGTGGGCCGCCTTTTTCAGTTCGCGGTGGGGGAGCAGGTTGATCCGGATCATGGTTCAGTCGAATCTCCGCAGGGCCAGTCCGCACGCGACCAGTAACGATGGCGCATCCAGCAGCAGGTTTTTCAGCTCGACATGCGAGGAATGCGTCATGGTGGTAAACGGGTTGGCGATCATGGTGCTGATCTGGGTACGGCCAAGCACGGCATCGTCCAGTCCGGCCAGCATGCTGGAGCCGCCGGCAAGCAGGATGTAGTCGACCCGCAGGTACTGCGACACGCTGACGCTGGTGTAGAAAAATTGCAGCGCACGCTGGATTTCCTGTGCCAGCGAATCGACGAACGGTCGCAGCAGCTCGTTCTCGTAGCCTTCCGGCAGCATCATGGTGCGCTTGCCGTGCTCCGACTCTTCGTGGCTGTAGCCGTAGCGGCGCTGGATGTCGCGGGTGAGCTGGCTGCCGCCGAAGGCCTGTTCGCGGTAGTACAGCTGCTGGCCGTTGCGGATCACCGAGCAGTGGATGGCGGTGGCGCCGATGTCGAACAGGGCGAAGGTCTGGTTGATGCCCTGGTCAGGCAGCTGCTGTTGCAGCTGCTCGAAGGCGGTCAGCATGGCGAAGGCATCAATGTCGACCACGTCGACCTTCAGTCCCGCCATTTCGGCCACCGCCACGCGTTCCTCGACTTTTTCCTTGCGCGCGGCGCAGATCATTACGTCGAGGTCATTGCCGCTGTTGGCGGACGGTCCGAGCACCTGGTAGTCGAGGTTGACCTCGTCCAGCGGGAACGGGATGTACTGGTTGGATTCGGTTTCCACCAGCATGGCCAGGTCGTCGGGGTTCTGTGCCGCCGGCACCAGGATTTTCTTGTAGATTGCCATCGCGGTGGGCAGGGCGATGGCCACCCGCTTGCAGGACGAGCCGAGATGGCGGCGGGCGTGGCGGATGGCCTCGGCGACGGCTTCCATGTTCTGGATATTGCCTTCCACCACCGCGTCCTTGGGTAGCGGCTCGACGACGTAGCGCTCCAGCTGCGGGCCGCGGCCGGCGCTGCTGAGCTCGACCAGCTTGATGGCGCTGGAGCTGATGTCCATGCCGAGCAGGCCGTGCTCGGTGGTGCTCAGCAGCGGCGCCAACGCTTTTTTCAGTCTGGAAACATCCAGTGAGGGTTTCTTGTCAAACATCGTTTTCAAGCCGCGCCTGTCGTGACTGCTGACTGGGCGCGGCCAACCTCCGGTCTTGTGGCCATTGATCGGCTGGTGGTCATCCGCGGCGCGGCTGCGATGACCGGCTGAGGCGCCGTTACGTATCGTCGCTATCTGAAAAAGGTATAATGCGCCATCCTTCTGAAAGGCAAGAGCTTCACTACCCACTTATGTTGCCACGCATTCTTTCCGTGACCGCCGGCATTATTGCCGGCCTGACCATCCTGGTGCTGGGCCTGGCCGTGATCGCCATTCTGGTGACCTATCCGCGCCTGCCGAGTCTGGATGTCCTGACCGATTACCGCCCGAAAATCCCGTTGCGCGTCTATACCCAGGACAAGGTATTAATCGGTGAATTTGGCGAGGAACGGCGTTCTTTTACCAAAATCGGCGATGTGCCACAGTTGATGAAACAGGCGGTTTTGTCGGCGGAAGATGAGCGTTTCTACCAGCATGGCGGCATTGATTACATTGGCGTAATGCGTGCCGCAGTCGGCAACATAGTATCCGGTCGCACGCATTCCGGTGCAAGCACGATCACCATGCAGGTGGCCAAAAACTTCTTCCTGTCCAGCGAGAAAACCTTTACCCGCAAATTCAATGAAGCGCTGCTCGCGTTCAAGATTGAGCACACTTTATCGAAAGACCAGATTCTCGAGCTCTATTTCAATCAAATCTATCTGGGGCAGCGTGCCTACGGCTTCTCCGCCGCGGCGCAAACCTATTTCGGTCGCCCGCTGCAAAGCCTGAGCGTGGCCGAGATGGCGATGCTGGCCGGTCTGCCGAAGGCGCCGTCCAGCTACAATCCCGTTGTCAATCCAGAGCGGGCAAAATTACGCCAAGCCTATGTTTTACGTCGTATGCATGAGCTGCGCTACATCACCGCCGAGCAGTACGAGGCGGCCAGAAGCGAGCCGTTGCGCCTTGCCATTGCCAATCCGGACACCTCGCTGCCGGCACAGTACGTGGCGGAAATGGTGCGCCAGGCGATGTACGAGCGTTACAAGGACGGCGCCTACACCGAAGGGTTTCGCGTTTTTACCACAATCGACAGCCGCCACCAGCAGTGGGCATTTGACGCGCTGCGTGCCGGCTTGATGGACTACGACAGCCGCCAGCCGTACCGCGGCCCGGAGTCGTTTGTCGACCTCAGCAAGGTGGAAGACGCCGATGTTGAGGAAACGCTGGATGAAACGCTGGCCGCGGTGCGCGACAGTGGCAATATGCAGCCGGGCGTGGTGCTGTCGGCCTCGCCGTCGGCGGTGACCGCTTATCTGCGTGGCGGCCGCAAGCTGCAGATCCGCGGCCGTGGCCTGACCTTCGCCCGCAGTGCGCTGTCGGAACGGGTGACCCCGGTGCAGCGTATTCGCCGTGGCGCGGTGATCCGCATCGTGGAGCAGGGCAATAACGTCAGCATCGTGCAGATGCCGACGGTGGAGGGCGCCTTCGTGGCGATGGATCCGGCCAATGGCGCGATCCGCTCGCTGGTCGGTGGCTTCGATTTCAACCGCAGCAGCTTCAACCACGTGACCCAGGCCATGCGCCAGCCGGGCTCCACCTTCAAGCCCTTCGTCTACTCCGCCGCGCTCGACCGCGGTTTCACGCCGTCGACCATGATCAACGACGCGCCGATCACGGTCGATCCGCAGACCATCGGCGGCCAAAGCTGGGACCCGAAGAACGATGACGGCAAATATGCCGGCATGATCACGATGCGCCGTGCACTGGCGCTGTCGAAAAACCTGGTGTCGATCCGCATCCTGATGTCGATCGGCACCGATTTCGGCCAGCAGTACGTGCAGCGCTTCGGCTTCGAGTCGAAGAACATCCCGGCCTACCTGACCATGGCGCTGGGCGCCGGCCAGGCCTCGCCGCTGCAGATGGCGGAAGGCTATGCCGTGTTTGCCAACGGCGGCTACCGCACCCGCGCCTACTTCATCGACCGCATCGAGGATGCCGGCGGCCGCCTGCTGGCGCGCACCGAGCCGGCGGTGGCGGGGCGCAATGCGGCACAGGCGATCGATCCGCGCAATGCCTACATCGTCAGCAACATGCTGAAGGACGTGGTGCGCTACGGCACTGCCAACCGCGCCACCGCGCTGGGGCGCGGCGACATCTCCGGCAAGACCGGTACCACCAACAACTTCCGCGATGCCTGGTTTGCCGGTTTCACCCCGTCGCTGGTGGCGGTGACCTGGGTCGGCTTCGACCAGCCGCGCAGCCTGGGCCGTTACGGCTACGGCGGCACCGCGGCGCTGCCGATCTGGATCAATTACATGAACAACGCGCTGAAGGGCGTGCCGGATATCGAGCTGCCGCCGCCACCGGGCATCGTGGTGCGGCCGGGTGCCGCCCTGCGTGGCAACGATGAGTACTATATGGAAGAGTTCCAGCGTACCAATCCGCAGTTGAGCATCAACAACCGCGGCACGGTGCCGGGTAGCGGCAATGTGACGCCGGACGAGACGGCGCCGGCCGAGGAAGCGGCGCCGGCGGGCGACGCGGTGGAAAACGTGAAGGAACTGCTGTTCTGAACGTTGGCCGCAGCGGATAAACACAAGGCCAGCGTCTGCTGGCCTTGTCGTTTTGCGGGGCGGCGCCGTTACAGCAGCGACAGCACCTGTTCCGGCGGCCGGCCGATCACTGCGCGGTCGCCGAGCAGCGCGATCGGGCGCTCCAGCAGCTGCGGATGGTTGTGGATTGCCTGCAGCAGGTGCTTGTCTTCCAGCGACACGTCGTCCAGGTGCAGGCGGACGTAATCGTCCTCCTTGCTGCGCATCATCTGGCGCGGACTGACGCCCAGCGCCTGGCACAGCTGCTGCAGCTCCTCGATGCCGGGCGGGGTTTTCAGGTATTCCACGATCTCGAGCGGGGCGGAGCGCTCCTGTAACAGTTTTAATGCTTCTCTGGATTTCGAGCAGCGCGGGTTGTGATAAAAACGGATCATGAATCGCTACTTTCTGCTATGTCTTGGGAGTTCTTGAACACACTGTTGTTCGTCAGTGCCGCCGTGGCGTGCTACGGTGCCGATTATATTTCCTAGCCCGTTCTTTGCCGACTATGCCCGAATCCTCCCGCCAGCGCCACGCGGTGCTGGCCCTGCTGCTTGCCGCGCTGGCCACCCTCGGCCCGTTCTCCATCGACACCTTCCTGCCGGCGATGGCCGACATCGGCGTGGCGCTGTCCGCTTCGCCGCTGCAGATGCAGCAGGCGCTGTCGGTGTACCTGTTCTGTTATGCACTGATGATGCTGTGGCATGGCGCCATTTCCGACAGCGTCGGGCGGCGGCCGGTGATCCTGGTGTCGTGCCTGTGCTTTGCCATCGCCTCGGTCGGCTGCGCGATGGCCAGCGACCTGTCGACGCTGCTGCTGTTCCGAGGCATGCAGGGGCTGTGCGGCGGTGCCGGGCTGGTGGTCGGCCGCGCCATCATCCGCGACCGTTTCCACGGCCACGACGCACAACGCATGATGTCGCAGGTGACGATGCTGTTCTCGGTGTCGCCGGCGATTGCGCCGGTGGTCGGTGGCCTGCTGTTCGGCAGTTTCGGCTGGCGCTCGATCTTCGTGTTCATGGCGCTGCTGGGGCTGCTGCTGTTTGCCGCCTGCTGGCGCAGCCTGCCGGAGACGCTGGCGCGCGAGGTGCGCCCGCCGTTTGCCTGGCGGCAGCTGGCACGCAACTATCTGGAGGTTGGCCGCAAGCGCGAATTCCAGCTGCTGGCGCTGGCGGTGTCGTTCAACTTCGCCGGCTTCTTCCTTTATATTCCGTCGGCGCCGGTGTTCGTGATGCAGCACCTGGGGCTGGGCCACGACCAGTTCATCTGGATGTTCGGCCCGGCGGTGGGCGGCATCATGCTCGGCGCCTTCCTGTCGGGGCGGCTGGCCGGGCGGCGCAATGCGCGGCAGCTGGTGTCGCTGGGCTACGCCCTGATGTTCGGCGCCGCGGCGCTGAACGTGCTGTCGGCGTGGCTGCTGCCGCCGTCGGTGTGGAGCAGCGTGCCGCCGCTGGCGCTGTATTCGACCGGGATGTCGCTGTCGGCGCCGTCGATCACCATCGTGCTGATGGACCAGTTCCCGCACCTGCGCGGCACGGTGTCGTCGATGCAGGGCTTCACCCAGACCATGTTCTCCAGCCTGATCGCCGGGGTGATCGCGCCGCTGGTGTGGACATCGACGCTGTCGCTGGCGCTGACCATGAGCGGCCTGCTGGTGACCGGCTTCCTGCTGCGTAGCGCCTATCGCCGCCGCGTCAGCCGCGCGGCGTAAGAGCGGTCACCGGGGTGATCCGGAGTGGGCATCGGCCAAAACGGGCGCATTGATATCAATAGCACGACGCGTTGCTGGCCAATGCCGGCTGCTCTGATACTGGCGTGCGAGCTCGGTAACCGCTCGCTCAGCTGGCGGCGGCCTGCACCAGCACCGGCTGCAGCACGCGGATCACCTCCTGAGGCGACAGGCCGAGCAGGAAGCCGCGCTTGCCGCCGTTGATGTAGATCTTGTCCAGCGAGGCGATGCTGGCTTCCATGTACACCGGCATGCTGGCGCGAGTGCCGAACGGGCTGGTGCCGCCGACCTGGTAGCCGCTGTGCTTGTCGGCGGTCTTGGCGTCGCAGGGGCTGATCTTCTTGACGCCGGCCTGCTTGGCCAGCATGCCGGTGCCAACCTCGCAGTCGCCGTGCATCAGCACGACCAGCGGCTTCTTGTGCTCGTCTTCCATGATCAGGGTCTTGATCACGCAGTGCTCGTCGACACCCAGCTCGCGCGCGGAGACACGGGTGCCGCCTTTTTCCTCGTACTTGTACAGGTGCTCGCTGTAGCTGACCTGATGCTGGCGCAGCAGGCGGATGGCCTGGGTGACCGGGGCTTTCTCTTTCGACATGATGCTGGATCCAGTGCAAGACGCCGGCTATTTTACCCGTGCGGCCAACGTTGGCCGCAAGTATCGCCACACTCGCCACAGCAGCAGCACGGCGAGGATGGCGGCATAGATCAGCGGCGACTGGATATCGCGCTTCACCAGCCACAGGTAGTGCAGTACCCCCAGCGGCGCGATGACGTAGACCAGGCGGTGCAGCTTGCCCCAGTTGCGCTTCAGGCGGCGGATCCAGCCGTCGCTGGAGGTGATCGCCAGCGGCAGCAGCAGCCCGAAGGCGAGCATGCCGACGGTGATGAACGGTCGCTTGACGATGTCGCGCACGATGGCGGCCCAGTCGAAGAACTGGTCCAGCCAAAGATAGGTCAGCAGGTGCAGGCAGGCGTAGAAAAACGCGTACAGCCCCAGCATGCGGCGCAGGCGCAGCAGCCAGCCCGGCGCCCCCAGCGCGCGCAGCGGCGACACGCACAGTGTGAGCAGCAGGAAGCGCAGTGTCCAGGTGCCGAGGCCGCGGGTCAGGTCCTCGATCGGGTTCACCGCATGGCCTGCCAGCGCGTGCCACAGCAACTGCACCAGCGGCAGCAGGCAGATCAGGAACAGCAGCCCCTTGATGGCGGCGAACAGGCGCGGGCCGGGCTGTTGCCAGTGCAGGGCCAGCGGCTTGGCGAGGATGGTGCTATCGGCCATGTCAGAAGTTCCGTCGCAGGTCCATGCCGCGGTACAGGCCGGCGACCTGTTCGCCGTAGCCGTTGAACGGCAGCGTCTTGCGCTTGAAGAATTCGCCGATGCGGCGCTCGGTGGCCTGGCTCCAGCGCGGGTGGTCCACCGCCGGATTGACGTTGGAGTAGAAGCCGTACTCGTTCGGCGCCGCCATGTTCCAGCTGGTCGGCGGCTGCTTTTCCAGCAGGTGGATGCGGCTGATCGACTTGATGCTCTTGAAGCCGTACTTCCACGGCACCACCAGCCGCACCGGCGCGCCGTTCTGGTTCGGCAGCAGCTCGCCGTAGAGGCCGACGGCGAGAATGGTCAGCGGGTGCATCGCCTCGTCGATGCGCAGCCCCTCGCGGTACGGCCAGTCCAGCACCCGCCGCGCCACGCCCGGCATCTCGCCGGGGCGCAGCGCGGTCTCGAATGCCACATACTTGGCGCGCGAGGTCGGCTGTACCTGTTTCAGCAAGTCGGCCAGCGGGAAGCCAATCCAAGGGATCACCATGCTCCAGCCCTCGACGCAGCGCAGGCGGTAGATGCGCTCCTGCAGCTTCATCTTCAGCAGGCTGTCGATGTCAAACGTGCGCGCCTTGGCCACCTCTCCGTCCACCGTCACCGTCCACGGCCGCGTCTTCAGGCGCCGCGCGTACAGCGCCGGCTCTTCCTTGCCGGTGCCGAATTCGTAGTAGTTGTTGTAGCTGGTGATGTCGTCGCGGCTGTTCGGTTTTTCGCTGGTCGACAGCGGGCTTTTCGTCGCCGGCAACGCGGCGATGGCCGACACCGGCAGCAGCAGCCCGGCGCTGCCGGCCATGAACTGGCGGCGGTTGAGGTAGACCTCCTGCGGGGTGATGTCGGCGGACAGGCGGTCGGTCAGGGTCTTGATGAGCATGGCAGTGATCTCGCGGGGGCAACAGGCCTTAGTCGCAGTATTCCGCCTGATCTGACAGCCGCCGGCAAAAACAGTTGCGCGCCGCGGCTTACCCCGCCACCCAAGGTCGGCCGAGCGCGCTGCCCTGCGGCCCGTCGGCGGCCAGCGCGGCGGCGATCGCCTGCAGCGCCGGCCAGCGCGGGCCGCACCAGT